>JQID01000115.1 GCA_000770645.1 Desulfosporosinus sp. Tol-M
TCTAACAGCTTTGCTCTTAGGTTTAGCGTTGCTTCTCTGCGTTCAAATGCAGCAATGCTCATTACAACCAACTCGCCCTCACCATTTTTGGTCAAATAAACAGGCTCAGACCTTTCTTTGCATATCCTGGTTATTTCACCAAGTTCTGTCCTCAATGCAGATGTGGGTTTAATAATCATTACTGATCACTCCTATGCAAAATTTTGACTTAATCATGCTTCTATTATATGCCGGGTTAAGTATAGTATCAACAGGACTGCTTGGGTTTCTTCATCCCAGGAAGCCCTTTCGGCTGCCGAAACGAAAGATAAAGCACTTGATACAATTTAGCGGTTTTGAATTTGAATTAGTAGGAAAATCATGACCATGACTTTAACCATATGGTTTTAGGGATGCCCTTGACCAACCGGATTTAATTTAGTACTATATTTGTATAGGGAGGGATAATGCAATGAATATAAATGAAGATATTAGACCCATATCTTATATTAAGGCTAATGCTGCTGAGATTCTGGAACAAGTTAATGAGACCCGCAGACCTGTCTATGTCACCCAAAATGGAGAGGCCAGGGCTGTTTTAGTAGATACTGAATCCTATGAAAACATGAAGAAAGCTATCGGTTTATTAAAATTACTGACCCAAGGGGAAAGGGATATCATAGAGGGGAAAATTTTATCACAGGAAGACTTTTTTTCAGGCTTTGAGCGTGAATTAGACAACTATGCCAAGCTAAGATCATGACGACAAGCGAACAGCATGGCTTCTGGACCCAAACGGCCCAGCAGGATTTAAAAAGAATAATAGAATATATTGCCGCAGACAATGACCTTCAAGCAAGACGAGTTTACCTTGCCATTAAACAAAAAGCCGATAACTTAGGGCAGATGCCTCTGCAAGGACGAATTGTTCCCGAATTGAGACTTCATAGCATCCTGATTTACAGAGAATTAATTAGTCCGCCTTGGCGAATTATTTATAAAACTGAAGAGAATAAGCTCTGGGTGCTTGCCGTAATCGATGGAAGGAGAAATGTTGAAGACTTATTACTTGAAAGATTCCTTTAGCATGGAACCTCACGTTCAAAAAATGTGAGGTTTTATTGTGTTTAATTTCTCATATTAGGGAAATTTCCATAAGAAATACAAAACGAAGCAGTTTTTGGCAGGACATAGCAGAAATATGCCGAATTTATGGATATAGTCAAAGAGGCACCCCCGAAATTGATAGAGACCCCAAACAGGTTTCCTCTTAACAAATATTATGATGATCTTTGGATCAGTTTGAACTGGATAGAGACACGGATAAGATATGCCGTGTGCTTCATTGTGATGTAGTACGGTTGTTTTGGGTGACCTCAGCATCGGTGGCACTATCATAAAGGTGGAAGAATTGGTGAATACTTTGCAGGTATGTCTGGACAGTGGAGCCAAGAAGGTCTTGCTCCCCATTACATCGGCTGTTGACCTCGGAACTGTTCCATCTGAATTGATTGGCTGCTTTAACATTATATTTTATCAGAGTGCTGAGGATGCAGTGTTTAAGGCTTTGGGGGTTGAATAGGTTTGTATTTTTGGACTGGACAACTTTGATTCATTCACCCATAGTTTGTATCAATATTTTGGGGAAAGTGGGGCAGATGTCAAGATGAACCCGAAGGAAAGTCCTTTACATCATGATGAAATCTACAGGGTAGCCGATCGAATCCGGCGACGCGTGATGGACCATACCCTCAAAAACAACGGAGGGTATCTCAGTCAAGCTTGCTCCTCTGCGGAGATATTCGCTGCATTGTATTTAAGCGTACTTAAATTAGGAAAAGTTGAACGTCCTATCGTTCCGGCACAATTCCCGGGTGTGCCTGGAGCGAACAATTCTAAATATTTTACGGGAGCAAACTATAACGGTCCAAAGTCCGAAGAGTATGATCGCTTCTTCCTTTCCCCTTCCCAATACTCGCTCGTACTTTATGCGGCTCTGATTGAAGTGGGGCGTATGGCCCAATCAGGCCTTGATCAGTTTAATCAGGATGGCAGTGTCGTCGAAATGATTGGGGCTGAACATTCGCCTGGTATGGAAATCATGACCGGTTCCCTTGGTCAGGGAATCAGCCAAGCGGCGGGTATCGCTCTGGCTCGGAAATTGAAAAATGAATCCGGTAGGGTCGTTTTATTTATGTCCGACGGTGAGTGCCAAGCGGGGCAATTCTGGGAAGCCGTGCAGGCGATGTCTTTTCATAAGCTTGGAAACATGCTCATTTATGTGGATATCAACGGCTACCAGTGTGATGGTTTAATGACCACAGTTATGAATATAGAACCCTTCGATCAACGGCTCGAAGCTTTTGGGGCAAGAGTTTACCGGGTGAATGGTCACGATGTGGCAGCCTTGACAGAACTCGGACAACTTGAATCCGATGGACGGCCCATCTTTATTTTATGTGACACAGACCCCTGTAGAGGGATTCCGCTCCTTGAAAAAAGAGTCCCCAAACTTCACTACGTTCGTTTTTCGAGTGAAGAGGAAAAGAAAGCCTATCAATTAGCTTTCGAACAATTATTCAAGGAGGAAAAACCGTAATGGAGATCCTATCAAAGGTTCATGCAAAGAATTTGATAACATGGGCTAAGGACAAACCCGAGGTCGTCGTTTTATCCGCTGACTTGACAAGTTCAGTTGAAATTGATGATTTTAGAGATACCTATCCCGAGCGGTTTTTTTCGATGGGAATCGCTGAGCAAAATATGTTGAGTTTTGCCGGGGGGTTAGCCCGCGAAGGTTATATTCCCTTTGTGCATACCTTTGCAGTCTTTATTTATCGTCGGGCTTATGACCAGATAGCTATGTCTGTTGCCTATCCAAAACTGCCTGTGAAAATGTTTGGTTTCTTACCTGGAATCATGACTCCAGGCGGGGCAACTCACCAGGCGATTGAAGATATCTCGGTGATGCGCTCCCTGCCGAATATGACCATTCTGGAATGTGGAGATGCGACAGATGTCGAGTCGGTACTTGATGTAGCCCAGGCTATTCATGGACCGGTTTATATCCGCATCCTCCGCGGCGAAATTCCCCGCTTGTTTCCTTCAACTGAACCGATGCAATTTGGCAAAGCCCGGACTCTTTCGCTTGGAAAAGATCTTGTCGTGCTTTCAAGCGGAATCTGTACCGAAGAAGCGATTCGTGCGCTTCAAGCTCTCCAGACTCAGGGGGTAGCTATTCAGCACATGCATATTACTACCTTAAAACCCTTTGACGATCCAACTGTTCTTGAGGCTATCGAACAATCTAAATATGGCGTAATAACCATGGAAAATCACTCAATTATCGGCGGTTTGGGTACCATAATAGCTGAAAAGATAGCCGAAGCGGGAATTGGAAAACGGCTCGTAAGAATTGGCCTGAAAGATACCTTTGTTCATGGTGCAAGTAAAAAATATCTTATGACAGAGTATGGTCTCGATGCTCTATCCCTTATTGCAACAGTGGAAAATTTACTCGGTGCGAACTTCGGGATTAAAGAGGCAGAACTGGCCGAAGCTTTTGTGGCTGCGGTGCATAGTTCAGCTAAGCCGGAAGCGCTTTGATTGGAGGAAGAGTTATGTTTTTTTCTGGTAGTTCACAACTCACCTTGCCTTGTGAAAGGTTTTTGGTGACCTACCGATTGTGGGGTGCTGAAAATGAGGCCTATGCAAAAGCAAAAGATATTTGTCTTGAGCAAACAGTGGAGTTTCCTGACGAACTCGTGCCTGACGGAATAATTCGGGAACATATTTTGGGTCGCATAGAATCCTTCGCAGCTTGTGGGGAGAATCAATATGAATCTGTAATTTCCTATGCCGTGGCTACTGCTGCCGGAGAGCTTACCCAACTCCTTAACGTCGTATTTGGCAATATCAGTATAAAACCCAATATTCGTGTGGAGCATTTAGAACTCCCCGAGTCTTTACTCAAATGCTTTAAGGGCCCCCGCTTTGGTCGGAATGGTTTAAGAGAACTTCTTGACGTACAGGAGCGTCCCCTTCTCTTTACAGCACTTAAACCTATGGGGCTTGGTTCGAAAGAGTTAGCGGAACTAGCCTATACATTTGCCCTTGGGGGTATAGATATTATTAAGGATGACCATGGCCTATCAAACCAGGCCTTCTGTCCCTTTGAAGAACGAGTAAAACTTTGTGCCGAGGCAGTTCAAAGAGCCAATTGGGAGACGGGGCGTCATTCTATCTATATGCCTAATATCACAGCACCTTTTTCTGAAATAAAAGGGCGAGCGAAACTCGCCAAGGACCTTGGAGCGGGTGGATATTTGATTTCCCCAGGTTTAACGGGGTTAGATCTTATGCGTGAAATTGCAGAAGATGAGAGTTTAGGGCTTCCAATAATTAGTCACCCTGCCTTCCAAGGAAGTTATGTCTTAAATCAAAGTGGGATTTCCCATCATGCTTTATTTGGTCAAATCGTGCGACTGGCCGGTGGCGATGGAACCATATTCCCAAACTTTGGAGGACGTTTTTCTTTTAGTCGCGAAGAATGTGAAGGCATTGTTCGTGGAACAGCTATGCCCATGGGAATTCTTAAAACGATTTTCCCTTGCCCTGCCGGGGGCATGAGTTTATCAAGTATTCCCGAATCACTTAAAATCTACGGGAAGGATGTCATCTTTTTGGTTGGCGGAGGGCTTTTTATGCATGGTCCGCAACTAATTGAGAATGTACGATATTTCCGGAAAATTATCGAATAGCAATTCATATAATCCCATAAAAAAACATCCCATTCCTATCGCTTCGGCCAACGAGTCCGGTATGGAATAAATGTTCTAAATGAGACAGGGCTTCCCCAGAGGCAAACCACTTTTGTGAGTTTGGAAAATCATCCCACCTTAGATTGCCAATATCCCAGTGCATATGAGGAGCCACTTCGCCGACTGTCTTTGCACTATCTTTCAAAATAGTTAAAACTTCTTTGAGGCGTTTTTCATGGTGGTCAAAGAGCTCAATGATTCTTTTCCGGTGCTCCCTAAGAACTTTTCTGTGTCCAGTAAATAAGTAATTAATTTCATACTCGTACACCTTCTGGAGGCTATTTAAATATGTAGCCAAAATATCCTGTCCAAATCCCCAGAATGATATATTAGGAGTAATTTCATCTAAGATATGGTCCCCACAAAAAAACAGCCTGTGTTTTCTTTCATACAAGCCGATATGTCCCGGAGAATGACCGGGAATATCCACAACTTCAAAGCAATAATCCCCTATGACTATTTCGTTTCCCTCAGATAACGGGATGAATTCCAGCGGTTCGATCTGCACGTCCCCAAAATCTTTGCCAAAAGGGTTGTTGCTTGTCAGATTATATATTTTGTTATGCGTTTGGATGGTTTGAACAAAATTCCCTTTTCGGGAGATATTATTAAACAAATCCCCATCCAGCTGACTAAAATAGATTGCCTGTACGCCGTGTTTTTTCAGGATTGGAGCAAGACCGGAGTGGTCGGTATGCATATGAGTAATAAAGAGATCGGTTTTATTGAGAGCAATGGTTAGTTCTTCCAGACCGCTCATTAACTGAGCCTGACAGGTTGCTGTATTAAAGCCCGTATCGATAATTAAATTCCTGTTTTCGGATGTTATGATGTAGCTGTTGATGGCTTTTAAGGGGTTTCTGGGCAGGACTATTTCATTCTTGAATATATTTGGGTATACTTCTGCTATCACCGTTTTGCCTCCATTAATAATCAAATAACCTCATCTTAATACTACCCGCTGCAAAGTTGAAGGATATTATAGCTGCAATCTCTCTTAGGAGAAATTGCCAATACCTACTGGGCTCAAGCGTGCATATCGGTGACCCTGCCACCTTGAAATGTTCATGCTATAATATAAGTATAGCATAAGAAAGATTTAGGAGGATTATAGATGGATAATAATGATATATTAATTAGATTAAGATATGCACTGGATATCAGGGATCCGGATATGGTAGAGATATTTAAACTTGGCGGCGTTGAACTATCACGAGAAATTGTGAGGAAGCTGCTCATCAAATCAAAAGACACTTACCGTTACAATAATGAAGCTGACGATCATGACAAAATAGAAGCAAAGGAAGAAAATATAAAGTGTAATAATAGTACGCTGGAGTCATTTTTAAATGGCTTTATTATATTTAAAAGAGGAAAACAAGATCCAAAACCGGGACAAGCTGAAAGACCGGTTCTAAAGAATAAGAATCCTAACAATCCTAATAATATGCTGCTTAAGAAATTGAAAATTGCGTTATCACTAACAAGTGATGATATGATTGATATATTTGAAAAAACAGGGGTTATGGTAACAAAAGGAGAATTAAGCGCTCTGCTAAGAAAAGAAGGACATAAGAATTATAAAGAGTGTGGAGATAAATACGCTAGAAATTTCTTAAAAGGATTAGCTATTAAATACAGGGGATAATGACACCATCCCAGTTTAGATTATTATAGTATCCCAAAAGGAAGAAGAGAGAAGAACTTATATAATGAAAAGTTTAGATATGCGTAATGGAAATATTGGCGGTCTGCTCTGGGAATTTTCCTTACCCGCAATTATTGGCATGTTAGTGAATGCCTTTTATATTATTATAGCCCGAATCTTTGTGGGGCGAGGCGTGGGTTCCATAGGAATTGCCGCCACCACTGTAGCTCTCCCGATTATGATTATATTATTTGCTGTAGCCATGCTGATTGGCATTGGCGCGACCGCCTTGATTTCGATCCGTCTTGGGGAACAGAAACAAGAAGAAGTAGAGAGAATTGCAGGTAACGCTACCCTCTTATTAATCTTATTGCCTTTAATGCTTTCCGGCGTCTATTTCCTCTTTTCTGAGCCGATCTTAAGGCTGTTTGGCGCCAGTTCAGAGGTTTTACCTTATGCCCGGGATTATATCCATATTATCATGATTGGGGCAGTCCCTGGAGCGCTTTCCTATGGGACAAATAACTTCATCCGGGCCGAAGGGAATCCTCGGTTTGCTATGATAACCCAAATCATTGGCGCTGTAATCAATATTATCTTAAACTATGTATTTATCTTTAACCTGGGGTGGGGTATCAAAGGCTCAGCCTTGGCAACTATCACGGGGCAAACTGTTTCGGCGGTTTGGGTGTTCAGTTATTTCTATACAGGTCGAAGTAAGATTAAAATTAGACTCAAAAACCTGAAACTCCAAGTTCCGATTGTTGTGAGGATCGTTACGATAGGCTTTGCTCCTTTTGCGATGCAAATAGCCAATAGTGTTCAGCAAACGATCTTAAACAAAACCCTTATGGCTTATGGCGGAGATATAGCCCTTTCAGCTGTAGGTATTCTCATGAGTTTGGCAATGTTCCTCATAATGCCAATTGTCGGAATCAGTCAGGGAGCTCAGCCTCTGATTGGGTTTAATTACGGCGCTCAGCTTTATGAGCGAGTGAAAGAAACATTAATAAAAGGAACGATTGCCGGTACGGCCATAGCTTCCGTGGGTTATATCATCGTTCGAACCGCTGCTACCCCAATCGTAGAACTCTTTAGCAAAGGAGATACTGCCCTGACGCAATTGACCGTGCACGCTCTGGTTACCTTTCTTGCCGTTCTTCCAATCGTCGGATTTCAGATCATTGGCGCAAATTATTTCCAAGCCGTGGGCAAACCTGTTCAATCAACGATTCTCAGCCTATCAAGACAGGTGCTCATCTTCATTCCACTCTTACTCATTTTGCCTAATTTATATGGAATAGAAGGAGTTTGGATAACGGCGCCGATTGCAGATTCTTTGGCTGTGGTGTTGACAGCTGCATTTCTCTTCTTTGAAATGAAAGAAATAAAAATGAGGCGTGTAAGAAATTAGACTTTTTTAATGTTAGCCAATCCGGCCAATTCTGTTTGAACTTGTTCCAGGTAGTTTACGTCATAGCCATCCGCCAGGGCTGTGGCTAACCTGGAGTAATAGCCGGATACTTCCAAAAAAGCTTGCTCTCTAAGCTTTTGGCATTCAAGCTCAAACAATTCCTGCCAAAATTCTTTATGGGTATTACTGCATTCATTTAGCCAAGCCTTAATTTTGGGCTGGATCAGCTGCATAATCGTATCCAGCATTTTAGCCCGACCTTGCCCCTCGACCCAGTCTTTAGGATTTTTATAGAGATCGGCCGTTTTAGAAAGAGAGTTGGTATCCCAGTTTAGAACAGGCGTTCCAGGCTCTTCCTGGGAAGGAATTTTGTGCTCGTTTGGCAAACTGCACTGTTGATCAGATTGGCTGACAAAGGCGGCATACTTATTTAAAACAAGGTCCAGGGTTTTTTGCACAAATCTCTCCATTCTAAGGGAGGTAGCATGGATCTCCTGGACCAGTTCAACTTCAATGTCCTGGAGAAAGTCCCCAATACATTGCTGAACAGCAAGCTTAGGCTGCTCCTCTTTTGGCTTCTTTAGGATAAAAAAGTCTCGGTCAAACAGACCGGAATAACGATAGGAGAGTCTTTGATTAACATAATAAATAAGTTCGTCAATCTCTTGGGCAATGTAACTTTCCTCCGCTAAAAGAGAAATCTGTTCTAAACCTGAAAGAATCGTTTGTTCAAGATTTCGGTAACCCTGCAGTTTTCTCGCTTTTTGAGAAGCATCGGATTGGGCTGCTTCCAATAAGCCATTCACCGACTGTAAGATCCTTTGAATTTCCTTGTTAGCAGATTCTACCGCTAAGTTGATCAACTCTTCTTCGATAAAGGTATAGAAACTTGTTTCAAAGAGTTTTAGCCCGGAAGCAAAGAGCGCCTTTTCCGGTTCCGGAAGACTCTCTTGCGGACTTAGCTTAAGGCGTCGGCGATAAAGCTGCTCTTCCTCAGGCTGAAGGTTTCCCTCAGCAGCCAGCTTTACCAAAAGAGCCAACTGACTGGAAACCGGGAAGAGCCGTGGCCGAATAATATCACTGGTTCGTAAATTTTGTTCGACGTGTTTAAGGACCAGAGTTAATTCCTCAGGCGTTTGGGCCAAATCCGAGGCATTGACAATGAAAAAGAGCTTGTCCATTTCGAAGGTGTCTTTAACTTTACCCAATTGGGAAAGAAATTGGGCATCCGCCTTACAGAAAGGATTGTTATAGTAAGTGACAAATAGTACGGCATCGGCATTTTTAATATAATCAAAAGCAATATTGGTATGGCGGACATTCGTGGAATTAGATCCGGGCGTATCCACCAGTACTACCCCTAGTTCTGTTAACGGGCAGGAAAAGTACAGCTCAATGCCTTCCACAAAACAAGCCCTATCCTCTGAAACGACAAAATCACGGAAATCAAGAAAATCGACGGTTAGCTCTTCGCCTAAGTGCTCCAGTAAAGAGGATTGATCGCGCGCAACAGCCTTGAGAAAACTCAAGTATGGTTTTGCTTCGAGCGGGACATCCTGGGTGTCTAAGCCGGGAATTTGGCGTAAAGCTTGGGTTAAGTCTGTTGCGGTTAACCCAAATACCGCTAAGGACGATAGCACATCAGTGGTCAGATCAGGAAGACTCTTTAATTTTACTTTGGTAGTGCCATGAGGATATCGGTCAGTTGGGGGTAAAATTTTATTGATAGTGGCAGTCGTGGGATTCGGAGAAACCGGAAGCACTGAATCTCCAAGCAGAGCGTTAGCCAGGGAGGATTTTCCCGCGCTAAAAGCACCGAAAAGGGCGACTGTAAATAAATTATTTTCTAAGCGGGCAATCCTTTGACGGAGAGATTTTACCCTTAAACTAAAACCTGGTAAAGGGGCTACTAAATCAGAGCAGATCGTTAAATCCTGGACAGTTTCCCATAGTTTCGGGTGTCCCCTTCGCACCGTTGCAGCTGAGGTTTTATTTTTTAACCCGGGAAATTCGCTTTGGGAAGAATTGATATTCCCCCGCAGCCCCATATATCCTTTTTGACGATCCGCCTGCTGACGACTTGCCTTTAAAGCTTGATCCCTGTTCGAGTCAGGTAGTTTATCGTCTGTCCAGAGACGATCTTCCGTAAATTGCGAAGATGCCTGCTCCCAGAAGGTTAGCAGTTCCGCCATATGATTGTTGTGGAGCACATCAAGTCTATTTAATTCCGCTAGTGAGCCAAGCATCCGTCTGTGGTCCTCTAATTGTTCCTGAAGGCTCGGTAATTCCCGGTGGGTTTTTTGATTTGCGGCTTCCTGAGCGCGTTCGATCCACTTTTTACCGCTTTGCCGATAAACGGATTTGAGGGCAACGTCTAAGTCGTTGGTATAGTTCATGACATATTCTCCGGAAACCATAGCCCCGGGACGTATTGTTTGAAGCAAAAGTTCAGGTTCAAACGATACGTTCATTTGAGATACCTGATCGACGTAGCTTTCTGCCGGCAGGTCATAGCGAGCAGGTATTTCCGCTAATATTTTGCGCAAATGCCAGGTTATGTTTGCTTCTGAGCGGGTTGCCAGTTCCGTAAAAAGTTTGTTAAGGCGTTGCTCCTGCTCGGATTTCGTTTTAGCTGAACTGGCAAAAAAACCGGCTTTAAAACCGGGCTGTCTGGAACTAAGCACATGTTTGGCCAGTTCCCGCGTTTCATAACTAAACAAACGAGCATTTTCCAAGAGCTGGTTTACCTCTGTCATAATTTCAGAATCGATGGTTTCTGCCAAAGCGGTTAACATCCGGATTTGCTTTTCCAGATCCTGAAAAGCAAACAAGACTTCCTGCTCATTAATGGCTTGTTCTCTGACCCAAAGATGAGGTTCACGCAGAACCTCTTGCTGTTCAGAGAAAAAGCTGCTATGGCGCTGTAGTACCTGACGTACAGAGCGGATGACCGTTGAAATTACAAGTTTCGCTCCTCCTGAGCGCAACGCAGTTAACATTTTTTCCAACTGCTCCAATTGGCAAGCGGGGGATTTATCCTCTGTCAGACTGGTAAAATATACTCTTAGTGGTTTCAAGTCCCATTGTTTCAAGCCCTGGGTTAGCTTAGTATAAAAATCGGCCAGAGAAAGCTCCAAGTCAACATGTTTATCTATTTGATTAACGATCAGTACGTAGGGAATTTCACGAGCTTGCAGGGTTTTCAAAAAACTGAAATTCACCTGAGATTCAACATGATTGTAATCCGTTACGTAAATCACCACATCCGCCAAGAGCAGGAGGGGATTTGCCGCCTGCTCATGCCCGCTCTCAATGGAATCAATTCCAGGGGTGTCAATCAAACTTAGGCCCTCCGGAGTTGCCCAAAAAAGCTTCAGGCATTCCAATTTTGGATCCTGACATAACGCATGGAACTGCTCACGCTCCGGTAAAGCAACCCTGGTAGGGGGCTTGTACTTTGGCCATATCCCTATATTTAATGATTTACCCGGTCTGATGTACACGGAATTCTTACTTGAAGACAGTGGACTTACCGGCAGGAGGTTATCCTCACCTATTAACACGTTTAATAACCTGGATTTGCCTGAAGAGACATAACCATAGCAGGCTACAGCAACTTCCTGGCGTTCGAGTTTTAATTTAAGGGTGTTGAGAATCCGGGCATTCAGCTTGTCTCCACACCTTTGCAAGTTTTCATAGAGCTTATCCAGATATGAATCCAAGTTAACTTGACTAAGTTCTTTAGTAGCCATCATTACCCCCATTACATTCTGCCTATGAATTATCCAATCGTTATTCGATCCTATTATTCTTCGCTATAAAGTAACAATTTTCCTGCTTATTTTGATAGGTTCCAATGCATTCTGAAGGCCCACTGAAACATAAAAGAACCATGACCTTCCAAAGATCATGGTTTCCGGCAGGGTTATTTATTAGTACTGTGTTGCTTATTAGGTAACTTTTTGTTTGGTTGCCTTTTACCTTGCTTTTTGTTATTTTGTTCGGTCTTTTCCTGTGCATCGAGTAACTTATCCAATTTATCCATCGATGGTCCTCCTTGATAATGGAACTTCATTATTACTTTAACCAGACTTTCTCGAAAACATGTGCTTACTGTAATATTGGTTAATGCGTTCGTTCAGTTCCCCTTGAGATGCTGCCAACGGCAAAGGGTCGTTTCCAAGAGATCCACGACAATAAATAAACTGACCCCCAGTAGAGCCATCATAATGATTCCGGCAAACATCTCATCCGGAGCCGCCCGGCTCCACGAATCCATAATGAAATAACCTAATCCCTCGGTTGTAGCAAACGACTCGGCAAAGAACAAAACAGCAATCGCTGTCCCCATACTCAGGCGAAGAGAAGTCAGAATATCGGGCAAACTTGCCGGCAAGAGCACGTACCGGTAGACTTGAGCTCGGTTTCCGCCCAGAGAACGTAGGGAAGAAACCGTTTCAGCCGTTACTTTGCGAACAGCATCGCGTGTTGTAACTAATATTTGAAAACAGACGATCAATGTAATGAGGAAAATCTTCGAGCGATCTTCAAGTCCGAGAAACAAGAGGATCAATGGGAGAAAGACAATCTTTGGGATGGGATAGATTATATAAACCAAAGGGGCCAGGAACCTGTCAATCCGCCGTTCATATCCCATAATCAATCCGAGGGGAAGACCAATCAGTAACGAGAGTAACGTAGATAGGACGACTCGATACGTGCTGACCCAAAGGTGTCTCCCGAGGTCCGCTTCGAACAGCAAGCGAGAGGTGGCGCATATAGCTGCCTGAGGTGTCGGTAACAGGGGCGTATTAAAGCTCCAGGCGGCATACAGCCAGAGTATTAACAAAAATAAAGCAGCTCCCAAATATCCAAAGAACTGTCCCGGAAATTCTCTTCCTTGCCGGCTCATCCAACCGTCCCCCCTTCCAGGAGAGAACGGACATATCTCGTCTTCTGGAAAAATTCCGATGTCTGACGATAGTCATTTTGCGCAACAAGAGGATTAAGTATTTCGCCCATGACTTGAGTGGGGCGGCCATCCGCCAGCACTAAGATGCGACTGCCTAGAAAAACAGCCTCTTCAATACTGTGAGTTACTAAAACAGTTGTTAACTTCTGTTCCTGCCAGATTTCTAATAATAGTTTTTGCAGTCGTTCACGGGTCAAGGCATCGAGGGCTGACAAAGGTTCATCCATTAAGAGCAAATCCGGTTGTAAGGTTAACGCCCGGGCCAAAGCCACTCTTTGTCTTTGCCCTCCGCTCAACTGACTGGGAAAATGATTCTTCACTTCCCACAAGCCCATTTTGTGGAGCATTTCTTCGACTGTTCCATGATACATCCGCTTAGGCATATGCCGAACCCGCAAACCTAAACTAACATTTTGCTCCACATTAAGCCAGGGAAAGAGCCCATATTCCTGCAGAATAAAGGCTGTTTTCCGCCGGGTACCTTTCACCGGCTCATCCCAAATTCTGATCTCCCCGCCTGTTGGTTGCAATAACCCGGCTAAGAGATAAAGGAGGGTGCTCTTGCCGCAGCCTGACGCGCCTATTAAAACTAAGCTTTCTCCTTGTTCAACTTTCAAGCTAAAATCGTCATAGACCTTGACCTGTGACGCTCCTTGAACATAAGCCAGATCACAATGAGAAACTTCAATCACAGGTTATTCTCCCCTTATATTGGAATCTACTAAATCTTGATAGCTGTAAGCTTGGGGAAGGAGCTTCTTCTCAACCATCCATTTCATAATACCATTGATTTCTTTCTCTGTTGGAAGCTGAAGCTTCGAAAAGGTAGGCATTTTATAGCTTTCCTTTAACTCAGCAGGGATTTGGGTTTTTTCGAAAAAAAGACTGCGATATTGATCGGGATTGTTATTTAACGCTTGTCCGGCGGATCCATAAGCTTTTACGGCAGCTATAATTCCAGCAGGATTCTCCTGAATACTACCGGTCCGAAATATGAAAACGGTCTGGGAAATATTCCGGTACGTATCATCAATAATCAGATGGGCTCCCTTGGCTTGAGCCAGGGAAGCCAGAGGATCAGGAAGGCAAGCGGCATTGATCTGGTCCGATAGTAACATATCTGTACGAACAGGCATTTTAGGGATCGACATCTTCTTCACATCGCTGAGCAGAACTCCGTGATCCAGAAGCATTTGATCGCTTACATAGTCGATGATCGAGTTCTGCGATATCCCCAGGGTCGCTCCTTTTAATCCTGCCATGTCTTTAATACTCGACTTGGGTGAGGATAAAATCGCAAAACGTCCTTCTTGAGGAGTTGCTCCAAGCCCGATCGAAGCAATCTTCACCTCGGTTCCGACTTTCTTTAACAAAGCCACGGCTATCAAATCCGCAACTTCTCCGTCAATTTGTCCTGCTTGCAATGCTGTATCCCGCTCCAGGGCACTCGCAAAGGTGATGAGTTCTACTTGAACTCCTTCTTTGGCATAGAGGCCATCTTTTTCGGCAACATAGAACGGCAAGTTATCCTCAATGGGCAACACCCCAATTTTAACCGTTTTCCCGACGCTTTTAGCTGGTTGATTATTTTCCGGGGCCTTAGTTGCGGCGCAACCGGAAACAACGATGGCCAGACAAAGAACGATACTAAAAATACTAAACCGAAAATTAAGTTTTCCCATTTAATCTCGATACTCCTATTCTTCATTATTATTGCTCTATAGTTCAACTATTATTAGTTTCGACAAAGAGGTTGGGATTCCTCCTTGCCCGGAATTCAAGACTTATTTGACTTACGGACAAAACAAAACATGATCGCAAAAGATCATGGTTTTGTGAACAACCGCTATATAGACAGTTATCTATATAACGATTATAATATGGATATAGACAGTAATCTATATCTGCTTCAAAAAGATTTCGGAGGTTTTTATGAAGTATAGTTATGCAGAATATGTTTTATTATTTAAGGCAATAGCCGATCAGACACGTCTGAACATAGTAGACTTACTTTCTGACGGCGAAAAGTGTGCCTGTCAACTATTGGATAATTTCAAGATTACCCAACCAACTTTATCATATCATATGAGGATTCTGTGCGATAGCGGGATTGTTGATGGAAGGCGTGAAGGGGCATGGATGTATTATCGTATTAATGGTGCTGTTATTGAAAATATCACTGAGTTTTTAGGAAAGATTAAATCTAATAATGAACAATGTATAAGAATGTCGGATAATAATTGTAATTGTCATGTAGAGGTGAACATTTAATGAATAAAGCAAAGGTAGCCTTTGTTTGTGTACACAACTCTTGCCGTTCACAGATCGCTGAAGCCTTAGGAAAGAAGCTAGCAGCAAATGTCTTTGAATCATACTCAGCGGGTACTGAAACAAAACCTTATATTAACAAGGATGCGGTTAGGATAATCAAACAACTTTATGATATTGATATGGAAAAGACGCAGTTTTCAAAGCTTATTTCTGATATACCACAGCCTGATATTGTAATAACTATGGGATGTAATGTAAATTGTCCTTATTTGCCGTGCAAGTACAGAGAGGATTGGGGTCTGGGAGATCCAACAGGAAAAAGTGATGATGAATTTCAAAAAACGGCCAGGACAATAGAACGTAAAATTTTAGAGCTTAAGGAAAGAGTGCTAAATAACCAATTTTAGTGTCTATATCATTAGAAGAGGTGCCGATATGGAAATAACCATCAGGGAATTGAAAGTGATGCAAACCTCAGCTGAATTGACGTTTAGTGATGTTTTAGGTAGTTGGAAAGCTCGTTGGGGAATTAACAGAATGAACTATATTGTGGAACCTGGTCTTTATAGGGTGGGGAAACCAGATAGTAATTCTCTTGTCCTGGTTTCAGCTAATTATAAAATGAGCTTTGATAGTTTAAGAAAAGAATTGAATGGCTTAAACGCCTGGATTTTAGTGCTGGATACCAAGGGCATAAATGTATGGTGTGCTGCCGGAAAGGGAACCTTTGGGACCCAAGAGCTTCTCAACCGGATTGCTATAGTACAATTGGAGAAGTTTGTGTCTCACAAAACAGTTATCGTACCACAATTGGGCGCACCGGGGATAAGTGCCCATTTGGTTGCCAAGTTTTCCGGTTTTAAAGTGGTTTATGGACCGGTGAGGGCCAAGGATATCAAAGAGTTTATCAATACGGGAATGAAAGCTACTGCAGAAATGCGGACGGTCAGGTTTAGTGCCTATGATCGCTTGGTTTTGACGCCAATAGAATTAGTCGGTGCCTGCAAAGCTTCCCTGATGATTTTTGGGGTACTCTTTTTATTAAATCTCCTTGGTCTGGGGCCTTTCGGAAGCGTTGATTTTTATGCCTATATGGGTGCAGTCATTGTAGGATGTGTTTTAACCCCGGTTTTGCTGCCGTGGATTCCAGGCAAAGCTTTCGCGTGGAAAGGGTGGTTATTGGGATTTATTTGGGTGATCGTTGTTTATATGCTTAATGGATGGAATGGATGGAATGGATGGAATGGATGGATAACCGTTCCCCAGAATAGCATTTGGAGAGTGCTGGGATATTTACTGATTCTTCCTTCCGTAGCTGCTTTTTTGGCGATGAACTTTACAGGTGCTTCAACATTTACTTCCTTTTCAGGCGTCTTGAAAGAGATGAAAATAGCTCTTCCACTGATAATTATCTCGATAGCCTTAGGAATAATCCTGATTTTGCTTAACAATTTTTTTGAACTTAAAGGAGTTGTTATTTAATGAGGAATAGATATTTTAAAAATGTGTCCACGTTGAATTTGAAGTCAGAGCAATGTACGGGCTGTGGCAGGTGCATTGAGGTTTGTCCGCATAATGTGTTTCTCATAGAAAACAGAAAAACGGTTATTTTTGATAAAGACGGCTGTATGGAATGTGGCGCCTGCGCTAAAAACTGCCCGTTTAATGCCCTGGAGGTTAAGCCCGGTGTGGGTTGTGCCGCCGGTATCATTAAGGGCTGGCTGACGGGAACAGAACCAAGCTGCGGTTGTTCGGACGGCGGCGGAGACAGCTGTTGTTAATAATTTCATGAAGCACGATGAACTTCCATCGTGATATTCACCATGTCCAGGATGGTGAACACTACCAGGAATCGACAGAATTAAGTACATCTTATATACCTGTACCTGTACCTGTACCCAAGTAGTTGGAAACGGAACTGAAAAATAAGATAATGCAGGTGGAAAACTTAATGCACATAAGCAGTAAGCAGCTTAAATCGGATATCATAATCATTGGCGCAGGTATTATTGGATTAAGCATTGCTTATCACATTCTGGAGGCGGATCCCCAACTATCGGTAACAATATTGGAAAAGGAAAAAATACTGGGGCTGGGTTCCACCGGCAAAGGAACCGGCAGTATCCGCTACCAATTCAGCAGTCCCCTGCTCCGGCGTCTGAGTTTACTCAGCAGGGATTTCTTTCGAAATTTTGAGTCCGCTTTTGATACCCCAATTTGGTATCTGGAAAAGGGGGGCTTAATGCTGGCCGCTCATGAGGGCTTGTGGAATCAACTTCAAGTGACAAGTGAACAAGCCGAGGCTGAGGGCATACCGATGAAGCTCCTGAAACAGGAAGAATTGCGGGAGAATTTCCCATACCTCCGCAGAGACCGCTTCCTGGGCGGAACATATTGTCCGTGGGATGCCTATGCTGATCCGTATGCTGTTCTGGCTGGCTTATATTCTGCGGTGCGTCGAAAAGGCGCCACCGTTCATTTTGGACGGGAAGCAACGAAAATCATCATCGATGGAGATAGAATAAAAGGCATTGAAACCAAGCAAGGGACTATGTGGAGCCCAATTATAGTAAATGCCGCCGGTCCGTATGCTGCCCAGTTTGCGGCAATGGCGGGGATTACGCTTCCTGTGCAGCCCTTTCGTCGCCAGGTCTACGTCTGTACCAACCCCAGAGGTGTGCCGCCGGTTACGCCCTTGATTATGGATTTGGCTTCCGGTTTCTATTTGCATCAGGAAGTCAGCGCCAAGGTGGTTTTATTGGGGGGAACAGATAAATACACTTGGCCAGGACTGGAAGACGCGGTTGATAAATCCAGGGCTGAAGATTTTTTTCTGGCCGCAATTGATACAATTCCTTCCGCCATTGATATCAAATGGTTGCGCACTTATACGGGGATTTGCGAACAAACACCTGATTTTCTGCCGATTATCGGCGAAGCTCCAGGCTTAAACGGACTTATTTTGGCTAACGGGTGCAGCGGGCATGGCTTTATGCACGCTCCCGCTATCGGATGCATCGTAGCAGATCTGATTTTGAACGGCGGAACTGAGCGAATCGACCTTAATTTATTCCATCCGGACCGATTTGCCAAATAAATAAATAGCATTGGGAGGAGAACAGACATTAATTACGTCCTAATAACAAAACCAAGAGGTCTTTGATCCAAATTGATGGAGACCTCTTTCTTGTGGCTATTTTTAGGGGTACTCTGTACCCCTATTTGTGTTGCTTAAAATTAATTTTCATACCTCCCTGTGAACTGAAAGTTCATAAAGTTTATATTGTAATTTACACAGTCAGCAGTTATAATAAGAACATAGGTTCGGAAATTAGCCAAATATATGTACTGCGAGGTGGGTAGAATATAAAACATATGCTCTGATTACGTTTATCTTAGATCATTTAATAGCGTCGTCTTGATTATAATGGAGGTGTAATAATGCCAAAAGCAACAGCTATTTGTTATCTTTCCTCGTTATTGTTCTATGGAATGGGATTTTCGAAAATTACGGTCCTTAAGAACGCCGTTACAGAATATGTAAATACTTACGACTATACTACTAATGTATTTTTGGCAACGGGGTATTTTGTTTTGGCAATCTTCTTTGCTGTAATCGGTTCTCTTTTCTTTTACTATAACTTTTACGTTCAGAATAATAGAGAACAAGAAACTATTGAAATAAATAACATCGAGTTCAGAGGAAAAACGGGTAGGGAATCGGATGATAGAAGACTAGCGAGCATACTTGAGATAAAAGCCCGCTTAACAGAGTCTGAGTACGGGCTCGATCTGGACAGGAGAATGTCTTCCTAGGATGCACAAAGCCCTTGGAACCCACAAAGTAATCTTAAGGATCACTTTAACTCATGAATGAACAATCCACTTCTAAGCTTAGGTTCAAACCAAGTAGACTTCGGGGGCATTAATCTACCTGCATCGGATACATCAAACAACTCATTTATTGAAGTTGGATACATGGAAAAGGCAACCTTCATATCACGATTGACTCTTTTTTCAAGTTCTTTAAGTCCTCGTATTCCACCGACAAAGTCGATTCTTTTATCCATTCTTATGTCTTGGATATTTAGAACTGAAGTGAGTAAATGATTTTGAAGCAATGATACATCCAGTCCCTCTACAGGATCATTGGAACGGATCTCCTTTTTTACTGTTAACTTATACCATACTCCTTCCAAATACATCCCAAATGTAGCTTTTTCTGCAGGTTTATAGGGTTCCGACCCTATTTTTTCAACTAAAAATGCTTTAGCTACCTCACGTAAAAATTCTTCTTTAGTCAAGCCATTTAAATCTTTGACCACACGGTTGTAGTCTAAAATCATCAATTGGTCATGTGGAAAAAGCACCGAAAGGAAGAAGTTGAATTCCTCTTCTCCAGTGTACCCCGGATTTTCAGCTCTTCTTTTTAAGCCAACCTTAACTGCGGAAGCTGTTCTATGATGCCCATCTGCTATATAGATGCTTTCGACATTACTAAATTCCGTAGATATTGTTTCTATGTCGTTAACATTATCAACTTTCCATACCGTATGTCTCACTCCATCAGGAGCTACAAAATCGTATAAGGGAGAGTTCTTTTTGATCACATCCACAACTTCATTTATAGTTTTTCGAGAACGATATGTTAAAAAAATAGGTCCGGTTTGAGCATTACAAACATCGACATGAATTGTTCGATCGATTTCCTTGTCCTCTCTCGTTTTCTCATGGGTTTTGATGACATTGTTCAGGTAGTCTTCTATCGTAGCGCATCCAACTAAACCCGTCTGAGAACGACCATCCATAATCAGTTCATAGACATAGTAACAGGAGTGCCCTTCCTTAATTAACAGACCTTCATTTATCATGTTCCGGAGGTTATCTCTTGCTTTCTCATAGACCTGAGCATCATAAGGGTTGAAATCCTTAGCAAATTGTGTTTCTGCTCTATCAACTCTCAAAAACGACAGAGGTTCCTTTAATACTTCTTCTAAAGCTTCTTCACGATTATAAACATCATAGGGGAGTGCGGCTACTTTACTTGCAACATCTTCCCTGGGCCTCACCGATTTAAAAGGTTTTATAGTAGCCAAAAATATTTTCCTCCAAGCTATTAAGTTATTTTCCCTTGTTGATATTAATCCATTAGAATAAAGGTGTCAACACTTCTCAAAAAGAGATAATGTATACAGAGAGCACTAACCCTGTTGGAGGCGGACCCAATTATAGTTCCACATTAAACTTATTAATGTTTTATAGTTCCAGGAATATCAAAACTGTAAGCAATAATAGAAAACTAAATAATGTAAAGATTTCTTTTCGGGAAATCTGAATATTATAAGTAAAATTATTCGGATTTGTTTGATCAACAAGTTTCTGGATCTCTTCTGTTTTATGCAAAGAATTCGCAATGTAAAATACTAATAGATTTGATATCTCTTTGAGCTTGGTCTTCAAACCCATACGCTTTTCTTTGAATATAGTACGTGCCTGTTCTACGGTATTATTCTGAAATTCACTCACGGACTCAGTAAGTTGAATTACTATACACATAATAATAGTTAGATATTTGGATACCGGAACACCCAAACTATTCAAGGGATTAAAAACTTTCTTGAGCATACCCAGAATTGCTTGAAGAGGAGTAGAACAAATATACAGGCTGCCTATATACCAGACAAAAAATATCTTGAGCATTCTCAAAAATGTTTCTGGGATAACTAAGTCGGAAACAAAGAGGGCATTAGAAAAAAGATAACCAAAAAGTATTGATAATAAGAGGCCGAAAGAATAGGGCAACATAAAAATAATTCCATAAGCAACTATGTTTTTCCAAAGAAATCGAAAATTACTACCCAACAAAAGTGTTGCCAGAAGTAAATAGAGAAAAATAATGAAGAAACTTACTTGCTTTTCACAGACGGAGGCTAGAACTGTAAGAATTAGGGCCAGACAGGCTTTTAGTCCGGCATCCAATTCAGCCAATAAGGAATTTTTGAGATTAATTTCGGATAAATAACTCAGCACTTTACTCACTTCCCCAAATAACTAGATAGAATCTGAAAGGATTCCTCTTTTCCTAATCTCACGTACAGTTAAATCGCTGATGCTCCCGGTTATTAACCCTGTGACGACCGATGAAACCAGGAGGATTGGAAGATAATATAAGAGGATCATCTCTTTTAGTATTAGTGAGGCCACAATTACTTGTGCCGTGTTATGTACTATAGCGCCGGCAATGCTAATTCCTTTGATACTGAAAATATTAAGCAGTTTTTTATAAAGCAGCCACATAATCAGGGCGCTTAAAAGGCCTCCGGACAGGCTAAAAGCCAGCATCATCAGCCCTTTACTCAAAACCGCCACAACAATACATCTCAGCAGAACAATCATCAAGACAGCCTTAAGATCCAAAAAAGCAATAGCGATGATGGTAATAATATTTCCCAGTCCGAGCTTGATTCCTGGTAAAGGAATAGGTATGGGAATAATTAATTCCAATAAAGAAATTAAAATGGCATTGCAAACCAGAATTATTATGACAGTATTTCGTTTAGTACTCATTTTTCTCCTTTTGTAAGAAAATAGCATTTTCAGGAGGGTTTGTGCTCTGAGGAGCATAGGGGTTTAGTAGGTAATACTGTCAAAATCCTTGCGATCGCCAACAATGGTGATGATCGTTGCCGAGGGCAAACATATGGCTTTGGCACCTGTTTTTGTCAGCCAACCGGTCTTCACACAAATCTTATCCAGGCAAGCTGATTCCGAAAACCGGATTTTCCCTTTTTCGGCGACAATCACCTGCTTGATACCATGATTATTGATATTAACATATGCAGGACCAGTAACAGTATTTAAATTGATGGATTTAATGACCTTTCCGTCTTGAGTTATTACTGCAGTAATAGCATCGAAGCTGCTTGGCGATGAATAAGTATTCCAGGCAAGCGTCAGAACGGCAATTATTACCATACAAAAGAATAAAAAAAGGTCACCCTTCTTGAATAACCGTATATTCATTATTTGCATCCTTTAATTGAAAATTTCCCTGCAATCCCTTGGTTAAATGGATCTTTTTATTCGTCGTTATAAAAATCGCTTCGGCCTGGCCATAACGTTTTACGAGGTCCAATCCCTTATCGAGTCCCAAGACAAAGCACGCCGTTGATAGGCCATCAGCTTCAGCAGACGAGGAGGCAATAATGGTAACGCTCATCAAACCCGATTCAGCCGGATAACCGGTCTGCGGGTCGATGATATGACAAAAGCGCTTGCCATCCTTTTCAAAATAGCGTTGATAATCCCCTGAGGTCACAACCGCTTTGTCCGTAACCTGAACAGCGCCAACGACTTCGCCGGTTTCGGATCTGGGATTTTGAATACCAATGTTCCAGGCGTTTCCATCCGGTTTATGGCCAAGCACTACAACATTTCCGCCCAGATTAATAAACGCAGATTTATGGCCATTTTTTTGATATATTGCTTTGGCAACATCACCGGCATACCCTTTGGCGATTCCACCCACATCGATTATTTGGCCGGGTCTTTGCAGGCATGCCATATTTCCTGCTTCATCGAGATGAATATCTGCATAATCAATCAGAGAAACTAAATCTTTCAAGGTTGCCTCCGTCGGGACCTGTGGATTGTCTGTACCGATACCCCAGGCTTTAACGACAGGTCCAACTGTTACATCAAAAGCACCCCCGCTTAACCCCGAAATTTTTCGGGCACTTTGCAAGACGCTCACAGTTCCCGGATTCAACTCTACATACCCTTTACCGGCGTTGCCATTAAGCTTGTTGATATCTCCGTCCGGAGCGTTAATAGTCAGAAGTGTTTCCAGATATTTTATCTTGGTTATTACTTCATCAGAGGTCTTTTGAGAATTTGAACCGTAGACTTCCTGTGAGATCACGGTCCCCATAGCAAAGGCGTCTGTTTCGTAGGGCTTAACTTGACCGCAGGATGTTGATAAAATCAATAGCATCGAAATAGCTAATATATGGATAATTTTCCTCATGCTGTCTCTCCAGACTATCAGTTGACTTTGGTCAATTAGAGGGAAGCCACTTTTCCGAATGGGCTGTGTTCGTATGCTTGGATTGCTTTAGTTGGGCACTTATCCAAACAAACCATTTGAGAGCATTTTTCTATACAGATATGTGAATTAACGACGGCCAGATTATTGACAATCTCGATGGCGCCATGCGGACATAATTTTTTGCATAAACCGCAACCGATACAAGCAGCCGAACAAATCTTGCGGGCAACGGCCCCTTTATCCTGCGAATTACAGACAACACCAACATGGGCGTCAGGCGGAATCATTTGAATTACCTTCTTTGGACAGGCACTTTCACACTTGCCACATCCTGTACATTTTGCCTGATCGACAACCGGCAATCCCTGAGCGTTGAGTTCAAGCGCCCCAAAAACACATTGTTTCACACATGTACCTAATCCAAGGCAACCATATTGGCAATTTTTTGGGCCGGAATGCAAGATATTCGCCGCAACACAATCCTGAAGGCCTGAATAGATATATTTTTGGGAAGAAGGATCAATTGGACTTGCGCATTTCACATAAGCAATTCTCGGCTCAAGCTCTTCCGGTTTTTTCCCAGTTAGTTCAGCTACCCTTTGGGCCACCGATTTTTTCCCCGGAACACAAAGACTGGGAGAAACATCCTTATTTAAAACTACCGCCTCAGCGTAAGCCTGACACCCCGCAAACCCGCAAGCGCCACATTGTCCTTTAGGCAAGACATCCTCAACCAAATGGATTAGCGGATTTAACTCTACGGCAAGCTTTTTATTCGCAAAGGCGAGAATAAATCCGAAGATAATTCCTATAACGCCCATGATGGCGAGAATGGAAATCATTGTACCCATTCGCTGATCGCCTCCTTTCTAAATGTTAATCATTCCTGAAAAACCAAAAAACGCTAATGACAGACAACCTGCCAGGATAAAAGCAATTCCCAAACCTTCAAGTGACTTGGGTACATCGGCAAGTCTCAACTTTTCCCTTAAACTTGCCATCAAAACAAGAGCTAACGCAAATCCAACTCCGGCGCCTAAAGCATTTACGGTACTTAAGGCAAAGGAATAGCTGGATTCAATATTAATAAGCGGAACACCGAGAATTACACAATTTGTTGCGATTAAAAGCAAGTAAATTCCCCACATTTTGTACAAAGCCGGGACATATTTTCGGATGATCATTTCCAGTAACTGCACAAAACTAGCGATCAGCAGAACTAAAACGACTAATTTTAAAAAAGTTAAATTTAATGGTACCAATACTAAATCATAGACAACCCAGGAACACATCGAACTAAGAGTCATGACAGCAGTAACCGCCATGCCCATTCCAACTGCAGCATTAACATTTTTGGATACTCCAAAGAAAATACAAAGACCTAAAAATCTCGTTAAGACAAAGTTATTTACAACTACTGCGCTAGCAAAGAGTAATAAATATTCTTGCATTATGCAGCTTCACCTCTAATTCCTTGACGTTTTTCCCAACGCTCATTGATTATTTTGACCAGGGCGACTAAATATCCGATCAAAATAAAGGCGCCTGGAGGCAGAATCATTATTAAGGCCGGTTGATAGGATTCTCCCATCACAGCAAATCCTAAGATGGTTCCATTCCCAAGCAATTCACGTATCGCACCGATGATTACCATTGCCAAAGCAAAACCACAACCCATGCCAAAACCATCAAAGAAAGAGCGAATCACTGAATTTTTGGAGGCAAACACTTCCGCCCGGGCTAAAATAATGGCGAATACAACTACAAGTTCAAGGTAAATGCCTAATTCTTTAAATAAAAGCGGGAAGTAGGCCTGAAGTAATAAGCTTGCAACGGAAACAATGGTGGCAATTGAAATAATATAAATTGGGACACGCACCTTAGGATTGACAAGCTTTCTGATTAGTGAAACAACAACATTGTTAGTTGACAAAACAAACATAACGGTGAGACCCATTGTTATGGCAGTTGCTACTGAAGATGTTACAGCCAAAGCGGGACAAAGGCTTAATGCCAGTACAAATATCGGGTTTTCCATAATTAAACCTTTGGAAAATATTTTCCATATTTCAGACATGTTATTGCCCTCCTTGTACGAAAACAGTAACTTCCTCAACTGCTTCTTGCACTGCTTTGGTAACTGCTCTTGATGTTATCGTAGAACCGCTAATAGCCTGAATTTTCCCATTTTCACTAGTCTTTGTTACATCTTCAAGTGGGTCAAGCTGCTCAACACTCTTGCCGGTAAACTGTCCGGCAAACGGTTCATCTTTGGCTTTATCACCCAGACCAGGTGTTTCCTTACTTTCAAGTATAGAATACTTTATAACCTTTTGATCAGGGCTAATCGCCACAAGCAGCTTAATTGCTCCTGAATAACCCTTGCTTTCGGCAGGTACAATGTAGGCAATAGTTTGGCCATCTTTCAAAGCTGCAGACCACTCAGGCTTACCTTCTATTGCTTGGAAATTATCTGCTGTTACCAGACTTTTCAGAGAGTCTTCTTTCAATTCGTCTTGTTTCGCTGCTGCCGTACTCGCAGTTAATGTATAGACGACGGCAATTATAAGCCCGGATATAAGACAAGCGCAGATAAGATTTAGAGCAATTTTTAATATACTGTTATTATTGCCGGTATGTTCCTGTGCCATTATATTATCTCACTTCCTTCCGAATCGCACTGGTTGTACAAAACGATCAATTAATGGTGTCACGCAGTTCATCAAGAGAATAGAGTAACAAACTCCCTCAGGATAACCTCCCGCAAGTCTTATCAGAACGGTTATTGCGCCGGCACCAACCGCAAAAATTATTTGGCCTTTTCTGGTTATCGGAATTGTAACCATATCCGTAATCATAAAAAACGCACCGATAATTAAGCCGCCGGCCATCATATGGAAGAGTGGGTCGCCGGTAAAAAACCCTTTGGGCCCGCATATCCAGGTTAGCAGCCCAACCGTACCAATCATCGCAACCGGGACGAGCCAGTCAATATAGCGCTTATAGATGAGTATTAATCCTCCTAAGACAAGTAATAAAACAGACGTTTCACCAATACTCCCGTTTCTTAGCCCCAAAAATAAGGACTCATACATATGCGACGCACTTCCAAACGAAGTGACTAAAGCATCATACCCCTGTTGTTTCAAGACGTTTAAAGGAGTAGCGCTGGTAACCGTATCTATTGTTGGAGACATGCTTGTCCAGGCTGTCATGGCCACTGGCCAGGAAACCATTAAGGCTGCTCTGCCAATATGAGCCGGATTAAAAATGTTAAACCCTAACCCGCCCATGGAATGTTTTGCGATCACAATCGCAATGAAAGAACCTACGATAGGAAGAAAGAACGGAACTTCAGGAGGCAAACACATTGCCAAAAGTAAACCGGTTATTAAGGCGCTGCCGTCACTGATTGTAATAGCTTTGTTCTGAATTTTTTGGACTAAAGCTTCAAAGAAAACAGCGGATAAACCACCAAGAGCCAATGTTCTCACAGCAGGCATTCCAAAGTGAAAAGCAGCGAAGATTATGGCCGGACATAACGCCAAGACTACAGTCCACATAATTTTCTGGGTAGAGTCAGCGGATAGAATATGTGGTGAGGAGGATACGTTAAGAAGACTTCTTTCGGCTTTTTCTGATTCATTCAGGACACTCATCTATTTACCCCCCTTAGCGGCTGAAACCTTGGCATATCGAAGATAGTGAACCAGTTTTCTTTTGGCAGGACAAACAAATGAGCAAGTACCACATTCCATACAGTCCAGCAGATGGTACTCCTCTTTTGCTTCTTCAAAAAGTCCTTTATCCGCCAAAGTGCTTAGCATACTGGGGTTCAAACCCATCGGACAGGCACTTACACAGCGGCCGCAGCGAATACAATTTGTATCGATTCCGCTATTGAGATCTTCCTTACTTAACGCAAGTATCCCGTTTACGCCTTTGATAATTGGCACTTCGGTTGTATATTGCGCTATTCCCATAAAAGGACCACCCATGAGAATTTTTTCAGGCTCAAAAATCAATCCTCCGCAGAGCTCAATGGCCTCGGCAAAGGGGGTACCAATTCTAAGTTTAAGATTTTTAGGTTCCTTAATTGCGCTTCCGCTTACGGTGACAATTCTTTCGAGAAGAGGTATTCCGTTTTGGACAGCATCGCAAACTGCAACCGCAGTACCAACGTTTTGAACTACCACGCCAACATCGAGAGGTAATTTTCCCGGGGGAACTTCACGCTTAGTCAAAGTTCTGATGAGTATTTTCTCGGCGCCGTGAGGATAGCGAGTTGGTATCGCAACTGCCTTAATGTTTGTTCCGGCCAAAGCTTCCGTCATTTTTTTAACAGCATCCATTTTGTTGTCTTCAATCCCGATGATAGCGGTTTCTACCGCTAAAATTTTCTTTAAGATCAAAATTCCTGTTACCAGCCGCCCGGTATATTCCAGCATCATCCTGTGATCCGCCGTTAAAAACGGTTCACATTCAGCTCCATTAATAATCAGGGTATCGATCACGGTACCCTTTGGGGGGAGAAGTTTGATATGAGTCGGAAAAGTTGCTCCCCCCAAACCAACTATGCCGGCATTTTTTATAATAGTAATCAGTTCATCGGCATCCAAGGCTTTCCAGTCGCGCTCAACCGGAATTCCTTCCGCCCATTGATCCAGACCATCACTCTCAATAGTTATCGCTAAGCATTCGCCTAATCCGGGGTGTGGCTTGTTCGAAACATCCACAACGGTCCCTGAAATAGTTGCATGAACATTACTTGACACAGGTGCGTCACTGGAGGCTATTATTTGTCCTTTTTTGACACAATCTTTTTTCTTGACAATAGGCGCACAAGGAACGCCAAGATGTTGTCGGACTGGTAGAATCACTTTGTCTGGCAATGGCCCACTTTCAATCACCTTACCTTCCGTAGGTGTTTTGTGCGTTTCAGGGTGAATCCCCCACCTGAATTTATTAAACATCAGAACATCTCCTTGAAAAGTCATTGAATTATTTTTACAATTTCCGGCATCTCAGTAGCTGATTGTAACGATATATCAAGCCGTTTGATGGCCAAAATTGCCAATAAACCGAAAACTACTCCGCCTATGGTCATGGGCAATATATCCGCAATTTTAAAAATGGACGCAAGAAAATAGCCAAGATATATTCCGCCCGCTACTGCTACCAGTGGTAAGATATAAACAGCAAAAGCGGCCTTAAGCATATTTTTTTCCTTAATTTCAAGGATGACTCTTTGCCCTGGTTTAGTGTCGAGGGTATTTAGGGCATCAAGAACCATCGCGTCTTCGCCCGGACACAAACCACAATTGCTGCAGTCACTATGTCTATTGATTTTCACTTTAGCTATTTCAGCAATTACTCCAATTACGACACCTTCAATACTATCTTTCATAGTTTTAACTCCCTTTTTTCCTAGATAACTTTCGCCGTTAACTGAATGGGCACCTTTGCAAATGCCAATTCGAGACAGCGTTTCATAAATTTCGGAAGTTTTCTTACATTATCTGCATAAATCGTATTAAACCTTTCTATATATCATTTATTATAGCATAAATACTCCATTTGTGTACTTGTGAAATTCAGGATAATCTTCTCTTAACTCCATTGATTTATCATACAACTTTGGATATTATTAAATTGAGCATATGCTCAAAAAAGGAGCTGATGAAATGTCAAGACGGCGTTGTTGTGGCCTGTCAAAAAAGATCGCAATTCCAACTAAAGGTGAGCTCGTGGATGCTCATTTCGGGAGGGCAGCGGGATTTACAGTGTTTGAAATTGAAGATAAAGAAGCCCGATTTGTAGAACTACTTAGTGCATCAGGTCTTCAGCATCAGCACGAAGGACTGGCAAGTATGTTTAAACGTAATGGAGTAGACGTGCTGGTTTGCGGAGGTATTGGCGGAGGCATGATTAATGGCCTCAAGGCGATAGGGCTGGAAGTAGTAACAGGAGCCTCAGGAAATGTGGTTGATGTGGCAAAGTCGTATGCTTCAGGTAATCTCACGAGTACCGGATCGGTCTGCCTTGAGCATGACCATGGGCATGCTCAAGGGTAGAGACACCAAACCTTGGTGTCTCTCATAGAATCCAGCGTATCCCCTTGGTATTTAGGGGGTTTTACTTTTTGGGGATACGACTGATTAGCGCTAGTGACGTTTGATAAACGATCTATATCCAGGGAGATGATCTGATGCAGTGCGCACGATGCGAACATCATAATTGCTACACTGGACAAAACTGCCTTGGTCTCCAATCTGCTGAAATCGAAGCAGTGTATGATCCAATTGACCGACAGCTCATGACGGCGGCAGCCAAAGTTGAAGGACGTTATTATATGCAGCTGTCGCGCCTGGAAGAAAGCGTAAAATTTGCCCAAGAGATGAGCTGTACAGTCATCGGTTTGGCCTTTTGTATCGGCTTAGCTACCGAAGCCAACTATATTGGGCAATATTTCCGGAAATTTTTCACCGTACACTCCGTATGCTGTAAAGTCTGTGGCTTGGATAAACACCGGCTTGGTCTGGAACAAATCCAAGCGGACCGCTTTGAAGCCATGTGTAATCCGGCTATACAAGCCAAACTATTAAATGACGCTAAAACTGAATTAAACTTCACCGTCGGTCTCTGCGTAGGACATGACATGATCTTCAACCGCCACTCCTCTGTTCCAGTATCCACACTCATAGTTAAAGACCGTTTGTTGGCCCACAATCCCTTGGGAGCCATTTATTCCAGCTATTGGCGCAATAAGCGCCTTGGTTTAACAGACTAAACAAAAGAAAGGACTTGGCTTATGTCAAGTCCTCCACTTTATTTTTAAGGGACTGTGTTTTCACACAGCCCCAATCGGGACAAGTTCCAGTTCATAATCTGTAAGGTTACTTATAGATTAAGTGTTACTTGGAGAAGGGCTCGTTGTGGGAGAGTCTTGAGCCTTGCGTTTGCACTCTTTGTTAAAGCCCTGACCGTGTTTCTTCCCAAAGCCAGTGTATTGTCCCTTAGCAAAGTCTTCTTCAATCTGCTGTTGACGCTTCTCGATGAAGGTTTTAATCTTGGCGGACTTCTCCTGATCGAGAAGGCCTGCTTCCAATTGTTTGTCCACCATTTGCTTTTTCAGCGTATACATTTGTTGGTTTAACGCTTTAAGCTCATCAAGTTTGGCAGGATCTGGCGCGGCTAAGCTCGTTCCAGCGCTCAAAGCCAGGAAAGCAAAGGTTAGCAAACTCACTGCAAACTTTTTCGACATTTGCACTCCTCCTTATAGTTTAGTTTAACTGGAACGTATCCTATAATGCCCAATTTAAGAGGAGAACATGATAAGAATTTGTCAAGAATTTGTGAATATATTTTTCGAAGTCCCTGTGTTTATTAGATTGAGCATAGTACCCAATAGGCTTTCTTTATCATTTGTCAGAGAGTTGGGACGCTCTTGTGTTGTCTACATAAAATAATTGTTAATTCGGAAGGAATAATTAGGAAGCATGTTGAAGTGTTTGCTCAAGACTTCGTCAGGGAAGTTAACACGAAAGGAATGACGTTGTTCCATGCATGAAGGACACAGAAGCAGATCGAAAAATAGATTCCTCGAAGAAGGACTGGACGGCTTTGAAGATCATGAAATTCTAGAACTTCTGTTGTTTTATGCCATACCCAGAAAGGACACCAACGAACTCGCCCATTCCTTGATTAATAAATATGGTTCTTTGTCTGGAGTTTTGGAAGCCGACCCTAAAGATTTGGCTAAGACTCCGGGTTTAGGAGAGAACTCAGCTATTTTACTAGCGCTTATACCTTCTCTGGCACGTATTTATCTTAAAGATCGTTGGGGAACAAGACCTACCCTCGATAGCACTGCCAAAGCGGGGGAGTATGTCCTAACGCTTTGTGCGGGAAGAACCTATGAAGTTTTTTATCTGATCTGTCTGGATGCCCAACATAAAGTTATATATCCGGCGCTTGTCCATGAGGGGACCATTGACCAAGCGCCGGTTTACCCAAGGGTCATTGTGGAAACGGCCTTGAGACATAAAGCCCACAGTGTCATTCTGGCTCACAATCACCCTGGAGGGAGTCCCACTCCTTCGCCGCAAGATATTGAAGTAACGAAAAGGATTCAAGTCGCTTTAGAACAGATTTCCATATCCGTGCTTGACCATATAATTGCTTCAGGAGAAGACTACGTTAGTTGTGCAGAAAAAGGATTACTGTAACGGATAAACCATATTGCAGATGCCCCGCGCTCATGAATATTGTATTATTCTTGAATATTCTAATATTTATGCTAGCATAGATGTATGTTAGCTCACAATACTTAAATAAGTTTCATATACAAGAGAGAGCGAGGTGAAAAAAATGAGAAAAGTAAATTTTACAGAAACCGTCTTAAGAGACGGTAACCAATCATTGATCGCGACAAGATTGGCTTTTGAACAATTTGCCTCTATTCTCAAGGAATTTGATAACGTTGGCTACTACTCCTTAGAATGTTGGGGAGGAGCAACTTTTGACTCCTGTCTAAGGTTCCTCAATGAAGACCCATGGGATAGACTGAGAAAAATTAAAGCAGTTGTGAACAAAACACCCTTACAAATGCTTCTTAGGGGCCAAAACATTCTGGGTTATAAACACTACCCTGATGACGTAGTCCGTAACTTTGTCAAGGCTGCTGTGGCTAACGGTATCGATATTGTCCGTGTTTTTGATGCCCTTAATGATTTAAATAATATTAAAGTCGCTATGGATGAAGTCAAGAAACAAGGAGCTCATGCTCAGGGAACCATTGTCTACACAGTGAGCCCTATTCACGATGTTAAGAATTACCGGAACTTGGCTAAACAGTTGGAGGAAATGGGTGCCGATTCTATTAGTATCAAAGATATGGCGGGCCTTTTAATGCCTCAGGTTGCCTTTGATCTCATAAAGGAATTAAAGCAAACTGTGAAATTACCGATCTACCTCCACTCCCACTGTACTAATGGAATGGCGGAAATGGCCTACTTAAAAGCAATAGAAGCCGGAGTAGACGGTATAGATTGTGCTATTTCTTCTTTCTCCAGCGGTACCTCCCAACCCCCTACGGAGACAATGTATTTCGCTTTAGAGAATGCCGGCTATTCTACCGGCTTGGACGTCAGTAAATTAAAAATTGTTAATGACTTTTTCAAACCAGTCAGGGAAGAGTTTATTTATTCCGGAATACTTGATCCTCAATTACTTACTCCTCAACCAGAAAGCTTGGTCTACCAGATTCCTGGCGGGATGTTCTCCAATTTAATATCCCAACTTAAAGAGAAAAATGCTATGGAAAAGTTGGATGCGGCACTTAATGAAGTCCCTAAGGTTCGAAAAGACCTGGGATATCCTCCGCTTGTAACTCCAACCAGCCAGATCGTTGGAACGCAAGCTGTCTTTAACGTCTTAACGGGTGAACGATATAAAATTGTTATTAAAGAAGTAATTAACTACTTTATGGGAGAGTACGGCAAGGTACCCGGACCGATTAACGAAGAGGTTGCTAAAAAAGCTCTTAAGAAAAAACAACCTTTGCCGGGAAGATATGCCGACACGTTAGAGCCTGCCTTTGAAAAGGCCAAAGAACAACTTAAGGATATTACTTCAAGCGATGAAGATGTCCTAAGCTATTTGTTGTTCCCGTCAATTGCTGAAGAATTTATCAAAAAGAAAAATGGAATTGTTAGTTATTCATCATCCTTAGAAACAATGCCCCATCGAAAGACCGGTTAATAATCGTAAGGTCCCGGTCTGCCACACTCTACCCCCGCCGCAATCTTCCGGGGGCATAGTCCGGATTGTAAGAGGTCTCATACTGAAATCACTTGCCAGATCGTCCCAAATTATGTACCCTATAGAATTTGGGACGATCTGAATATTCATATTGATGGATGAGCGAATATGTCACAAATCGACATTATCTTTGAAGGATAATTAATGGTGAAACAATCTGACTCCAGTAAAAGCCATAACTATGTTATATTTGTCACAGGTCGCAATTACATGGTCATCACGAATTGACCCGCCGGTCTGTGCAATAAATTCAGCACCGCTTTTGTGTGCCCGCTCAATATTGTCTCCGAAAGGGAAGAAAGCGTCGGATCCCAATGATACTCCTGTGAAAGTATCCAACCACCTTCTTTTTTCTTCATAGGTAAACGGAGAGGGTCTTTTTGTGAAAATTTCTTCCCAATAGCCTGGGGAAAGGATATCGGTATAATCTTCAGAGAGGTAGATGTCGATCGCATTGTCACGGTCAGGTCGCCGAATACTTTCCTTAAACGGGAGATTGAGTACCTTGGGATTTTGGCGCAAATACCATTTATCCGATTTATCACCTGCCAGACGTGTGCAATGGATCCTTGATTGCTGCCCGGCTCCAATTCCAATTGCCTGACCGTCTTTCACATAACACACAGAATTTGATTGCGTAAATTTCAGGGTGAGTAACGCGATTATCAGGTCAGTTTTTGCATAATTGGGGATTTCTTTATTTTGGGTTGGAATTTCTCGGAGCAATTCTTCCGAAATCTTAACTTCATTTCTTTCCTGTTCGAATGTAATTCCAAAAACGTTCTTTTGTTCAATCGGATTTGGTTTGTAATTTTCGTCGATCTGGATGATCGTATAACTACCTTTGCGCTTGTTTTTTAGAATGTCAAGTGCTTTTTCTTCATACCCGGGAGCAATAATGCCGTCCGAAACCTCCCTGGCAATGAGTGTTGCTGTGGAAACGTCACAAATATCGGATAAAGCGATGAAGTCGCCATATGACGACATCCTGTCTGCTCCTCTTGCCCTTGCGTAGGCTGATGCCTGAGACGACAACTCAAGATTATCCACAAAATATATTTTTCTTAAGGTTTCATTTAAAGGCTTTCCTATCGCTGCCCCGGCCGGGCTAACATGCTTAAAAGATGTGGCGGCAGTGTAACCGGTTGCCTGCTTAAGTTCTTTCACTAGCTGCCAACCATTAAAGGCATCTAATAAATTTATGTAGCCTGGATTTCCATTTAGAACCTTTACCGGCAGCGCACCATTTTTCATAAATATGCGTGCCGGTTTCTGATTGGGATTGCATCCATATTTTAGTTTCATTTCAGTCATAGCAGAAAAGCTCCTTTTTAATAAAATGCCAACTACCCAGGTCGTTTGCCCAGACGGTCGGCTCTTTCAATCATACTCCCTTGTGGTTATCCACATCCGTCAGTAATATGACTCTCAACAATTACTTTAGACTCAAAATGTATTATTGTCAATGATGTGCAGTTGAAGAATAGGAAAGTATGCGGTTAAAACGGCGGATACTACAATATATTAACTAAAATAATTATGATAACTCGTGATGATAAAACAGTGTAGTTTGTGTAGTCGCTGAAAGGGAAATTCACAGCTGCTAAAGGAGGAATCTAATGATGAAATATAAAAAATGCCAAAGTTGCGGAATGCCATTTTCAAATGATGGAAGCGAAGAAACTAAGAATCAAGTTTATTGTGGTCACTGTTATCAAAATGGTGTATTTACCTTACCGAGCATTACAGCTAATGAAATGAAACAACTCATGAAGAACAAAATTGTCGAGTTTGGTTTTCCAAGGTTAATAGCCGCATTATATACCCGGAATATTCATAAACTCGAACGATGGAAAAAGACCTAATACTTTGCCCCAAGGTTATCGATACATCCATACAGAGGCCAGATGGTGTTTATGAAGACTAGGTGATACGCCTTGTCCTCACTTTGTGAATTTGGCTTTATAGCGACGAGTTCAAGGTTGAACTGAAGATCATTCCGTGTATATAAAAAGGGAGTATCGCTGGCTACTCAAAAGTAGTTTTACGGCACTCCCTTTGATGATCTTGACAGGGATTTAATGATTTACCATTTACCTAAGCTTTCAAAAGTTTTCCTAACCATTTCTCCGCCAACAGAACCATTCTGGCGAGAAGTAGCATCCGGACCTAATTTAACATTCATTTGTGAAGAGATTGTGTTTTTGTCTACCGGTAATTTGTACTTAGCCATGATCAATAACCTCCTTTAATTTGTGAGCTTTTGATATTGAAGCTAAATTTAATTTACCCATATTGAAAACAGATATTCAAGGGAATTTTGGGTAATATCTGGGAAAAGTATTTGATTACATTTGATTACCTTCGTTTAACCCCCTAGGGTAATTGTTAAATGATACTCAAATCAGGATTATAATTGCTTTGTAAAGAAAACTGCCGCCAAAGAAAATTAAGAAACAGCCAAGCACAATAATGACAATCCGATACAGGGTTTCTTTAATAAATTTACGTGTTGTGCCAACGATTATGGAAATCAACCCGTACCATATAAAATCGGCTGCAATATGCCCTATATAGAACACAAATACTCCTGCGGCACCAAACGCTTTGTAAGCTTGCAGGAGAAAGCCGAGGCCAATAATAGCCCACCATATAAAAAAATAAGGGTTGGCGGCACTAATTACAATACCGGAAAGCAACATATTTCTTCCACTGGATTTGTTATTGTCCAATTCAATCTTAATTTTCTTCTTCAAGGAATTGAAGATCATATCAGAGCCCATGTAAATTAACGATAATCCACCAATGATACCAATACTGATTTGGGCAGAGTTAGATTGCAGAATAATGTCGAATCCCATAAATATCAAAGCAATTATAATAATCTCAAGTATCGCATGTCCCACAATTATAATAAATCCTGCATAGGGACCGTTATTTAATGATTGCTTAATAGTGTATGTGAGTAAGGGACCAGGCATCATGGAACCCGAGAAAGCTATTGTCAGGGCAGTTAAAAAAATCACAAATATAAAATATACCTTCTTCCAGATAATTCTTTTGCAGAGCCGCAAATATATAATATACTATGGAAAAAGAGACCATTAGCAAACATTAGTAAAAAGTGAAATAATAAAAAGAGAGATTACTAAATACTTTGTAAATCCCTCAATGTCTAGCTTTATATGGTGCGGTCGGGGGGACTTGAACCCCCATGCCCTTGCGAGCACTAGAACCTGAATCTAGCGCGTCTGCCAGTTCCGCCACGACCGCATAACAAAATTTATTATATGATGAGATTGAGAGTTTGTCAATAATTAAATTCGCCTATTGAAGGAGTTTGATGATGGAGGTGCCTTGTGAGAAAACATTTGATTGTTGGACTGACAGGGGCAAGTGGTTCAATCTATGCACTCACGCTAATTAATGTCCTCGCTGCAATGGACTGGCAGATTGAATTGGTCATGTCCTCGATCGGAGAAAAAATACTTGTCTATGAAACGGGAATCGAACGGGCGGCTTTGCCGGAAAACGTACATATCCATGAAAATACAAACCTGTTTTCTTCGCTGGCCAGTGGCTCTTATCGTACCCACGGGATGGTGGTGATCCCATGTTCGATGAATATGCTTGGCTTAATGGCGACCGGTACGGGAGAGCATCTTCTGGCACGAGCGGCACAAGTTACTTTGAAAGAACGCCGCCCGCTTGTTGTTGTCCCGCGTGAGATGCCTTACAATATTATTCATTTGGAAAATATGTTGCGGCTGGCACGAGCAGGCGCAACAATTATGGCTGCTTCGCCTGGATTTTATCACCATCCGAAAGAAATTCAGGATTTAAGCAATCATGTGGTCGGAAGAGTCTTGGATCAGTTTGGGATTGAACATACGCTTTATCAACGCTGGAGTGGGTTAGTTCCTTGTTGAAATCCAAGGGGATTATTTTTAAAATATGGATATATCCGAGAATAATTTTCCAAGTAAATAAGTTGAACCGTTTTAGTAAACAATCATAATGAACCCAAGAATATTAATAGGTTTCGGTCATTATAATCAACGAAGGCTAATCGTATATGGACTTTAACGGACAAAGGGGGAACCTGGCATGAAAGATCTGATTAACAAGGGGCTGGCTTTTGGTTTGGGATTAGCGGTAGTTAGTAAGGAACAGATCGAGAAGCTTGTAGACGAGTTAGTTAAAAAGGGGGATGTTTCTGCTGCTGAATCCAAGGAACTGGCACGTAAGTTGTTCGAAAAGGGGGAAGCAGAGAAGAAAGAAATGAATGCCCGTATTCATGAGCAAATGGAAAAGCTTCTCAGGGACTTTAATATTCCCACTAAAGCTGATCTGGAGCGTTTGGAGCAACGTATTCAAGACTTGGAAAACAAGTAAGCAAGCAAATACCAAACTAATAGAGGCCTGAATAGCGTTCAGGCCTCTATTAGTGGACTGGGTATTTGAAAACTTTCCAGCCTTAGTTTATCAGCTGAAATTTGGGAATTTATCCAGGGACCAGATAGACGATGAGCGTGATGCGATGTTCGGTCTTCGAAACTATGAACCGGGAATAAAGGGGACGTTTTCTTATGATTGGGAAAAGGATACGCCATATTAAACGCTATCGAGATGTTGCTAAGGTCCTAACCCGCCACGGTTTTGGGTTCTTTGTGGAAGAAATGGGACTTTTACATATGCTTTCCTTACCCAAACGGCTCTTTACGAATATGGAAGAGACTGATCCCATGACGGTCGGGGAGCGAATACGCCAGGTTATTGAAGAGCTTGGTCCGACTTATGTCAAGATTGGGCAGATTGCCAGCACTCGTGCAGACATCATTCCGGAAGAGATTTTAAAGGAACTGGAAAAACTTCAAGATAACGTTCCCTCATTTTCCTTTGAACAAGTTACCAGGATTATTGAAGAGGAACTCGGTTCCCCCTTGGAGGAGATTTTTGCTTGGATTAATGAGGGGGTGATTGCGGCGGCTTCCATTGGTCAGGTCCATCGTGCGCAGTTGCGGACCGGGGAGTTGGTTGCTGTTAAGGTGCAGCGCCCTCAGATCAAGACCATGATCGAAACTGACTTGGAAATTCTTCTGGATTTAGCCACTTTGGCGGAACACCGTATGGAACGGATGGAACGTCTTCAATTGCGAGATGTTGTTGAGGAGTTTGCCAGGTCGCTGCACAATGAGCTGGATTATAGCATTGAGGCTAGAAATGCTCAGAAAATGGCCAAACAGTTTGAGAACGATCCGACGATTCATATACCCGCGATTTATTGGGATTACTCAACTCGAACCGTTCTTACGATGGAATTGGTGGAAGGGGTGAAACTCAATCAGTTTGAGGAGATCGAAAAAAAAGGGTATGACCGGAAAGTCATAGCAGAACAACTTGTGCGGGCTCTCTTCCATCAGGTATTAATCGAGGGTTTTTTTCATGCGGATCCACATCCAGGGAATATTTTTCTTTTGCAGGGCGGTGTGGTTTCGTTTATCGACTTTGGTATGGCCGGTAGACTTACTTTTGATATGAAGCAAAACTTTGCTTCGCTGGTGATTGGTATGATGCACAAAAGTACGGGGAGTATGGTTAAAGCAATATTGCGAATCGGGATAATTCCGGCTGAGGTTAATTTACCTCTTTTGACCAACGATATCGATGAATTGCGGGAAAAGTATATGGATGTCCCCATGAGTCGTATCAGTCTAGGTGGGGCGATTAATGACCTATTTAAAGTTGCTTTTCGCCATCAAATCCGCATTCCTTCAGATTTCGCCTTATTAGCTAAGTGCTTCCTGACCCTGGAAGGGATCGTAGAAAAACTCGATCCCCAACTTAGCGTTATGGATATGGCTGAACCGTTTGGTATTCGCCTTCTTAAGGAACGCAACCGACCAAGCACGATCGCTGGGAGAATATGGCATGACATCTTGGATTATAGTGATCTTCTGGCGGATCTTCCCAGATATATGCAGGATTTAATTCAAAACTTGAAGCGAGGACGGATTCGCTTAGAAGTTAGCGTTCCGGGGTTTGATATTTTTCTGAGGAAATTGGACCGTATCACGAATCAGCTTTCCTTTAGTATTGTTTTGCTCGCGTTTAGTATTGTTATGGCTGCCCTCATTATTGCTTCGGCTTTAGGCCGCGAGCCCATCTTACTTTGGCAGATCCCGGCGATTGAAGTAGGGTTTACTATGGCTGCCCTCATGTTACTATGGCTGTTTATCTCTATTTTTAAATCCGGGAAGTTTTAGTTGGAGGGGCACTCGATCATCCTTGGGCAGCGTTTATCCGAGGATAGGGATATTAGGTTCATCGTACCAAATGAAAACATAAGAACACTACTTACATAGAAATCAAAATATGGTAAATAATATAATTAAAATAAGGAGGTGTTATATTTGCCACTGCAGCTATCCCAAAAGGAAAAAATGTTATTAATGGATCAAAGGACCCATGAGGAAACTTGTGTCGATAAATATGCGAAATATGCTAACCAGGCACAAGATCCACAATTAAAACAACTCTTCAATTCATATTCAGCTCAGGAGCAAGAACACTTAAATACGATAAACCAAATTTTAAACGGACAAATACCCAACGTAGGAGGGCAACAAAATCAATCTCAACAACAAGGACAACAACAAGGACAACAACAAATGGCAGGGGGATCCCCAATGCCCGCTTCTGTCCAAGGAAACTACAACCAAGAAGATGCTAAACTATGTAAGGATATGTTAATGACTGAAAAATATGTGTCCGGTACTTATAACACAGCAATTTTCGAGTTTAGGGACACTAAAATTCGTCAGGTTTTAAATCATATTCAAAAGGAAGAACAGCAACACGGAGAAGGAATCTTTCGCTATATGCAAGACCAAGGTATGTATCAAGTACAGTAAATATCATTAAGTAATAGAACTGTTTCTCAGGGTGAAAACAGTTCTATTATATTAATAACAAGGGATTCCCTGCGGACTTTGCTGCAGGAAGTCCATCAAGCGGAAGGGCCATGATTTTAACGAGGCTTTGCAATCGGGTACCCAGGTACTTGTGATGAACCAGGGGAAAATCCTGCAGTAAGGAGAACCTCTGGCCGTATTTGATAAGCCCGGTTCGTTCTTTGTGGCCGGTTTTCTCCAGGGTGAAAATATCGTTAAAGGCAGAATCGAAAGAGAAAATGGGGCATGCGGAGAAGAAAATATTTAAATATTGACATATGGAATAGGGGGGGTATAAAGTCTTCACTGGAGACTCATGTCACCGAAGTCACGATGTTTAAGCTTTAGCGAGAAGCGAGTTCACCAAGGTGCCCAAAGGGAGAAAAATAATGACTGAACAAATGATCAGAGAAGAAAAGGAAATTCAAGTTTACGGTATGACTTGTCAGCACTGTGTTAACCATGTCGCTAAGATCTTAGAAAAGTTTCCGGGTGTGGAACAGGTCCAGGTGTCATTGGAAGGTTCTAAGGCGGTCTTTGCTTGGGACCCGAAACAGGTCGATATGGCTGATATTCGTCTAGAAATCGAGGAAGCCGGTTATTCGCTGGACAAACCTGCCGAGGAAGATCAAAGTCCGGTTGATCTTGGTTATGCCGCTCTAAATGAAGACAGAAGAAAACAACAATTTAAAGTGAGTGGGATGACCTGCACAAATTGTGCCCTGGCGATTGAGAAAAAGCTTAAAGGTACGCGAGGTGTCCAAAACGCTGCTGTTAACTTTGCAAGTGAAACGGTTTCTGTTGAGTTTGATCCGGGCCTTGTTAATATGAAAGAGATCCTGGAGCAAGTGAGGGATGCCGGGTATACTCCCCTGGAGCACAAGGCTGAAAGCCAAGAGGACAACGCGCTTAAACTGCGCAATTGGCTCATCTTCAGTGCGGTTCTTGCTCTGCCTATTATGCCGCTCATGTTTCTCCCCATGACAGCGCCGATGATGTATACGATCCTTGCCTTGGCAACTATTGTCCAGTTTACGGCCGGTTGGGCATTTTATCGTAGTGCCTTCCATGCTTTGAAAAACCGCTCAGCCAATATGGATGTCCTGGTTGCCCTGGGTATTACAGCTGCTTATGGGTATAGTTTAATGACAACATTGCATATGTTCTTCCCAACGCTTTTCTTTGCAGGACCCAATTTTTTTGATACGTCAGCCTTGTTGATTACCTTTGTGCGTTTTGGAAAATATCTCGAGGCAAAAGCGAAAGGGCGGGCCGGTCAGGCCTTACAACGGCTGTTCGAGCTGCAGGCTGATCAAGCGCGCCTGCTTGTAAATGGGAAAGAAAAGGAAGTAGCAGCCTCAGATCTAAAGATCGGTGATATTGTCAGCGTTAAATCCGGAGAAAGAATACCGATAGACGGCGAGATTGTGGAAGGACAAGCCAGCATTGACGAGGCCATGCTTACCGGGGAATCCATTCCCGTCGATAAGGCAGTAGGAGATCCTGTGATCGGGGCGACGATTAATCGATCGGGAAGTATTAAAGTAAAAACCACCAAAACAGGTAAGGATACGGTACTTTCCGGGATTATCAAAATGGTGGAAGATGCCCAGGGGGTAAAACCTCCGATTCAACGCCTGGCGGATACCATTGCCAATTACTTTGTGCCAGCGGTGGTCTTTTTAGCGCTCATTACCTTTTTGGTCTGGTATTTTGCATTGCAAAGTACGTTCGTTTTTGCCTTTACAGCCGCTATAGCTGTTTTAGTGATCGCTTGTCCCTGTGCTTTGGGGCTGGCTACTCCTACAGCTATTATGGTGGGCAGCGGGGTAGGGTTAAATCGCGGTATCTTATTTAAATCCGCAGCTGTACTCGAAGGGATTGCGCACTTACAAGTGATTGGGTTTGATAAAACGGGGACGTTGACCAAAGGAACTCCCGCTGTAACAGATATAATACCTTATTCCTCTTATTCAAAACAGGATGTTCTCAAAATTGCGGGAGCAGGTGAAAACCCATCCATTCATCCCTTGGCCCAGGCTGTTGTTGCAGAGGCTAAGCAAGAACGGCTTGACATTCAAGAAGTGACGAATTATCGGGAAGAGGGGGGCTATGGGGTTACCTGCGCCTTGGAAGGGCAGACGTTACTTATTGGCAATATTAAGCTGATGCACTTGCACAGTATAGATGTTCAGGAAGCTGAACAGGATTTTCAGCGCCTGGCTGAAGCGGGCAAAACGACCAGTTTTATTGCTTTAGGCGGCCGGGTGATCGGGCTCATCGCTCTGGCGGATGTGGTTAAAGAGAGCACCAAAGAGGCGATTAACAGGCTGCATCAGTTAGGCTCAAAGACCTTAATACTTACGGGGGATAATGAAAAAGTCGCCCATATGGTCGGAGAGCAGATCGGAATTGATGAGGTTATTGCCGAAATATTACCGCAAGATAAAATTAATATTATCAAGAAATATCAAGACCAAGGTTTCAAGGTGGCGATGGTGGGGGATGGAATTAATGACGCCCCGGCCTTAGCCCAAGCAGATATCGGAATTGCCATCGGCTCAGGAACCGATGTGGCCAAGGAAACAGGGGATGTGGTGTTAGTCCGTAATGATCTCCTTGATGTGGAACGGGCTATTCGTTTAGGGCGAAAAACGCTCGGAAAAATTAAGCAAAACCTTTTCTGGGCCTTGATTTACAATACCATTGGAATCCCGATAGCCGCAGGCGTCCTGTATCCCTTAACCGGGGAACTATTACCGCCCGAGTGGGCAGGACTAGCCATGGCCTTCTCCTCCGTGTCCGTAGTTGCCAGTTCGCTGATGTTGAGAAGGTATGACCAGAAACTAGAGGGTTAGTCTTAAGAGAGAATTTGGGGAGCAGAGTTAGTTTTCCTCTGCCGGCAATTGAAAGTGCTTTAGAGAATAAGTATAAAAATATTACTGAAGTTAATTGTCATCTGGCATCAGGCCTCTGATCTCTGGCTTCTGAAAGCGGAGGTGAATAAAATGAGCCGAACCATTCTTAAGGTTGAAGGCATGACTTGTACCCATTGCAAATTGAGAGTTGAAAAAGCGCTTCTTGTGGTAAGTGGTGTGGAAAGTGTTAAAGTCGATCTCGCGTCCAATGAAGCCCTTGTAACGGGAGATGCTGAACGTACAAAACTCATTAAAGCTATTGAAGATGCTGGGTATACCGTTGAAAAATAGGGAATTATACCCGCCTAATGAACGAACTGGCTTCCGTATGTGAATAGGTGGGCAGTATGCTGACATATTAATAATGCTTTATAACGAAAATAATAAGAGAAAATAATGAAGAGGGATATCTTTTCAATATCCCTCTTCACCTTTTGGAAACCTGATCAATGCTAGATTCTGCTTCCACCCTTGAGGTGTTCTTCAGCGAATTGAATCATCCGTTTGGTCATTTGGCCACCGACAGAACCGTTTTCACGACTAGTGCGGTCACCACCAAGTTGTAGGCCCATTTCATTTGCTACTTCATACTTAAATTGATCCAATTTTTGTGAAGCACCTTGAGCAGCTGGTGTATTATTGTTTGCCATGATAGGTACCCTCCTTTAAATGTTTGTGTACCGAAACATTCTTATTATGTGTTAGAGAAATTAAATTACTCAGGTAATTATTGTTTAAAAATAGAGAGCCTTCCTATTCTGGATACAATAAATGATGTTTAATTATCCTGCTCAGCGCAAAAAGCAGCGGCCTCTTCTGCGCTGTAATCCCCGTATACAAGTTTCATTAAACCAGGATAATATGTGTCAAATCTAAGAACACCGTTCCAAACAATATTTAGTACCTGCTCTTTGGAAGGTTCTGCATCAGCCAGATCAAGGTACGTGCGATACCTGATTTCTCCGTTATCCATATCCATTTCAAAATTACCATTGGCAAGTTCATAGTTAACACGACACATGAAATCACAGACTTCAAGACGTTTGGAGGGAGGGATTTTTTGTTTAATATGCGTGTTACAGAGTAAGGATTCTTGCTCTTCATCAACAAGAAGGAAAGCATGGAAATCAGAATTAACGCCTCGGATCTCAAGTTTGATAATTTCATTTTTATTGTCAAAATCGAATTCCCAGCCATTTTGAGTTAGGATCTCATAGAGCACCCGAAACAAGGACATGGTTACCATCCTCCTATATCTGAGCTTTGAGCTTTTGCCTTCTTGTCTTGCATACAGATTCAACGTGGGGGCGGTTAATTCCTTCCCGTAATGGGGTGCTTATTCAAAAATATACTTTCCCAAAAAAAGAGGCTTTTTATTTTAGATCGCGAATAAGATTGAGATAATGATCTCCGAGGAGGTATAATATTTGCATTCACTAAAACATAAAATTCTTTTCCTGCTGCTTAGTTCACTGTGTGTTTTGGCTGTGAGTTTAATCGTAGTATTCGGGTGGCATATGCGTGTGCGGGCGGTGGATGCAGCAATTATTAAGGCAAATACAGATTTAACAATGGGTATGGAAATCATTAATCTCACCAACCCTGGTCCCTGGCATGTACAAGATGGCATGCTTTACAAAGGACAAACTCAAATTTCCCATAACGCGGAACTTGTAGATCATTTAGCTGATTTAACCGGCGATACAGTAACTTTATTTCTCGGAGATACCCGCATCGCCACCGCTGTACGCAGTGCAAATGGAGAGAGAGCGATTGGAACAAAGGTGTCGGATATTGCTGCTCAGACCGTTTTAATAAAAGGCCAGACTTACCTTGGTGAAGCGGATGTCGTTGGGGAGCTTTACCAGACAGCCTACGAACCCATTCGTGACGCAAATGGGGATATTATCGGAATCTTCGGCGTTGGAATTTCTCGAAGTTACGCACAGGAATTTATATCTTATTCGCTAATTCAATTGGCTTTATTCGGCTTGGGATTGACCCTGATTGTTGGTTTAGTAACTTATTTTTTTAGCCGGAAAATCGTCATTAGTCTATTACATGAAACTACGTTTGGGTCGCGGAATGTAGCCACCCAACAAGCTGCTGAGGAAGTCAATGTATCTGATGCCGGAGAGATCCGTGACCTGGTGGTTGCTTTTAACCAAATGGTGGAACGATTTGAGGGCATAGCTGACGAAATGAGTCAAGTTATTATCCCAAAGGTCGCAAAAGTGGAATATTTACCTTTGGCGGATGTCAAAATGGAAGAGGCCGATGGAATCCTGAATGATCTTATCAAGCAATGTTGCCTTGGACAACAAGGTTTGCCCAAAGGGTTGAATCAACTCACCCTAAAGCAAATTATCTCTTATTTGCGTGAGACGAACGAACAGGTTTCAGCAGAAAAAGTCGCGGAGGGTGTTAATCTTACAAGGGTAACAGTTCGCAGATATCTGGAATTCCTGGAACAATGTGGATTTCTGACAACAGAGTTAAAATATGGAACAGTAGGGAGACCGGTTAAACTGTTTCAGCCGGTACGCGATTTAATGCAACAATAGGTTAAGATTATTGGCATTCGATCTACCTCCGGCGGTCACTTCTCGTCATTCTTAAGCTCCAGGGATATTTGGTCATCCTTGGTTAGTTTTGGTCGGCCTTGGTCTTGTTCATTCTTGGTCATTCTTGGTCATTCTTGGTTAGCCTTGGTTAGCCTTTGGTCATCACGTGAGGGCTTGGTGCCGGCAAAGTTTTTTTTATGTACATGGCGCTTTTTTTTAATTTACATAATGAACACAATGGTGACTGAATGTTCAAAAAGAGATAAGCTGTAAAAGTAGAATGAGAAAATTTAAATAAAGTGAAATGTTTCACCCATTTTAAATTTTCAAACGAAATGACTTAGGTATTAGGTATGGGTTAAGTAATTAATAGGGGAGGAAAAGAGATGGATGTTTCTCGACGTGGTTTCCTTAAGCTCTCAGGGCTTTCCATCGCAGCTTTTGCCACTGGATTGGGATTTGACCCAGCCGTTGCGGAGGCTAAAGGGTATGCGTTGAAACTGGAAGGAACCAAAAAGATCCCAGGTCTCTGCCATTTCTGTGCCGGTGGATGTGGGACGCTCTCGTATGTAAAAGAGGGCAAGTTGGTTCATTTGGAGGGTGACCCGGATCATCCGACCAATGAAGGGGCTCTCTGTCCTAAGGGGGCAAGTTTACTGAGCGTTGCCTACTCACCAAATCGTCTGACTAAGCCGAAACGGCGTGCTCCTGGATCTGACAAATGGGAAGACATTTCCTGGGAAGAGGCACTGGACCGTGTTGCCAAGAAAACCAAAGAAGTCCGGGATGCCAGTTGGAAAGCAGCCGATGAGGTTGTTGATGCTAAAACCGGACTAAAAAAAATGTTAACTGTTAACCGTGCTGAAGGGATCGCCTTCTTGGGTTCTGCAGAAGTAGACAATGAAGAGTCTTACCTGTTTACGAAATTCTGCCGGTTAATAGGAACCCCTTACCATGAACATCAGGCCAGGGTGTGACACTCTTCCACAGTGGCAGGTTTGTCACCTTCATTTGGCCGCGGTGCGATGACCAATTCATGGTCAGATTTATACAATTCCGAGGTCTTTTTAATTGCGGGAAGTAACTGCGCTGAAAACCATCCGGTTGCCATGAAGTGGATTCTTCGGGCTAAAGAAAAAGGCGCCAAAGTAATCGTCGTCGATCCACGTTTTACCCTGACAGCTAATAAAGCCGACATCTTCGCCCAAATCCGTCCGGGAACGGATATTGCTTATCTGGGTGCAATTATTAATTATATTATCGAAAAGAAATTATATGATGAGAAGTATGTTCTTAATTACACTAATGCCCTGCTTAAGGTCAGCAAAGACTACAAACTGGAAGAAGGTCTCTTCTCTGGTTTTGATCCTAAAACAAAGAAGTACGCTACCCCAAGCTGGGGTTATCAACTTGGACCGGATAATAAACCCCTGAAAGCTGACAGTCTTGAGGACCAGGATAGCGTATTTGCTAAGCTCAAAGCTCACTATTCCAGATATACCTTGGAAACAGCCGAAAAAATTTCGGGAATTCCGGCCGCTAAAATTAAAGAAATTGCCGATGTCTTCTCGAAAGGGAAACCGGCAAGCATTCTTTATGCGATGGGAATGACCCAACATACTACGGGTACGCAAGGTATTCGGGCTTATGCCATCATTCAATTGTTATTAGGTAATATTGGTAAAGCCGGTGGCGGGATCAATGCCCTGCGCGGAGAGCCAAATGTTCAGGGTTCGACGGATATGGCTAACCTTGTTCACCTCTTGCCGGGTTATTTGCCCTATCCTATCAATAGTGATACGACCACGCGTGATTATTATGTGCGCAACGGGTCATTTTTTGAAAAGCATCTGGTCGCCCTTCTTAAAGCTTGGTATGGCGAAAACGCTACCCAGGAGAATGACTATGGGTTTAGCTATTTGCCGAAGACTGATCCCAAAGTGAATGCAACGATAATGAGAATGTTTGGACTGATGGAAAAGGGACAGTTTAAAATGCTCTTTAACTTCGGATCGAACGGAATGGTCTCTTTGCCGGATCTAGCGCTCGTCCGTGCCGGCTTATCGAAACTCGAAATGTTGGTCGTATCGGATATTTTTGAAGTTGAAACTGCTCAGTTCTGGCGTGATCCGGCGGTTAAATCAGCCGATATCCAGACTGAAGTTATCTTGTTTCCAGCATCATTTTCTTATGAAAAAGCCGGTTCCATGTCGAACTCTTCACGCTTGATTCAGTGGAAAGAAGCTGCGATTAAACCGCTCGGGGATTCGAAACCGGACCTTGACTTGGTTGACTTCCTCTTTAAGAAAATTCGCAAGTTATATGCCGGGAGCACGGATCCTAAAGATGCTCCGATTTTGAAGGCCCGCTGGGACTACGGTGAGGAACCCAGCGCTTTGAAAGTGCTTCAGGAACTGAGTGGCTATGACGAAACAACAGGTAAGCTTTTCCCGACAATAGGAGATTATCTTAAAGCGCCGATCGGTACGGCATCTACAGGCTGTTGGATTTATGCCGGTGTCACGGGGAATGGAAACCTTGCGGCTCGTCGCAAGAATACCGATCCGTCAGGTCTGAAACTGTTCAGAGAGTGGGCTTTTTCCTGGCCTGGAAATACTCGTATTCTTAATAACCGGGCTTCCTGCGATGAATTGGGACAGCCTGTCGACGCCAAACGCAAACTTATTTGGTGGGATGCCGCTGCCAATGTATGGGCAGGAAATGACAATGGGGACCTTATAGATAAGACCAAGGGACCAGATACTCCGGAAGGGAAGGTAAGTTTCCGGATGTGCCCAGAGTTAGTTGGCCGCTTATTCGCACCTCCTTTTATGAGCGGATTGCCGGCTGAAAAATCTGCGGATGGTTTGCCTGCTGTCGGTGTTCGTGCAGCATCAACATGCGGAGATGGACCGTTACCGGAATTCTACGAAGCAGTAGAAAGTCCGATAACTAATCTTTTGCATCCCAAGGTTTCAACCAGCCCAATGGCGCAGGTGGTATCGACTAAGATTGGTAAGGCGGAAGATTTCCCATTTATTTTGACTACCTATAGGACAGTCGATCATTTCTGTTCCGGCGGAATTACGCGCAACATCCCATGGCTGAATGAAAATAGTCCGGAACCGTTTGCGGAGATCAGTAAGACCTTAGGTAAGAAAATTGGAGTAAAAGAAGGAGATATGGTCGAAGTTTCTTCCGCACGCGGAAAAATTAAAGTGCGCGCCTTAGTAACCGATCGTATCCAGTCCTACAAGATCGATGGCAAGGATACAGAAACCATTGGCATGCCCTATCACTGGGGATTTGCGAGCTTAAGTCCTGGTGCGGGTGCTAATGATATTACTATTGCTGCCTTGGATCCTGTAGCTAGTATTCCAGAGTATAAAGTTTGCCTATGCAATATAAGGAGGGCAAATTAATGACAAGGAAAATGGTTTTAGTTGATACTTCATTATGTACGGGATGTAAGGCGTGCTCTGTGGCCTGCAAGGCGTGGAACGAACTTCCGGCGGAGAAAACCAAGCTGGTCAAGAGTTATCAAATTCATAAGGACTTTACCCCGACGACTTTCACCTATATGACATTTGCAGAAAAATATGAAAATCAAAAGAATAGCTGGCTGATACGGAAGGCACAATGTTTCCACTGTGCCGACCCTGCGTGCATGAAGGCTTGTCCTCAGAAAGCAATTTATCAGACGGACTCGGGGTACGTCCTAGTCGATCAGGATAAATGTATTGGCTGCGGTTATTGTGCAACAAACTGCCCGTTCGGGGTTCCGAAGATTGATGAGGTTAAGAATAAAGCCTTTAGATGTACGGGGTGTATTGACCGGGTCGAAAATAACCTCCTTCCAGCGTGTGTCCACACGTGTCAACCAGGTGCTTTAAGCTTTGGAGAACGTGACGCTATGCTGGCCAAAGCGAAGAAGCGTCTTGCTGAGGTTCAGAAGACTCAGCCCAAGGCGCAGCTCTATGGAGAAAAGGAAATGGGTGGCACGACGTATCTCTATTTATTAATGGATAGTCCAGAGGCCTATGGCCTCCCGGTTAATCCTACGATTCCGCTCTCTCTGACCTTATGGAAGGATGGAATTCAGCCGCTTTTCAAATATGTTTGGCCTGCAACGGCTGTGGCGGTAGTTGTGGGGGGTCTCTCCAACCTCTTACAAGGGAATTATCGCAACAGAGGCCATGAAGAGAATGATGGAAAGAAAGGGGGGAAACACTAATGGCAATCAATCCACAAACCAAAACAACCCGAAAGACGCTTGGCGGAGATAAGACTATGCGCTTTAGTGGGGGAGAACGTCTAAGTCACTGGGTTCATGCCATTGCCTTCTTTATCTTGCTCTTTACCGGATTGAGTATACTAGGCACCTTTTTTGAACCGGTGTCGGTTATCTTCGGTGGGGTTGCAGCTTGTCGGATTATTCACCGCATTGTAGCTGTCATATTTATTGTTGTGGTGGGTTTGCTGTTCTTTGTTGGAGATACAAGTGGTCACAGGTATTGGTTAAAAGCGGTCTTTACGTGGGGAGAAGCAGAAGTGAAACATGTGATGACCTTCCCGAAGGAGTTTTTCGGATTTAATACCGATGGAAAGTTTCCACCTCAAGATAAGTTTAATGGGGGAGAAAAAATTAACTCTATGCTCACCATTTTTGGTTCGTTTTTCATCACGGTAAGTGGGCTCATTATGTGGTTTGCCTCGTATTTCCCCGCTGGTTTAGTTCGTTGGGCTTATCCGGTGCATGACCTGTCGGCATTTATGATGGCAACAGCTATCACCGGGCATCTGTATTTGGCTATCATCCACCCGAAGTCCAATCCTGCTCTTAAGGGCATAATCACTGGTTATGTAAAAACCAGTTTTGCGAAACATCACTATGGGAAATGGTATGAAAGAGTGAAAAATGAGCAAAATTTAAACTAAGCAAGTTCGAGTTGCTCACAGTTGGCTTGAGAGATTCCCGCTTGTAGAAGTGGGAATCTTGGATGGGATGAATGTAAGGGGGAGCTCCTTAAATGGACAAAAATATGCTTGAGCATAAGATGGAAACCGTGGGGAATACAACGATGGAGCAAGCTTATCAGACCTATAGCCTCCTAAACGAAGAAGTTGGGCGTTGGCAAGATGAGCGGGGTTCTTTCTGGATGGAAGAATTGAGTCCGGCGGAGACTCCTCCTTACTACCCCTTTGTGGCCTTTCCGGAAACGGTGGTTTTAGAGCTTTGGGAAAGGTTGAATCGGATCAGAGGAGTAATAGTATCCGAATCGGTTTTAAGGGAAACTTGGCTTGAATTTAAAGCCGGTCAATCTGTGTCAGACCCAGGGTTGTTAAGTTGTCTGCAGATCGCCATAAGCGGTATAGCTCAGCTTTTACGCGCAAGGATTATGGAAACGAAAAAGGATATGCTTAACGCCCCACTGCAAGATCATCAGGGAGAACTCATCCACGAGAGTGCGGTTTGTCCAATCTGTGGCGAAGGAACCACGCTTTCCGTACTTGCTCCGCCAAACGGTCAACGCTTCTTGCACTGTACCCTCTGCGGGCAGGAATGGCCAACGAAGCGTGTTGGTTGTATACTATGCGGAAGTGAAGAAGCAGCTGAACAAAACTATCTGAATTCAGGGGAATTCCCCGGGGTTGAAGTGGTGGCTTGCGAAGTTTGCGGGCAGTATTTTAAGGAGTTTGATTTGCGCCAGTTGTCCGTGACAGACTATATTTGGGAAGATGTGAGAACTCTACCGTTAAATTATGCGGTGGAACAATGGTTGGCAGAACACGCCAAGGTATCTGGAAAAGTGCAGTGATGGCATAAGCGGATGTTTATTTAGGATCCGGTTATTCCTTTATGGATCGTATTTTTGACAAAAGTTCAAAGAAAGCATTAGGATAGTATTAAGAAGCGTTCAGATGAATCATTTCTGAGCGCTTCTTTTTTAGAGCGGCTATTTAAATTAAATTTCATGTTCGAGTGTTGTGGGAAGGGAGGCGGAAATTATTTGAAAATATTCACTGAGGTATGTTATAATTAATTTTCATCATCTCTGAGTTAATTATCTGAAGTTCTCTTCATAACATTTAAACCCATGTATAAATTGTGGAATAGAATATATGAGAAAAAGATAAGTTAAGGAGTAAAAGACATTGAACCAAACGGATTTAAAAGCAGAAATTAATTCTCGCAAAACATTTGCCATTATCTCCCATCCAGATGCGGGAAAAACAACCTTAACGGAAAAACTGCTCCTTTTTGGCGGGGCAATTCGCGAAGCCGGCTCGGTCAAAGCCAGAAAAATGGAACGCTATGCTACGTCGGACTGGATGGACCTTGAGCGGCAGCGGGGTATTTCTATTACTTCCAGTGCCCTCCAGTTTAAGTATCAGGGATATGTCGTCAACATCCTGGATACGCCGGGTCACCAGGATTTTAGTGAGGATACCTACCGTACCCTGACGGCAGCTGACAGTGCCGTTATGCTGATTGACGCCGCTAAAGGGGTTGAAACCCAAACCAAAAAATTGTTTCAGGTCTGTCGAAAACGGGGAATTCCGATTTTTACGTTCATTAATAAGTTCGACCGTGATGCCAAGGACCCGCTGGATTTAATGGATGAAGTGGAAAAGGTTCTGGGAGTTGAATCCTATGCCATGAATTGGCCGATTGGTATGGGCTCGGATTTTAAAGGAATTTATGACCGCCATACGGGGCAGGTTGAGCGCTTTACGGAAGGAAGCAGTAAATCCAGTGCTCAGCCACCCATATCCGGAGCCCTCAGTGATCCAAACGTACGGGAAGGCATTGGGGAGCTCCTGCTTAACCAGTTAAAGGAGGAAATTGACCTTTTGGATTTGGCCGGAAATACCTTTTCGAGGGAACGAGTAAACCGGGGAGAAGTAACGCCGGTGTTTTTTGGGAGTGCACTCTATAACTTCGGCGTACCGAATTTTTTGCGCAGCTTCCTGGATTTGGCGCCTGCCCCGCAGCCCCGCAGTACGAATCAGGGCGAGTTAAATCCGGCAACCCCCAGTTTTTCCGGGTATATATTCAAAATCCAGGCGAATATGAATGCCCAGCACCGGGACCGTATCGCGTTTATCCGGATTTGTTCCGGTCGCTATGAACGGGGTATGAACGTGCTGCATACCCGTTCCCATAGACGACTTCGACTCGCTCAACCGCAACAGTTGTTTGCCCAGGAACGAACAATTCTTGAAGAGGCGTTTGCCGGCGATATTATTGGGGTTCATGATAGCGGGCTTTTAAGGATCGGAGATGTTCTCACGGAAAAAGATGGGCTGCAGTTTGAAGCGATGCCTTTCTTTAACCCCGAAAACTTTGCCCGGATCAATATTGCCAACGCTTTAAAACGCAAACAATTTATTAAAGGGATTCAAGAACTGCAGGAAGAAGGAGCTATCCATGTCTTCCGTGATCTCCATGTCGGGGTAGAGGCTCCGATCATCGGGGTTGTCGGGCAATTGCAGTTTGAAGTATTAGAATACCGCTTGCGAGAAGAGTATGGGGTTCAGGTAGATATTCAACACCTTCCCTTTGAAATCGTACGCTGGGTTGAAAAAGAGGAAAAGACTATTAAGCTGCTGACCGAATCAAGCATGAGTACGGTAGTGCTGGATAAAGATGATAACTATGCTGTTTTGTTATTGGATGAATGGAAGGCAAACTGGTTAAGTGAGCGTTATGATATTGAATTTTATGTGCAGCCCCAGGTCATGATCTCCGGTCAGCTTCATCAGGAGCAGCAACTTTAAGAAATTTTTCCTGCAAGGATAACATTTTATTGACAAATAATCTCCCAAAAACTGCTAATAAAATATAAATTGGAAATGAATATTCAAATTTCCAATAAATTAATTGGTATTGTTTGATGTACACTGCTAGTGGCTCAACAACAAATGCTAAAACCAGGGCAACAATTGTATTTGTAAACAGGAATTGCTTCCAGGCGTTGTAACGCTGATAGATTAGCATGTAAATAATAGGCACCAAGACGAAATCTACGGGAAAAAGCAACGGAATTTGGGGAAGTATTCTTATGGGGTAATTCCATAGCATTGACTCTGAACCCGCTACATCAAGAAAGGTTGCTGAAGTACTTATAATGAACCCAAATACCGTTATTTCGAGTATCCTTCGTCTATCTACCAGTTTCCACCATAATAATAATGGTAAGCTTACGCTAGCTATCCCAAGCCACCATTGCCAGGTGAACACCTCATACTTAACCCAGTGTTCTATGGATAACTGTTTATACATTATCTTAGTTTGAATCATTTGATTAATCAGTTCTGACTCGTTCATAAAACCTAATGCCCCCCAAATAAGTAAATCCTTAAAAATACTTTTCTTAATTCAGATTTAACTTTCGAACCCCGAGAGCATGGTTTTCCCAAAGTAAGTCATGAACCATCTCCATTTGAGCTTCTTGACACTCAATGATTAGGACAACCTCTGTTGCCTTTGATTTTTTCCGCCTATTATCGTATTTTTTAGTGGTTAGCAACTTAATAATAATTTGAATGGTCAAATGTCGAGACAATATACATACCATCACCGCTTCCAGCCATCTTGTCAACGGGCATTTTAAAGTTTTTATTTTCATAATTCTTCTTGAGAAATTTAGTTTGTTCCCAATCAAATAAGTTATTTCTTGATACAGCACTTACATAAGCATCATAGACAGCAAAGAGCCAGACACTCGGAAGATTTAAGAACCATTGTGGATTAAGAATAGATTTAGCGTAGGCAAACTGGCCCAGGAGTGTGTTATGGAGAGCAGGAAGCAGTTTGGCCTGCTGAACAATCACTATAAACCAAACTATTATAAACAAGGCACTTGGGATCCGATGAATTAAGATCTGTCCCAGGCTGGGCATCATTGCTGACCATAGAGCCGCATTCCAGGGTGTTCGCTTATCGATATAATTAATTTCAATTGAATTGATGTTAAACGTCTTAACTTCGGCGTCTTCTCTGGAGGCTAAGATATATTGATGATTCAGGTCAACTGTAGATCGATAGGAATCCCAAACGCCGAAAATATACGTAGGAATATATAGCAGTACCCAGTTTAGATCAAGAATGTCTTTGGCCATTTGGAGTCTGCCTGTAAAGGAATAGAGAATGGCCAGGTTAATATGGGCTTGCGAATTCACGAAAAGTTCCCAAAGAAACAAAAGATAGCCCATTAGGTATTTTGATAACAATAAGTGACCTAAGCCGGGGAAGGCCAGAGACCAAAAAGCAACTACAAATGGGCTTCTTAAATGAAGTTGAGTTGTACCAAGTGTACTGACATAGGCCAGGTAACGTCGTCCAGCTGAATTGGATGCGGGATGGTCCACTTTATGCACTCCTAATAATTATTTATTTAGTATACCCGTCTAATCATGAAAAATCCAAGCTCTTAGGCACCCTTTAGGACGGGTGGGTTTTTCTTTTTTACTTGCGTAATTGCTTTTTTTTGCTCCACGAGGCGATGTTCTGAGTTCGGAACCTTGTGAGTAATGCTTTCCTAATTTTTTTACATAGTTGACAAGGAATTTCAGCATTTGTGGCGAATTCTAAGACAAAAGAGTAGTTGAGGGGTTTTGAGGGGTTAATTGAATGATAAGAATACGTTTTCTATATAGGACAACCTTAGTCATAAGCCTGGGAGTCAGTCTTTTAGTCGCTTCAGTAATCCCGGTTCAAGCCGATGATTTGCAGCAGCAGCTCAATCAATCAAAACAACAAGTCGATCAGCTAAATGGGGTTTTACAGATACAGAAAGATAAAGTGGCGAGTGTAGCGCCACAGGTTTTGGCACTAAAGCAATCTGTTCAGACTTTGAAGAACAGTATGGAGCGGGAACAACTATTACTGACTGAGGAACAACAGAACCTAAAGAGATTGGAAGAAAAGCAAAAAAAACTTGAGAAACAGCGGCAGGAGTATATTCAAGCGCTGGGACAATTCCTGAAGAGTAATTATGAAGAAGGTGTAACAACTTATTTAGCTGTGCTGTTCGAGGCCAGCAGTTTATCGGACTTTATTGACCGCGCGGACAAGATTCAGATGATCGTAGGCAGTTATAGTAAGCTGCAAAAGGATCTTGCAGCGTTGAACGAAACCATGAACAATCAGAAAGAACTCATCAAACAAAAGCAGAATACAATCCAGGCTTCAATCCAGGAAAAAGCACAAACCCAGCAAGCTGTGCAACAAACCCTGGACAAGCAGCAAACTATCCTTGCTCAATTAAGCAAAGATGAAAATACGGCTCTGAATGCTTCTTTAGCTGCACAAGCTAATGTGAGTAGGGTACAAAGATTGATCGAGCAAGAAGCGCTTGAAGCAGACTATGCTGCTCGGGAGAAGTCCTCTGGTATTTCGCGGGGAGCAAATTCGGGCGGAGGGGTTTCAGGAACTGTTAAAGTTTCAGGCGGTGCCCAAAAAATTCATAGCTTTGCGGCGCAATTTCTTGGCACGCCATATGTCTGGGGAGGCACGACCCCTTCTGGATTTGACTGTTCGGGTTTTGTGCAATACGTCTATCGTAATAATGGCGTTTCTTTGAGTCGAACTTCAGAACAGCAGTTTCACAATGGAGTTTCCGTTTCGCGTTCGGAATTACGGCCGGGAGATTTAGTATTTTTTCACACATACTCTTCAGGTGCTTCCCATGTCGGAATCTATGTCGGTAATAACACGATGATTCATTCGTCTAGTGGTGGTGTAACTTACGATGACATGGCAAATACCTATTATGCAGCACGGTATCTGGGCGCTCGGCGTGTCCTGGTGCCTTAAACAAAGAAATGCGGAGGGGTCATGACTCGCACAGGACGTTCGAGATAAGGGCGCTGTCCAGGGATGAACGAGTATCCCTGTAACCAAGGACTCGAACAGGACGTTCGAGATTAGAGCGTCGCCAAGGATGGCTAGATGCCGTATGGCGGGAAGGGACCGCTGAATAACATAAATAAGCCCGTGAACTCCAAGTAAGGAGAAATTCACGGGCTTATCTAATGATATTGCGTACTATTTAACATCTTCTAATGTTTCCGGACTGACTCTGTCGTTTAAACGCCCAGCATGGCGAACTGCCTCCCGAAGTAAAAATTCAATGTGGGCATTGGCGCTGCGAAATTCATCGGCAGCCCAACGCTCCAGAGCGGTATAAAGTTTGGGATCAAGCCGTAAGGGGAATTGTTTTTTTATTGCCATATTTATCCACATCCGATATCAAGCTGCTGTTCTGGGGTTATAGATTGAATAAACGAGAATCTAAGAAACGAGTATCTTTAATAGACTGTCCCCGTATTAATGACCGGTTGGACAGCGCGTTCGGAAACGACTGCCACTAAGAGATTATTAATCATAGCCGCCTTGCGTTCTTCGTCCAGTTTAACGACGCCATCTTTTTCGATCCGCTCAACAGCCATCTGAACCATGCCCACAGCACCTTCCACGATTATTTGACGGGCGGAGAGGATAGCTGAAGCCTGTTGTCGTTGCAGCATTGCGCCTGCAATTTCAGTAGCATAGGCTAAATGGGTAAGACGGGCTTCGCTCACTTCAACACCAGCGAGTGCGAGGCGTTGTCGCAATTCTTGCATCAATTCAGTGGATACCTCTTCAGGATTACTTCTTAAGGAAAGACCCTTGGATTCAAAATTATCATAAGCATAACGAGTTGCCACGTGTCGCAAAGCCGTTTCACTTTGGATTTCAACGAATTGCTCATATTTCTCGACATCAAAAATTGCCTTGGCTGTATCAACTACGCGAAAAACGACAACGGCAGCAATCTCAACCGGATTACCCTCAATGTCATTGACTTTGAGGGTTTTACTGTTAAAATTCCGTACGCGCAATGAAACCCCTTTACGTACCGCTAATGGAACACTTAACCATAATCCGGGTTCGCGGATCGTCCCGAGATAACTTCCAAAAAAGACCAGTGCATAGGACTTATTCGGTTGAACCACTAAAATACCGGTTCCAAGAATAACTACAATAATTAGCAGAGAAATTCCCACCAAGAAGTATTCTTGGATAAGTAGGGCAATTCCACCGATCAAGAGGGCAAGCATAAAGATCAAGGCAAGATAACCGTTAACGGCCCACGCTTTCTTTTCGATCATTTTGGTAGCCTCCTAAAAGTTTATTCAGATTCATTTTGATAGCAATATGATATCACTTTCATACAGAAATGTAAAGAGAATTGAGATGATGAGTACAAAATAGAGAAAATGGTCATTTTAATTTAGTAAGGACTGTTTAATAGAATGCGGTATTAAGACTAATTACGGAAGGTGTGAAAGTAAATGACCCAGGCTAGTATTCCTCAACCAACATTTCCGGCTCAACACCAAGATCAACAACCAGGCTTTGAATCTCTTATGAATCCCAAACCTGTTGCCGAAGACGCAGCGTATTTGGGAAGTGCAAAGTTAAAAGGAAAAGTCGCCATCATCAGTGGAGGAGATAGTGGGATAGGTCGTGCGGTAGCAATCGCCTATGCTAAAGAAGGGGCCGATGTTGTGATAGCTCATTTGCAAGAACATGACGATGCCTTGGAAACGAAAGCGCGGATAGAACAATTGGGACACCGCTGTTTAGTTGTAGCGGGAGATATTGGCGATGAGGTCTTCTGTCAGGAAATCGTCAATCAGACGATACAAGCTTTTAGAAAAATTGATATTCTTGTCAACAATGCAGGAGAACAACACCCGCAGAATAGTTTGCTTGACGTGACGACTGCACAGCTCGAAAGAACCTTTCGTACCAACATATTGAGTTACTTTTTTTTAGTCAAAGCTGCGTTACCCTATCTTAAATCGGGGGGTGTTATTATCAATACGACCTCGATCACGGCATATGAGGGGCACGACCAACTGATCGATTATGCGGCGACTAAAGGGGCAGTCGTTTCCTTTACCCGTTCCCTGTCCGAATCACTTTGTAAATTGGGGATTCGTGTCAACGGAGTCGCCCCGGGTCCTGTCTGGACGCCTTTAATCCCCTCCTCCTTTCAAGAGGAGCATGTCGCGACCTTTGGCAGTACAACACCCATGAAACGAGCTGGTCAACCCAAAGAGTTGGCACCGGCTTATGTGTTTTTGGCTTCCGAGGATTCCTCATATATGTCCGGACAGATCCTTCACCTCAACGGGGGTACTATTGTCAGCGGTTAATACCAAATTATCTCATATAACGGGGAAACAAATATATAAGTAAAATTTGTCTAAGGCATGGTGAATAATGGTTCGGGCTAATAAAAAGGTCGAAATTTATTCTGAATTATCGGCCTAAAAAGGTTATAATAAGGAAGAGTAGAAATAATGTCCTCAAATAATGGGTGAAATGGGAGAGGAACTAGGGAATGGAAAACAAGTTCAAAGAGTCATTGCTCGACAAAAATTCTCTGTGCGTGACGTGGGAGCTCGTACCGGGGAGAGGCGCAAACGAAAAGGCCCAGGAAACCGCTATCGCCTCTGCGGAACAAGCAGCTAAGGGTGGCCGAGTCCATGCGCTCACCATCACTGATAACCCTGGGGGTAATCCGGCAATGCTTGCTGATTATTTGGGAATGGAAATTCTCAAAATGGGAATCGAACCGTTGGTACATTTCACCTGTAAAGACAAGAACCGCAATCAGATGGAAAGCCAATTGTATGCTTTGGATCGTGCAAAAGTTCGTAACCTCTTAGTGATGACAGGAGACTATCCGGTTTCCGGTTTTCAAGGACGCCCTAAACCAGTCTTTGATCTTGATCCCTCCAATACCTTACAACTGATAACTGAAATGAATAAGGGCTTGGAAGTTCAAGGTATGAAGGGACCAACTTATCACGCACCCAGTACCTTTTTCGCAGGAGCAGCTGTTTCTCCGTTTAAGTCCACGGAGGCCGAACTGATGGTTCAGTACTACAAGCTGAAAAAGAAAATTGAAAGCGGTGCTCAATTTATTGTCATGCAACTTGGGTATGACGTCAGGAAATGCCACGAAGTCCTGCAGTTTCTGAAAATCAATAATCTTGATATACCGGTTATGGGGAACATTTATGTTCTTCCTTATGGAGCGGCAAATCTAATGAATAAAAACAAGTTGCCCGGTTGTGTAGTCACGGACAAACTATTGGCAGAACTCAATACGGAAAAAAGTGCCCCTGATAAAGGGGTTGGTCAGCGGATGCTGAGGGCAGCCAAATTGTACGCGATCTTGAAAGGCATGGGCGTTGCCGGAGTTCATATTGGCGGACATAATCTTAAATACGAACAAGTAGAATACATCCTTGACAAGGGGGAGGAACTTAGTCCGGACTGGCAAGATCTGGTCAAGGAATTCGATTATCCGCAAACGAATGGCTTCTACTACTTTGAAAAAGATGAGTTGACCGGCTTGAATACAGATCGACCCACAAATCGTGCCAATCTTCCCTTAGATGCCCCAACCGGGGCGATGTATACGCTGCTGAGGGGGATGCATGGTCTCTTGTTCACACCGCACAAGAGACTATTCCCCATGATGCGCGGGATGTATCGTGCGGCAGAGGGTAAGAAAAAAACTGAAAAGGGACTGCATGCAATAGAGCATCTTGTCAAGGTCGCAATGCTTGATTGCAAGGATTGCGGCGATTGTGCCATCTTGGATTTAGCTTATCTTTGCCCGATGTCCCAATGTCCAAAAAATCAGCGTAACGGGGCTTGTGGCGGGAGTTTAGACGGTTGGTGTGAAGTTTATCCTCAAGAAAAGAAATGTGTCTGGGTCAGAGCTTATGCAAGACTCAAAAAATATGGGGAAGAAGCATCGTTGGATGTTCCCGCGGTGCCGCCTGCGAATTGGGATTTCTATCAGACATCCTCTTGGTCTAATTTCTTTTTGGGAAAAGACCATTCAGCATCACGCTTAGGCATCAAGCGTCCGGAGAGTAAGATAAAAGATGGGACTGTGTGAAAACACAGCCCCATCTTTATAATACCGTGCGTAACCTGTATTGGTGAATAGTCAACAAACTATTAAAGCATAAATAACATTTGTGCATAGGTGGGAAGCGGCCAGAGGTCAGCGTCAATGATTGTTTCCAGTTTATCTCCATCAATCCGGAGGGCTTCCATTGCTTTGAAAACGACATCTCGATAGTAAACGCCATGCTCATAGGCATCGCCAAGCAAAGCATTGGCTGTTTGAACGTCTTGTTCCAAGGCGTTTAATTTTTCTTCAAGGGAAACCAGGGTGGAGCAGAGATTTTTCAGGAGGTCTTCTTGAACCGATACATCTGTAGTTTTGGAAGCGGATTTAATTGCATTGATGGAATTAGCCAATTGGGTGGAATATTTGACGGCTGCCGGGATAATCTGATGCTTGGCCATGTCGATCATGGTTAGGGCTTCGATGTTAATCTGTTTGCAATATTGCTCCAAGTTGATTTCATAACGAGATTCCAGTTCGGTCCGGTCCAATACTTTATGTTTTTCATACAAGTCGATTGTGGACTCGCGGAGGAGAACAAGTGCGGCATCAACTGTGGAGGAGATATTAGGGAGTCCGCGTTTAGCGGCTTCTTCAACCCACTCCGCAGAATAACCGTTTCCGTCAAAGAGGATTCTTTTGTGATTTGTAACGGTTTCCTGAAGGAGTTCTTGAAGAACTTGATTGAAGTCGGCTGCTTGTTCCAGACGATCAGCAAATTGAGAAAGGACCTCGGCAATAATTAAATTAAATACGACGTTTGGTCCGGAGATGGATTGAGAGGAACCAATCATCCTAAATTCGAATTTATTGCCGGTAAAAGCGAAGGGAGAGGTGCGATTGCGATCCGTAGAATCTTTACGGAAAGCGGGCAGTGTTTTTACGCCGCTGGCTAATTTTTCCCCTTGGAGGGAGCGGTTAAGTCCCCCGCTTTCAAGTTGGGCAAAAATATCGGTGAGCTGATCCCCAAGGAAAATGGAGATAATGGCGGGCGGCGCTTCGTTAGCACCGAGACGGTGGTCATTCCCAGGGTTAGCGGCTGAACCCCGCAGCAATTCTGCATAATCATCAACAGCTTTAACCACCGCACAGATGATCGTCAGGAACTGGAGATTTTCATGAGGAGTATGGCCGGGTTCAAGGAGGTTCAGCCCATCGTTGGTTGTTAGAGACCAGTTGTTATGTTTACCGGAACCATTGATGCCGGCAAAGGGTTTTTCATGAAGCAGGCAAACCATATTATGTCGCAGAGCCACTTTTTTCATGGTTTCCATAACGAGTTGGTTGTGGTCGGCGGCAATATTAGTTGTTCCATAAATAGGTGCCAGCTCAAATTGCCCAGGAGCCACTTCGTTATGCTGGGTTTTGGCCAGAACACCAAGCTTCCACAATTCGACGTTCAATTCATTCATAAAGGAGGCTACGCGTGTTTTAATGCTTCCGAAGTAATGATCATCCAGTTCCTGGCCCTTAGGTGGCATAGCTCCAAACAGGGTCCGACCGGTGAGCATAAGGTCAAGACGTTGGTCGAAGAATTTCTTGTCTACAAGAAAATACTCTTGCTCTGCTCCGACCGAGCTGGTGACACGGGCAGTTGTCGTATTGCCGAAGAGTCGTAAGACGCGCAAGGCTTGTTTGGAAAGCGTCTGCATAGAGCGAAGAAGCGGAGTTTTTTTGTCCAGTGCTTCTCCAGTGTAGGAACAAAAAGCCGTGGGGATACACAAAGTTAATAAGTCGGCGTCTTTTTTAAGAAACGCAGGGGAGGTGCAGTCCCAAATCGTGTAGCCTCGTGCTTCAAACGTGGCGCGAATTCCGCCGCTGGGAAAAGAGGAAGCATCAGGCTCGCCCTGACTCAGTTCCTTACCGGAAAATTCCATAACCACGTTACCATATTTTGTTGGGGAGATAAAGGAATCCTGCTTCTCGGCAGTGATTCCGGTCAGCGGCTGGAACCAGTGGGTAAAATGCGTCGCTCCCTTTTCAATTGCCCAATCTTTCATGGCGTTGGCTACGATTTCAGCCACACCGGGATCAAGCGCAAGCCCTTCTTCGATCGTCTTACGCAAGGATTTATAGGTTGCATGTGGTAAACGTTCTTTCATCACAGCATCATTAAAAACGTTCTCACCAAAAATTTTCATTATATTAACGACCCCTTTCCTAACTTCAAATAAAAGAAACAAAAAAAACCCCCTTAAAGATTTCCAAAATCTTTAAGAAGCGTCATCATTCCATTAAAATATACTGCTAATTTATCACTTTATAAGCCAAATGACAAGAAATATTTTAAGTATACAGTATTTAAAGAATTCAATTATAATGAGTCTAAGTTAGTGATATGCTGTTCTAAAGGGGATTTGGCACCTAGGCATACCTCATTAACCTAATTGCATGCACGGATAGTTTATGTAATATTTTATACATTTCTAATTATTAGATAAATATAAAG
>JQID01000138.1 GCA_000770645.1 Desulfosporosinus sp. Tol-M
AAAAAGTCCGAGAGAAGCTCCCTGCCCTTTAGTGCTTTGTTTTGTAACGAGGCTCGAGCTGGTCGGTACCATCAATGAATGTCCCACCATGAAAACAACCGTCGACATAACCAGGAAAATGATATTTCCATAATCCGCAGACAAGATAATTAAAATCAGCCCGACTGCACAGAGGACTGCCCCGGCTTTTACGAGCTTGGCGTCCCCAAACTTTTTGGTCAATGGGCCAATAAGTCCGCCCTGAACAATTACAGCGAAGATACCAAAGATGGCAAAGGTGATCCCCATGTCCCTGGGGCCAAAGCCAACTTTAGCCGCTGCCAACATTGCAAACGTGGTCTCGAACATGGACATCGTAAAATTCAAAACAAAATTAATGGCAAATAGAGTAACCAGAGGATCTTTCAACACTTTTAAGGTAAGCAAAGGCGTTGCGCGTCGGACAACTTCAGTCTTGTGCTTCAATGATTCCGGTAGGAATGCCAAAGTGAACGGCAAAAGCAGTAAGGCTAATCCTCCCGCCACGAAAAACGGTAACGAGAAGCCGTAGTGGCCAAGCCAACCCCCTATGGCTGGGCCAAAGATCATGCCGAGCCCCATAGCGGCGCCAATCATCCCCATCGCTTTCGAACGATCAACACCTTCGGTAATATCCGCTAAATAAGCCATTGACGTCGGTAAAGTTGCCGAGGACACCATTCCGGATAAGGCACGGATACCAATCAATAAATATAGGTTGTTTACCATGCCAAACATTAAAAACGTCAGACCATACCCCGTGAGGCCGATAAGAATAACCGGTCGTCGACCAATACGATCGGACAACTTGCCCCACATAGGTGCAAAAAAGAACTGCATGATCGAATAGGCGGACATAAAGATTCCTAAGGCAAATGCTCCTCCGCCCAGCTTCCCCACAAAAAACGGGAGAATAGGAATGACGATGCCAAACCCCACCATGACTAAAAATTGAATGATGAGCAAAACCACCATTGGTCCCATAAACCTTTTCGACATCCTAAAAACCCCTATCTATACTGCGTTTTTCTCTAACAACCGGATTAATGAAGGATCCTGAATAAAGCGAGGGATTTTCACTTGGTTAAGGGAAGCACCACGTATTATAAGCTCTTGCTTGAGGGCCTGAAACGTTCCGGTACGAACAAAATGAATATCCACTTCTTTGATCCGCTTAGCCTTAATCCCGGCAAGATAACGGGGATTGGCCTCGCCCAGGTATTGTTCCAAAGTATTTTTCATTGCCAACGCTATAGTTGGGGTGATTACCGGTTCTTTAACCTCAATATAGAAGAGATAATTGCCAACTACATCCTCAACCTCTAAGGTAACCGTAAAATCCTCTATCATAACCCCCATAGCCTTAGTAGTTGCGCCAAGGGCGGACAGCATAGCCTGTTCAGAGGTTTTTTCCGCCGCGACGTTTAGGAGTTGTCCTTTGCGATACATGAACTCGATCACAGGGCTTTGGTGAGCATAACCAACGACTTTGATCACATCTTCCATTCGATACCGGTAAAATCCGGAATAGTTCGTGACGACGACCTCGTACATCTCTCCGATGTTTAACTCATCCAGATCAAACGTCGTTGGATTGGGATCAACGGATTCCTGAAGAGGGATAAATTCATAATAAGCTGACCGAGGGGTAACGACATAACTGGTATCGTTTACTTTAGTAGTTATTCCAATTAAGGCCTCTGTCGCCCCATAGATCGCCGAAAAAACGGGTAAATCTCCAATATAAAAGCGTAGTCTGTCAAGGTAGATAGCAAAACTTCCGCCCACCACGCAAGAGACATAAGTCATCTTCGGCCACACCCTTGACGCAATCCCTTGCATGCCTTTCCTAAATTCTCGCTCCAAATCCCCTGCCCGGAGTGGATCAGGCTTTAAGCGCTCTGTTAACAGGTCCCTTACTTCTGAATCCAAGGTTAAGTGGGGTGAGATAGTTCCTTTGGCAAGATCCTCAAGTATCTCCGGCCATTGTTTTTCCAGCACTCCAAAAAGTTGTACGATTCCGGAGGGAAAAGGAGACATCATATACCCCAGGCTCCGCTCTTTCAGCGCAAACAATAAATGCAAATAATTGGTCACTTGCTGATCTTTGAGGGCCAGGATTTCAAGTGGAGATGTCCAAAAGTAGCGGAGCATCTTTTTCATTGACTGTACCCCACCGGAGGTCCCGGATCCGGTAGGGATTCCCACTGGAGTATTCTCTGATTGCAGCATATTCATAAGAAGCAACCCCTTGCCGCCCGTCCTTGCGGCCGGGAGAGCTTGGGAAAGTGCTCCATGTTGAAGAAACATCATGCTCATGTTCACAATCTTCCTGGTTTTAGCCGTGATGGGAATACGCTTTTGTTTCCCCGTTGTACCTGAACTTAAGCCAAAATACTGAACCTCATCAGAAGTCAGTACGTTTTCATGGCCTGCGGCAATTTTCTCGACGTAGTTTTCATAATCGGAATAGCTTGTTAACGGAACAACGCGTTTATAATCCGCTGAACTTTGTATGCCGTCAAACTGATATAAGGAACCATAAACTGTCTCTGAATTACTTTGTAGAATTTCAGCTAAAACAGCCCGGTTAACGTCCCCTGCTTGAACTGTGTCTTTAATAAATTTCTTATAAATGAAATCGGCACCCAGAGCATAGCATTGATTTATCGCCCACTCCAGCATATTTATGCTCTATCACTCCTTATCTGTCTTTGCTAAATCGTCCAGCACAACGTCCAGATGTTCCAGGACCTTATTCAATTCCGCGACTTGAGGAAGATCCAGCTTCTGAAATATGCGTGCAAACTTTGTTTTTCTTTCCTCTTCAAAGGCAATTAATGGTTCAATTCCTTTAGGTGAAAGTTGAATAATAACCACTCGGCGATCTTCCTCGCTCCGCGTTCGCGTGATCAGTCCTAACCTATGCAGACGATCCACAAATCCAGTCACTGCCCCCAACGTAATCCCTAACTGTTGGGCAATATCAGACGGCCTACAAGTAACGCAGCGTTCCAGATACTTCAAAAACATCATCTGATGCATAGATAAGTCACTATCTTCAGGCATCAGAAAGCTTTGGTACTTTTTCCAGACTGCTCTAAATAACCGGTCTGTCTCTTCCATGAGAGCAACATCTTTATCCTTGGTCACAGGTATATCACTCCTAATGTTATCGTTCTCATTAGTATCCCCTACATACTTACAAATTGAAAGTTGTAAAAAATTGCATGAACAGATGTATCGCAGCAGTCCTACACTAAGTTTATTATAATCCCCATAAATAGTTTATGTCAATTAGTATTCTATGGCTCGAACAAGGATGTTCCGTGCAAGAGGGGACCGCCAGCGCCTGTAGGCTAATACAACTGGACGATCCCCTTGTCTTCTTATGAACTCAAACTACAAGTTATTTTATGATGCCCGGACAAAAAATGAATGGGGACTGAAGTTAAATAAGACTTAGTCCTCATTCATTTTCAGCTATTGAGTCACACCCTGCGGTTCTTCCAATAGCCCGCTTTTCCTCATGTTCGTGAAAACCAGAATAAAAGAGCCAATATCAAGAATACCATCCCCTACGCTGAACACTTGTTTTCCCAATCCCAACAGATCCAGGTAAAACCGATCCGCTAAGAAGCTCAGATGAGTCGATGAAGTCATTAACCCGTGAGTTCCCTGCCCCTCCAGTAACGCGTTACGACTGGCCTCAGGAAGAAAAGTCGGATCGACCGGCATTACTCCTCCGTTCAACCCAATGACCAGGGTATTCAGCAAAATTCCCAAGGAAACCCAACGCATTCCTGGCAGTGATCTATTAAAAAATGAGAAAAAGAGCAATAGAAGATAGGACCCTGTATCAAGCACGGGACTAACCCAACTTGGGCCTAACCCAATTCCTCGAACAGCTGCCCAGTAAACGCCGCTCTGGATGAAAAGGGCCAAGGGAACCAGCC
>JQID01000021.1 GCA_000770645.1 Desulfosporosinus sp. Tol-M
GAGTAAGTGATTATGTAGAGTTCTCATAATCAACTTACAGAAACATTATTTTCTAGCGCCTATTTCGGCGTCTTAGCAATAAATACTCAACATAATTTTTTATACTGGTCATGGAGGTGATGTTCTATGAACAGTAACGTTGAGTTCTTAAAACTGATGCGCAGGGCACGGGATCACATGGAAGAAAACGGTTTTACTTCCACATCTGTTACCTGCTATATGCGCACCTGGCGCAGTGTGTATAATTTCGGCCTCAGTAAAGGCAGTACACATTACAGCGCCGAACTTGCTGAGCAGTATATGCTCGAAAAATACCGCGTGTCGATTGGGGAAAGCCAACTGAATGGCGAACAACTTACGCCTTATATGTCTCAGAAAGTGCGAGCCCTCAAAGCGTTAACTGATTTCAAGCTTCATGGATTTGTCCCCAAAATCACACGTGGATTAGGCATTGAATGGCCAGAAGAATATGAAAACATCTGCAAAATGTATCTTGAAGATCTAAAATCATATGGATATGCTGACCCGACTTGGAGAAAGCATGAAATCGATGTATATCGCTTTGTATGTTTTCTCCATACTCGGGATGTTGCTCCCGAAAAAATAGAAGCAGTCAATTTATATGACTACTTCAAAACAATCACTCATTATTCAAAACCAAGTTTAGTAACAATCAGGAGCAGCTTGGTAAGAAGCTTAAAATTCTTCTACGCACAAAGGGTAACCTCCAAAGACTTGTCAGAGTTTGTGCCTCGTATTTATTACTATGCAAAGGCAAAAATAGACAAGGTTTGGAGCGAGGATGAGATAGAACGGATGCTTAATTCCATAGACCGCGCAAACCCAACAGGTAAACGTAACTATGCTATTATGGCAATCGCAGCCAATCTTGGCTTACGTACAGGTGATATCCTGCAGTTGACCATAGAAGATTTTGACTGGAATCGAGGCTGTATCAACATTACGCAGCAGAAGACTGGAGAGCCTCTGACACTTCCTATTCCTGAGCAGATAGGAAAAGCAGTTATCGATTATTGGATGAACGGCAGACCGCAAACCATTGCCAAAGAATTATTTGTCGAGCATGTACTTCCTTATCAGAAACTGACACACGGCATCATCTATCACATGTTTAACAAGTATTATGAAAGCAGTGGTATTGTTGCCCAGGACAATCGACAGCATGGGTTACATTCTTTCCGTCACAGTCTCGCCAGCAGACTTCTGGAAAAAGATACACCTGTGAATGTAATCAGTAATATTTTGGGCCATGTGGATTCCAATACTGCCAAGTCCTATATACAGATCGATATTGAAAAGCTTCGTCAATGCGCATTGGAGGTACCTGATTATGAATAATGATACTGCGTTAAAACCTATACCAGTATCAGAGTTGGAATCGTTTTTTCAGGATTTCCTGGAATTCAAACGAGCTACCGGGTTAAAGTACGTCAGTGAAGAGAGAACGCTTCGATACTTTAGCCGTTATTGTCGGGAGCACTACCCTGATTCTAATGTTCTAGAGGATGCATTATTTAACTGGATCAACGAAAATGACAATAGAAGTCAGAAAACCAAATCCAATCATGCAGGAGTAATGACTGCATGGGCTAAATATATGTTTTCTCTGGGTTATATGCAGATGCGGATTCCTGATATCCGTTGTTCCAGAAACACAGCCTTTGTTCCTCACATTTTTACGGCAGAAGAATTGTCATTGATTTGGAAAGAGGTTGATAATCTCAAACCGGTACGAGGGTGTCCAAATCTACACAGATGCATTCCAGTGCTCTTTCGATTGTTATATAGCTGTGGACTTCGTATTTCAGAAGCATTAGCTATTACCACCGACGATATTAATTTTGAAAACAATGTAATTACTCTGCGTCACGCTAAGCTCGACAAGGATCGCTGGATACCCATGAGTGACACCATGGTACAAGTATTAAAAAAATATGTAGAATATCAGAAGGATAAAATTCCCTCTGATTCCCCCATATTTTATTACCACTCAGGAGAGCTCCTGAAAGCCTCAACTGTTTATGGCCGCTTTCGTCTGACTCTTGAAAAGTGCAGAATTCCCTATGAAGGTAAGCTTCGTGGGCCAAGACTTCACGATTTTCGGCATACATTTGCAGTTACCACAATGAATCGGCTTTCTGATGAAGGAATGGATCTTTACGTTTCACTGCCTATACTTTCTGCATATCTTGGACATGTAGGGCTAGAAACAACGGAAAGATATATTCGACTAACAGAAGATCGCCTTTCAACAATAACGGACAGCATGCAATTACATTTGCCAACAGTATTTCCGGAGGTAAAAGATGATGAAGAAATCTAATTCTGAAACCTTTGGGTACTATCTGAACAAATATCTTACTGTTTATCTGCCGGGACAGAGAGGTCTTTCGACAAACAGCCTTCTCTCTTATAGAGATGTCTTTTCACTTTTTATTGTTTTTCTCAAAACGGAAAAGCGGATCACACCGGAAAAGCTTGATATGTCATTTTTGATAAAGAATCTTATTGTTGAGTTTGCTGAGTGGCTTGAAAACAGTCGCGGCTGCAGCCTGACATCGCGCAATCAGCGCTTTGTTATATTACGAAGCTTCTGTCGATGGCTTGCTACCGAAAACCCTGAATTTCTAAAACTATCCGAGGAAATATATGCCGTTAAGCTTAAAAAAGCAGCAAAACCGGTGATGACATATCTCTCTGCAGATGCAATGGGTTGTTTGTTAAAGCAGCCAGATTCATCAACCAATTATGGGCTCAGAGACCTTACTTTATTAGCATTTACCTATGATACAGGTGCAAGAGTCAGTGAAGTCACTGATCTCAAGTTTAAAGACATCCGGTTTGAAGCCCCGCCTATCGTAAAGATAACTGGCAAAGGCAACAAGGCCCGGATTGTCCCTCTTCTTCCACAGACAATGAACTATCTAAAGGAGTACATTAAACGGTGGAAGATTAACTTATTGGATTCACAGGAACAGTATGTTTTTACCAACCGCTCAGGAGGGAAACTTACTCGTTCTGGAGTCAAATATATCCTGGAAAAGTATGTGGAAGCAGGAAAAACAGAAAATCCTGTGCTATTTCCTGATAAAATATCTCCACATACTCTCAGACATACAAAAGCCATGCACATGCTGCAAGCCGGTAATAACATCGTTTATATCCGTGATGTTTTGGGCCATTCTGATCTGAATACTACTGAACGATACGCCCGAGCTGATACAGCAATGAAAAGAGATGCATTGGCGAAAGCTGAGATTCCTATGCCAGAGCCAGCAGATCTACTGCCAGACTCATCTATTGACCTAAGCGGCCGCAGTGTCGAGGATGATATGGCAAACTGGCTGAAGAACTTCAGCAAAAAATAATGTTGAGTAGTTAAATAGAGTAATCTCTGAAAAGCGCTGATTTACGTCGGTGCTTTTCTTTTACTCTACATAATCACTTACTCAACATAAGCCTGATTATGTGGAGCTCCACATAATGCGTTCGCAGATATCAAAGAAACGGAGGAACCTGAATGAAGAAATTCTGGAACTGGGAGCGGGACGAAGATTCCGGCGCCGGAAAAATTTACCTTGACGGCGTGATCGCCGAAGACTCCTGGATTGTTAACGACATCACCCCAAAGCCATTTACAGCGGCACTTGC
>JQID01000156.1 GCA_000770645.1 Desulfosporosinus sp. Tol-M
TGGCTCCAGCGGATACAAAGGCAATTACCTTGACAACAAAGGATGGTGTCCAATTGGTTGTGCCAGCCGGTGCTGTTAGCAACCAGTCCGCTCCGGTACAAATTACTGTTTCTATGGGTACAATCACGACTCCACCCAAGGCTGAGGCCACATCCATTGTACTTAATCCACTGAAATACCAACGACAATTTGGAATAGAAGGACAAACAGATGGTTCAATTCAGTTTACTGCACCCGTAACCATTACCTTCCCCATAGCTACAGTAGATCTGCCGGCAGGTACTGTTCCTCAACAACTGGCTGTTTACTGGTGGGATCCTTCCAGGAATGACTGGGCTAAACTTGGCGGGATCTATGATTCTACGACAAATTCAATCTCCGTTCCTACTTACCATTTTTCCACCTATGCCGTAATGGCTGATACCAGTTCTGCCCCGAACCGTTTAGCAGGGTTTGACCGGTTTGAAACAGCCATTGCCGTAGCCAAACAGGGCTGGAAAAGCGGAGCGAACAATGTGGTACTGGCTAATGCTTATTCTTTCCCGGATGCTTTAGCAGCGGGTCCACTGGCGTATAAACTCAATGCACCTATCCTTTTGACAGATGCAGCTGCGCTTACCCCGTCGACGCTCCTGGAAATTGAGAAATTAGCGCCAAAGAAGATTACTTTAGTTGGGGGTACGGCTGTAATATCCCAGGCAATTCAAGACTTATTAAGCGAGACTTACGGTAAGGATAATGTTATCCGCTATGGTGGGTGGGACCGTTATGAAACAGCAGCTATCATTGCGGCAGCCCTGGGAACAAAAGGTAAGGCCGTGATAGCCAATGCGCAAGGAAATAATTACCAGGATGCTTTAGCCATTACTAGTTATGCAGCTTATAACGGAATCCCGATTCTCTTTACGGAAGCAGCGGGTTTGCCGTCGGCTACAGTACAAGCGCTGGAAAAACAAAAAGTCAGTACGACGATAGTAGTCGGCGGAGAGGCAGTAGTACCGGCAGCGATTTATGACTGTTTGCCTGGTGCAACACGTTATGGCGGATGGGATCTCTATGAAACTGCAACGGCGATAGCCACGGGCTTGCAGCTTAACGCCAATCGGTTATATGTTGTAACCGGTCTCAATTTCCCAGATGCCTTAGTAGCTGGGAATTTGGCGGCAAAATCCCTGTCCCCGCTGATCATGGTGGATCGGGAGTTGCCGACTGCAACCAAGACATTCCTGACGGCTAATAAAGCAGCAATCTCAGGACTGACTGTAGTTGGAGGTGAATCTTAGAGGGCGGGGAACATGCCCTGATTGAATTAACAAATTATCATACCGAGAGCAGTGTAAGCATGGACAATATTACTTTTATCGGTACGGAGAACAGTCAGTATATTATACAAGCTTTAACTCGGAATGTAAGTATTACCAACTGCCATTTTGGAGTTACTGCGGAAGCACCAATATTTATTAAAATAGTTCATACCGCAGTGATGAATTTACCCCATCCTCAGTAACCATCACAGGCTGTACTTTTGATAATAAAGGCAAGCCCGGCTATGCTGTCAAGGATGACAATGGCTTCCTTAATATGAGCAATAATACGATCAAGGGTTACCAGGGCCTGATTAACGGTTCTTCTTCGGCCGGTGTCCTGCTCAAGGATGATGTCAATGCCAGCCTGAATGATAATACTATCGGCGGATGTACGGAAGGGGTAAAAGTCCTGACCGGCGACACCGTAGATTACAAGACCGGAACAGATATGACAACTTGGCAACCAATATTAACACAGGAGACGGTCTATGCCCAGGTTAACGGGACTACTATCCTGGACTCTGTCAGTGCGGAGACTGCCGGGGTGGCGTTAGTGTCCGGTAATGTGATCACACCGCCTATTGCAGAAGGCGTTCTGGCTGTAGATATCCTCAATGGGGCGGATCCGGTTAATCTGGCTGTACTTTACCATAGCGCGTCGGGTTCCCTGGAACCGCCGGACCTGAGTGCGGATACAACCAATAACAGTCTGGGCCAGCCTATAGATATTACCTTTACAGATGATAGTGCCTGGACGGGTGCAATCATGAGCGTTTCGCTTGACGGCACAGCCCTGACGGCCGGCAGCCAATATACTGTAAGCGCAGGGAAGATCACTATTGCTGCAGCTTCCTTTTCAACGGTCAAAGATTTCGCTCCAGATGCTATTATCGTTTAGATAAACTTAAAGTCTAGAGCGGTACTAATCTAAATCGGCTTAGAACAAACTGGGACGATCCATACCAATCTATACCAATCTAGACTCTATTGACAAAGACTGTTACCTACTTTAAACTAAAATCGGGTTATCATTTTTTTCAATCGAAAATCATGTTAGGGATATCTAGGTTCACCTATGGCCTAAAGGAGAGGAGCTAAAAAATTGAGAGTTCTTGTGTGTATTGATGATACCGATAATTTTGACAGTAGGGGAACAGGAGAATTAGCAACTATCATCTCCGAAGCTGTAGAAGAAAATGGATGGGGAATATGTGAACCTGTAACAAGACA
>JQID01000109.1 GCA_000770645.1 Desulfosporosinus sp. Tol-M
CCGGTTCAGTAAACTGAATTGAACCATCAGCCTGCCCTTCAACCCCAAATTGACGTTCGTATTTGAGCGGGTCAAGTACTACTGCTGTCGACTGCGCCTGGGGTGCGGCTGTTACAGTTCCAAGAGCTACGGTAATTTTTACCGGACCGGTCTGGTTTCTGACAGCTCCGGCGGGTACAACTATCTGGACTCCATCTTTGGCTGTCAGGGTTGTGGGCGTTGCAGCTTCCGGCATGATGACCGGGACATCGGGCGGCAGCTGGGCTGCCTGCTTTTGCTCAGGTGTTGCTGCTGATAGTTTATCTAAAGCGGTTTTGTTATCCGCAAGTTGGTTATCCGTAAGCTTAACGTCTTCTTTGGTAGTGACTGTTGTTTCTCCCGGAATTGTATAATTAAACGTCGCTATCTTGCTGTCCTGCTTACCGGGGCCAATGGTTATTGCCTTGATAGTAGTGTTTTTCTCAATGGGTCCAATTGGTTTATTAATACTATCCACGTCCTCCGCTCGTGCTGACCACCAGCGACTGGCAATCCAATTATACATCTGACTATTCATAGTCGGTGTGCTGCCATCCGTGGTGTAATAAATTTTATCATTGTCCATGTGGTCGTTGAAGAGTTTGACCATGGCGCCCACGGGCACCTCGCCACCGGCCGGATTTGCCTGCGGACTATCCCATTTTGCCGGTGTCGCGGTGGATACTTCAATTGTCGCTAAATATTTTACGAATCCCTCATTAATCTGCTCGGTAACTGTCCTTTGCCCATATACCGGTACCGGTGCATCTATGGCGTTCATATAGGCAGGATTATCACTGCCTTCAACTCTTACCAAGGCGATAATCGGCTCTACCTCTTCCGCCCCTGCGGAAGAGCCGCGAATATTCCCATCACCGTCGGCTGTAAGATTCTCCTTGAAATGAGGGAAATAATAACGCTTGTCTTTTAATAACTCCTTGACTGTAAGCGTCAGATAGTAGCCGTCTTTGGAAGTAAATTTAATCAGTTGAGCATCATTTTTTATCCCCGCCTGAGCAAGCAGGTCCCGCAATTTGACCCCTTTAGCCACCTCGAACTTCTTGGTAGGCCACGTGTTAACAACACTGTATGTGCGCTGGTATTGCGGCATACCTTCAAGCTGGGCCTGGGTAAAAGTTACAGGAGTCGTTACTCCATCTCCCGATATGGTTAAGAAGGTTTCTCCCGTTGTGGTTCCTGTTGCAGTTCCCTGCGATATTACTGAAGCTTTGATCTCTACAATATAACTTGTGGTTTTGTCACCAACGGTGATCGTCAGTGTTTGGCCGGCTGCAGCCGCCGAGCTGTCAAAACCTGTTACATTGTTTACTGAGACTGTTTCCACTTGCGTGCTGTTATCACTGTAGGTTCCTGTGACAACCAGACCGCTTAGGTCCAGTGAATCTCCCACTGTGTAAGTCAGTTTAGTTGCCGGTGTTGTGATTGCGATGCTGCTCAGGGTTACGGGAGCTGTAACGACCACATCCACTGTCATGGTCACCGTCACATTATTTGGATTGGTCACACCTGTCGGCAAGTTTGCCAGCGAACCCTTAAAGGTAAATGCCCCGGCAGTTGTGGCACTGTACGCGGGAGTACCGCCGTCCCAGGTCACATCAATATTTCGCATTGAACTATCACCGATGGTCGCTATTACCGTGCCTGGTAATCCGATATTTGCCAACGCAGTACCTATTACGACATTAATAGCGCTAGGTGTTGCCACGCCGGTCACTATTCCCGGTATGCTGAATTGCCCGTTGTTTACTGTTTTTGCTGTTATCTCATTTCCTAGGGCATCGGATAGTACTACTCCATTCAGACCTAATACGCAAGATGCTCCGGAGCTTGCTGCAGATGATACCGTAAACTGCATTGTTGCTATTGTGCTGTCCGTTCCGCCGGTAAACGGAGTGTTATTCATATTGTAGAGATTTACTGCTTCGTTATTCCCTGATATATAGTCAAAGATAGTGAAGCCCGCTGCTCCGCTTCCTAAACTTGTTTGCTTGTAAGTTAACAAGCTGTGATCATAGCTTAGTTCAAATCCCAAAGCAACTACTTCTCCTGAACTTGTCAAGTTAATGGGGACATTGATCACCTCTCCGGGCGCCGCTGTGACGGTCCCTGCTGTCAGTGCCGGAACACCTTCTGCCAATACTTCAGCCGGTTGAATTAATCCCCTGCCTAAAGGCGTGCATACTATTATAGCGATACAAAGAAGCATGCTCCATATCTTGCAAAGCATTATCTTCCTGCCATAAGACATATTTTTTTCCTCCTTGTAAGATAATGATTCCCAACAGGATAATGATTCCATAACTCTGTCTGCAAACTTTGTTGATTCAAACAATTCAAACAAGATATTACTTGTTGGTTAACATGAACATTTTCCCTGAAGTGGGGTCTTTGTAGACCGTGCCTAGTTTTTCATAAAGCTGACCCTGTCCCTCAGTTTCTTTCAGATCGCTTCTTATTTGGGTTTCCTGCGACATTTCTTGGCCAAGTTGCAAATTAACTCGCTCCAAGCCATTGGCAGGGTTGACTTTCCAATGGATGACCAAAGCGATTAACAGCCCACAGGCAAATACCAACATAGCATCTACTATATTGATCGCGCCATCCAGAGGATTAACATCTTCGGATGTACTGAGTCTCCTTCTACTCCTCAATTCCCCGTTCACGGTCGTACACCTCCAATAGGCTTTTCAGCAAGATCTCCAGTAAACTCAAATTATCCTCATACCATCTTTTTCGCAAACGGGAGACAACGAAAGCAACACTAGCTGTTGCCAGACCAATTACCGTAGCATTAAAGGCTACATGCAAAGAATTACTCAAGCCATTGAGATCACCCTGACCCAAGGTTACCAGCCCCTGACCCAGCGGAATCAGCGTACCTATCAATCCCAACATCGGCCCCAAACGAGCTATCAGATCTGTGCGATTGATTATTCCGGCATAATATAATTCCTCGCTGTCCAGCAACCGGCGGGCCAGAGCCTGATGTGAAGCAGCAGGCAAAGCGCGGTTTTTGATTAGTTCTCTCAGCGCCGCCTTCTGCCGACGAAATAGTCGGCTTTTTTCAATTTCCTCCGGTATCTCTCTAGTATCTTTCACCTGAAAAGTATCCAATAATGCTGGTAAGTTAATCTTTACTGCCTTACGCCGCTCAAAAAACACTTCCACCAGCAGGCTGCCCAGCTCAATCACCGTGAAAGCCACAAATAACAATAAAATAGTAATGGCAGGAGCCAGTAAGCCAGACGAAATAATCTGCATAATATCTTTGAGTGGCGTTAAGATAAAATCTGTCAATTTGTTACCCCCTAATTGTTACCCCCTAAGTATATTTCCTGTATTTTCTATATCTTCTACCTGCACCGGAAAAGAATAAACTTCCCAAAATAATCCACAGATAAATGCTCAACCTGTCATACTCCTCCGACAGCAACAAGGGACCGACATCAGGCAATATCTCATACACTTGCCAAGCTTGACGGTCAAGCTCTGAGTCGGAAGTCTGGGGGTTAGTTGAATTTGTTGCCACATTCTCTTTTGCGGTCAGATGCTGCCAATTTGTCTGAGACTGCTGCGAAGCTGGAGAGGGCTCCTGTACGGTATCCGTATCGGTATCGGTATCGGTATCCGCCTCACTCTGACCAACAACATCTTGAGAAGCAGTCGCCTGTACGTGGTCCGGGGTTATGGGATGTTTTATTGCGGCTACCATTACAGCCGGATTTGACTGCTCCAGTTTCGACACCTCATTTTTATTAGGATCAATATCCGTATCCACCCTACTCAGACCAACAACGTTTTTCATTGTTCCCTGCACAATACAAGTAGCCGTTAAATTACCGGTTACAGTTTTTACAGTAATGGTGGCTGTGCCTAAACCCACAATCGTTACCAGGCCGTAGCTATCGACCGTAGCCACCCGGGTATCGTTTGAGCTCCAGGTTACCCTGGTATCAGTGGCATTTTTCGGACCGACTGTCGCCGTTAACTCAACAATACTGCCGACTTTTGAATCGACCAGCTTCTGATCCAGGGTGACTATGCTCGGTGGTCCACTTGGTGTTTGAGATTGCGTGGGACTGCCAATCTGATAGGTAAAGGTAACCACATCACTATCGGCCTTACCGGGGCCAATCGTTCTGGCCTTGATAACCGTGCCTTGTTTAATCTCAATCGGTTTATTCGTAAGTTCCAAATTAGGGCGTTGACCCCACCATCGTTTGGAACACAAGTTATAAATTGGACTGTTAATAGTTGGGGTGCTGCCGTCCGTAGTGTAGTAAATTTTATCGGCATCATTACGTTTATTGCTTAGTTCAATCGAAGTTCCCGCCAGAACGTCTCCACTGTCAATATTAGCTATCGGGTTATCCCATTTTTGCGGAGCTGTGGTCAGCACTTCAATTGTTTTTACATATCTTACGAATAAGTTTTGCGTCTGCTCGGTAACCGCCCGCTGCCCAAACATAAGCAATAAGGCATCCATATCGTTCATATCAGCCGGCTGAATACTATCTCTGGTACTCTTTAAAGCAAGGATCGGCTCTACCTCTTCTGCATCCGCCGGAGAGCCGGCAATACTTCCGTCGCCGGCATTATTGTCCATCAAATGAGGGAAGTAATAACGCTTGTCTTCCAATAATTCCTTAACCATTAGCGTCATTTTGTAGTCATCTGTGGAAGTAAAACTAATCAACTGAGCATCTTCCTTTATTTCCGCTAATGCGAGCAGATCTCTTAATCTAACCCCTTCCCCCACGCACACTACTTTGGTGGGCCAGGTGTTAATCGTACTGTAGATATGCTGATACTGGCGCATAGCCTGGAGTTGCTCCAAAGTCAAAGTTATCGGCTTCGCCACCCCATCTCCGGTGATTGTAAGCGGTTCCGAAACTTCAGCAAGAGCAAACCCCGGCATCAGAATAAATGATCCAGCCGGCAACATGAAAACCAGCGTTATAATTAAAATCGCAGCGGACCATTTCTTTGTGACAGCTTGCGTTGCTAACACCCCTTTCGCATACTCTGTGCTGCAATAACTAATTACTTCAGTGCCTCCCGGATAGCACTGTCCTGAGTTGGCGTAATTATCACTTGCCCTCCGATAACAGTCAGTCCGGAGATTGCCGCTTTATTAGCCGTCAGGAATGTCTCGCTTGCCGCCGGTAACTCCTGATCCACCATGATCAGCGGCGACAGAGATCTTGCCGCCAAATTTCCGGCTACTAACGCATCCGGAAAATCGAGGCCGGTTACAACATATACTTGGTTAAGGTTAAGCTGCAACCCTGAAGCTATCGCCGTTACGGTTGCATAGCGATCCCATCCGCCATAACGTGTTGCACCAGGCAAACAGTCATAAATCGCTGCCGGTACGACAGCCTCTCCGCCGACTACTATC
>JQID01000185.1 GCA_000770645.1 Desulfosporosinus sp. Tol-M
AGGCAATTCGGATTTATGCGCCGTTACCTCAACTGCGCTTGCCAACCTGTTTTCCGCACTTGGTAAGGCCCAGCTTGCCAATGTGTGCCTGGTTATTTCAGATTTGAAAGCGGCATATGAAAGTGGAAGCGAACTTATTCGAGGCGCCTTCAAAAACCTTGAGAATGAAGTCAATCGCAGTGCTTTAAATATTGAACCAGTTGGCAGCGGCTCTGATGAAGTGTACCATATCTTGAAAAAAAGATTATTTGCATCCCTGCCAAAAGCAGATGAAATCAACCTTGTAGCAATTGCTTATAAGGACGAGGTGGCGAAAGCCAAGCAAATGGGACTAACCAACATCTCGCCTGATCATGTCTATACGGGCGTGAAAGATTCGTACCCTTTCCATCCGTCAATTCGGGACTTATATGCACGTTTTAAAGAGAACTCCGGTTTCCAACAAACAAGGGGGCTTATTAGGCTGATGCGACAGATTATGGCGGGCATTTATGCCGGGGATCACTGCAAGGCAAAGAGTAAATACCTGGTAAATGTTTTTGACTTTGACTTGAATGATCGAGCGATGCTGACAACTGTGACCCAGATTAAGCAGGAATTATCCAACGCTATCGCCCACGATATCGCAGCGAATGGCAAAGCGATCGCTGAGGAAATCGATGCTCAGTACCAACAAGAGCTTGTCGGAGATGTTAGTAAACTGATCTTAGTTTCTTCGCTGGCGAATGTTCCTAATGCATTATTAGGGCTTACTTTACAGGAAATTATAGGTGATCTGTGCGAGCCGGGCAGAGATATTGCCGGCCTGAAAAGAGCACTCGATGAGTTTCAAGCCAGAGCATGGTACCTGGAGCATGATAAGGACGGGAAATTGCTTTTCAAAAATGTCAAGAATATGATTGCCGAACTGCACTCATTGGTTGAATCATATGAAAATGAAGCGGTCAGAACAACAACGCTGAAAACGTTTCTGGCAGAGAAATTTAAACCTCTTGTGGGTGACTGCTATCAAAACCTGCTTATATTCCCCGCAATTGATGAAATCACGCTATCTACGGATAAAATTTCACTCATCTTGTTTGAACCTTACACAGGAGCGGGGCTTCATCCCAGTCTGGAGCGGTTCTACAATGATGCGCTTTATAAAAACCGGGTGATGTTCTTATCCGGTAGTCGGGATACGATGGATCGCCTGTATGAGGCTGCCAAACAATTAAAAGCCATTGAAAAAATTATCGCCAATATGCATGATGAAAAAGTGCCGGAGGATAATCAGCAGTACCTCTTGGCGCAAGACACACGGATAAAAAAGATCACTGCGGTACTCAGTGCATCCCAGCAGACCTTCTCGACACTTTATTATCCGATGGGCGACAGTATCCGGAGCAGTGATTTTAATATGCAGTTTACGGACAATAACTACAATGGCGAGGAACAGGTGAAAAATTTACTTAAGGAAAAGCAAAAGTTCTCCAACAAGCCGCTTGACGATACCCTGCGCCGTAAATGTGAACAGCGGCTTTTTACCAGAAAAGAAATGCGCTGGTCGGAAATAAAAGACCGGGCGGCAACGGAAACAAACTGGACATGGGTCCATCCGCGTACCCTGGATAACCTGCTTACAGATTGTAAGCAGAAGGATTTGTGGCGGGAACATGGCGAGTATGTGGAAAAGGGACCCTTTGAAAAAGAACCTACCGGCGTATCTTTTACTGTTAAAAGTGAAAATGAGGAAACAAACAAGGTGTCGCTTCGATTACATCCTCGTTTTGGCGATAAAATATATTATGAAATCGGCGCGCCGGCCACAACATCATCCTTAAAAGTCGAGGACCTTAATAATTTCGAGACTGC
>JQID01000053.1 GCA_000770645.1 Desulfosporosinus sp. Tol-M
TTTTAGGCTAGCGGAAACAGTATGGGCATGAGCAAGCAAAAATATGGAGAGGGAGTCGGATTAACTCACAGTACTCCGAGGTCGGGAAAGCCGACTACATGGGGAAGGGGTTAACAAGAGTATGCAGCCTGTAAAGGAAACCAGCACCGGACATGTTGGATCGGAAGTACGCTGGCAAACCTCCCTGCGGGGAATAGCAAAGAAGGCAACAGAAAACAAAACTCACCGGTTTGGGAACTTATATAAACTGCTCAATGTTTAAGCACTGTACGAAGCTTTCCATGACCTAAAGGAGAAGGCTGCAGCAGGAATAGACAACATAACTGCCAAGGAATACGCTGAGGAATTGGAAACCAACCTTAGCAAGGCAGTAGAGCAGTTAAAAAGCAAACGATACCGTGCGAAGCTAGTACGCAGAGTGTACATCGACAAAGGCAACGGAAAGAAAAGGCCGCTGGGCATACCTGCGGTCTCAGACAAGATTATCCAACGCGCGGCGGCGAAAATCCTAGAGGCGATTTATGAACAGGAATTCAGTGACCATACCTATGGATACCGACCGCATACGGGAGCACAAAAAGCAGTAATAGACTTAACCCATGAACTGAACTGAATAATCCGGACCGAATTGAGCCACTATTCCGGACAGCGAGAGCCATGGCTCCGGATTTTCAGAGCCACCCTTCCGGATAGAGAGCCATTTGATGAAAACTTCCATTAGAATGTAGCTATGCACTCAAAAGAGGGGTGTAAATTACATTCATAGGAGGGTCATCGAATGACCAATTATCGAGAGATTCTTTTTTTGAAGAAGAAAAATAACTAAATATTCACTTGGTCATCGAATGACCAATTATCGAGAGATTCTACGGCTAATTAGCCAAGGAATCAGTCAACGCAGCATCGCAGTTAGCTGCGAATGTTCACGCAACACTGTTGCCAATGTAGCAAAACAGTCTAAGGAGTTCAATGTTGCATGGCCATTGAATCCAGAAATGACGAATGGTGAGTTGCAAAAGCTTTTTTACCCCGAATCTTTATTACCTTTACCTCGAAAGCGCCCGGATAACGAGTACATTCATAAAGAAATGGCGAAAAGCGGAGTAACTCTCAGTCTACTTTGGAATGAGTACTGTGAATCTTGCAGACTCAGTAATGAAATTCCACTCATGTATTCTCAGTTTTGCTATCATTATCAACAGTATGT
>JQID01000065.1 GCA_000770645.1 Desulfosporosinus sp. Tol-M
ACATATTACCGAAGGACTTAAAAACATCTTTTGAAGTTGGAGATGTAAACATTCCTATGCAGTTAGACTTCAAGTCCATATCGAGACTTGCCGGTAGTGTGCTTGGTGTTGCTGGTAGCATTGTTTTTTTTGTCTTAGGTGCATCAAATCCGGTAGGTTGGATTTTAACGGGTGCAGGAATATTGATAGGTCTTGGCTCCTTACAATTCTCGTCAAAAGAAAAAAAGCGACAGAAGGCAATTGATAAGGTTTATCTTTCTATTAAGGATAACATTTTGAAACAAACTCCGGAGCAGATAGACAGCACTATTTCAGACATTGATGGCGAGTTAAGTAGAAGTGTTGAAAGAATTGACAGTCTGTTTTCTGATTTGATTAATGGCTTGAAAGAGACACTTGTCATTGCAGATCAGTTAACACAAGGTTATGAAACCCAGATTGAAATGATAAATAAGGTCTATGCATGGAGAATATTACAGTTCTTATCACAAAAAACCGATTCTTATTCGCCTGATAAGGTGAATAATGAAGTTTTGAGTGTTAATAGGTCTATTAAGGGAACTATCACTATCGAAAGAAAGCATAACGGAAAGCTTGATACAGATAGGCTTGATGGAATAATTGCAGATAAAGTATTATTAACTAAGAGAGGTATAAAATTATGAGCGATAGTGTCAAATTTAAAACCACTGAGCTTGCCTGTCGCATAGAGGCTGACAAAAGTGAAATTTTAAAGTTATACACCAAGGGTGGTTATGCAGAAGATGCCCAGAGATTGAATGAACAGTTAGAAGCAATCGCCAAAGAAGATAAAATAAGAGTTGTTTTTATCGGTCAGTATACAGCAGGAAAATCAACAATCATTTCTGCTCTTACTGCGAATAAGGATATCAAAATCGATTCTGACATTGCAACAAGCTTTACAGCTGATTATAACTGGAATGGAGTTACTCTTACCGATACACCGGGATTATATACAGAGAATCCAGAGCACGATGCAAGAACCATCGAAATGATAAAGAAATCAGACCTGTTGGTTTACTGTATTACAAGCGATTTGTTTAACCAATATACAAAGCAGGATTTTGAAAAATGGGCATTCGATGTAGGATACGCAGGAAAGCTGTTTCTTATAGTCAACAAGATGTCGAAAGAAGCAGGAGAATATAATAAGCTTGTTGATAACTATTCTGTTTCATTGAACAGGGCTCTTGTTCCTCATTCTGTAACTGAGTTTTCTTACAGCTTTGTGGATGCGAAGGATTATAAAGATGGGGTGGATGAAAATAACAGGGAACTTGTTGAATATAGCCATTTCGAGGACTTTATTAAAAGATTGAATGCATTCATACAGCAAAAAGGTTTGCTTGGCAAATTGGATACTCCTGTAATGGTTTTAAAAGCTTCAATTGATGAAATATCCCAAAAGGTAATAGAAGATGATGCAAATCGTGCTTATAGTTCATTGCTGTCAAGAATCGAAAGGAAAATCGACCAGCAGCGTAATCAAGTGGCGATAGATTCTCATAATATCATCAGGCGTGGACTTAAGCCAATCACTGATAAGGGATATGAGCTTTCACGTATGATTGGACTTGAAGACATTGATTATACGGAAGATGATATCAATGAATTGACTACTACATCTTGTGAGAATATTAATTCCCAACTTGCAGCTCTATGCGAAAGAAGCATAGATCAACTTAATTTTGAAGTAGAAGATGTGATGAACAGCGGAACAGCAAGTTACTTCTTCAACTCTATAAATTCTTCATACAATGGTAAAAAACATTTTTTTGAGAGTCAGGATACAAAGCTTAGTCGTGCTCAGTTTGAATCTGTTAGAAACGTAATGGAATATATCACAGGCAAGACTATTAGTATGGCAACAAAAGAAGGAGCCACATCAGCAAAGTTCTTAATAAAATCAACCGAAGCCTCTGGATCACAAATCCAAAAGGTTGTTTTGGCTGTGGGTGGAAAACTCGGATATAAGTTCAACCTTGGCAGGCAGTTAATATAGCTAAGAATATCGGTAATGTTGCTAAGGTTTTAGGGCCTGCTGTTAGCGTCCTTGCTTTATTCTTTGATATTAAAGAAACAGTTGATGATCAAAAGAAGGCGCAAAAAGTTCAACAGGCGCAATTAGAATACAGGCAGTCTTTCATTGATATCGTGTCTGACCTTGAAAGCCAATACAGTAATGAGTTAAATGGAATATTTGATGCATATGGCGAAATAAGCACCCAGTTGAAAACGAGCCGCGATAATGTTCAGGGTATGATTAAATCCAATGATGAGATGACTAGAAGATTGCTTGAAATTAGAAACGACCTTACAGGTATTCAGGCTGAGATTTTTTAGCGTAGAGTCCTGTCTTGGCGTATATTATTGGACTTTTCGACTTGTTTCCGAGAACCAATACGGAAAATAGAATTGTGTTATAGGTTTAAAGCTTCCCTTTTGTCCATTAGACTATTTGAAAACAATAAATTGTGAAAGTGGGAACATGGTGAAAATGGTATGAAAGTGGGGAGGAAAATTTTCCGAAATTCGTTTTCACACAACCTTCCATAGTCGGGTAATTCAGAGTCTTGTGATGTTCAAGTGGTCGCCGTCCATTCGGACCAGTAGATTCGTGGGCTAAGCCCCGTCGGGGTTAAGTCTAAATAAGAAGACGATTACACTTCGGAATAAATAAATTTCCGGGAAAGGACAATGAAGTGGCTAGCAATAATCAAAAGGATATTGAATGGGCTGAAGCTAAAAAGAAATGCAGATTGAACGAAGAAACTGTAAAAATGGCTAAAGAAATGGGATTGAACCCAAGGAGCCTTATCAAAAATATCCCAAACAAAAGTGAACAGTGGAAGGCTCCAGTGAGTATTTGGATTCAGAAGATGTATCAAAAACGTCAAGAAAAGGCGCTAAAGAAAAAGGCCCGAAATGAGAAGTCGACGGAAACTTGTTAACAAGTTTCCCCGCACCTCGCCTCCGAACTGTGTTCTCAATAGGGACGTCCCTACATATCTGGGCGTAGCCCGCCGATGTGGCTGTCTTGGCAAACAAATTGAATATTTGATGGGGTTGGTCAATGGGGTATTGCCAGGACGTTCAGTACGTTCTGGCTTCTATTGTCTTTTCGTTGATTATTTCTGCTATCTTGGGAGGAATTGTAGGAAATTTGTGGAATGTTTAAGAGAGCTCTACTGGGCTTCGAAAGCACGACTCACCATAGAGTGAGGAGGAGTATAATTTTACGAACTCTTTAAATAAATATCTTAAGTGAATATTTGTGACACAGTTATTACCACCTTACCTTCCGCGAGACCTAAACTAGGGTAGAGCAAAGGCGAACTGGTGCGTTGGACTACGGAGTGGGTGATTAGTCAGTGGTTAGCTGTACACGCTACATTTAGGAAGAATGAATTTCGCGTTTCTCCTCTCGTGGTCAAAGAATAGATTGAACGGCCACGATATTAGTTAAAGCTAAAATTGGAAGTGATACAGTGGAGCCACAGTACTCTTCAAATCTCGCCAGTACACTATATCTGTATTTTGAACTGAAGCAAGTTGCAAAACTAACTTTGGCTGGACTTTCGCCCGAGGAAAATAAAATTAAAATTAAAGAAGAAAACCTGTTCCAGTATGCCACAAGTAAAAGCATTGATAAACTACTAAGTGCCACCCTTAAACGGGTAGCAATCTTGGATGAAATAATGTTGAACCTATTAGTTCACGGTTCTTTACATACCAGCAAACTTGTCGCTTTAATAACTATCATTAAAACCAATCGGTTATTTTCGGAGTTTATTGAAGAAATCTATCTGGAAAAAGTACGGCTTGGGGAACAAGCACTAGAGCCTAGGGATTTTCGTATCTTCTTTAACAATAAAGCAGAACAAAACTCCAAGGTAGCAGGGTGGCAGGAATCCACCCTCCGGAAATTGTCGCAGGTCTATAGTAGAATACTCTTTGAGGCGGGTTTGATCAATAATACACGCAAGAAAAAGCTAACCCCACCTAGCATGGAACAGGAATTACTCGTCCATTTGAGAAAAATAGGCGACCAAAGACTAATTATCGCTATGTCAGGAGGGAGAATGTAATGTCTGTAAGTAGAGAACGCTTAAATAAGATCCTGGAGAAAATCCAGTCTCCTGCTTTTTTAGCGAACAAGGGCTTAGGAAACGAAATCGGCTTTTACATATTTGACTACGATCCCAGTGACGAACTCTTAGTTCGAGAGCACATCGCCTACTTGAAACGCACCTTAAACTCCGAACAGTCCAGCCAGAAGGTGATTGAATTTGACCTTTACGAAATGATTCTGGATTTGTTGCGCAGGGAAGGGGTTTTGGAAGAGTTAGCCCAGATGGAGGAGGAACAGGGCTCAACCTACCTTGCCGAAGCCTTACAAGATATCGCCAGCCCTGAAGTCTATGTTGAACTGATTGCTGATCAGGCCGAGGGATCAGATATTGTCTTTCTCACGGGAGTGGGAAAAGTCTGGCCTATGGTCCGATCGCATAACATCCTGAATAATTTACACCACGTCTTAGATAAGGTCCCGGTCATCATGTTTTTCCCCGGGAATTATGACGGTGCGGAGTTAAAATTATTTAACAAGCTCAAAGATGACAATTATTATCGAGCGTTTCGTTTAATCGAAAAGTAGGAATCGGGGGAGAAATCATGGAATTAGAAGAGATTTATGCTAAACGGATTAGCAGGGATATCAAAGGTGTTATCAAGGTTGGACAATTAGAGCAAGCAGAAATTTTTCAGGAATTAGATGAGTATGTGGTGACGAAAGAGCTCAACCGCCACTTTGCCGCTTTTTTCGATGCTTACTTAAAAGGGATCAATCAACCGACTGATGAGATGGGGGTCTGGATTTCAGGTTTCTTCGGTTCTGGTAAATCGCACTTTCTAAAAATAATATCTTACATATTAGATAACCAAGAAGTGGCAGGAAGGGACGCGGTCAGCTTCTTTGACAGTAAAATTCAGGATCCTCTCTTACTAGCCAATCTTAAACGAGCAGGACAAACCCCCGCTGACGTCGTGCTATTCAACATCGATTCCAAAAGTGACTATGGTACCGGCAGTCAAAAAGACGCCATTCTCAAGGTCTTCATTAAGGTTTTTTATGAAAGACAAGGCTTATACGGGAGTAAACCCTGGGTCGCAGATATGGAAAGCGTGTTAATTAAAGAAGGAAAGTTCGAGGCGTTCAAAAAGATCATTCAGGAGAAGACGGGAGATCTTTGGGAAAACCGCCGCCGGCGTGTCTTGTTTGACAGGGACATTATTGTCAACGCTCTGACGGAAGTACGGCACTGTTCCCAAGATTCAGCCTTAGAATGGTTTAACAACAAGGACAACAATTTTACCATGAGTATCGGAGAATTCGCCTTGATGGTCAAAGCTTATCTGGAGGAAAAAGGGCGTGATCATCATATCGCTTTTTTATCAGACGAAATCGGACAGTATATCGGGGACAACACTCAAATGATGTTGGACTTGCAAACCATTGTCGAGGAACTGGGCGCCAAATGTAAGGGCAAAGCCTGGGTGATCGTCACGTCTCAGGAAGATATTGATTCCGTCACCCCTAAAGTCAAAGGACGAGACTTTTCGAAAATTCAGGGTCGCTTCAATACACGGATCAACCTATCCAGCAGTAATGTCGATGAAGTGATTAAGAAACGTCTTTTAGAGAAAACTTCCCCAGCTCAGGATACGTTAGGTCTGCTTTATGAGGAGAGTAACGCTAAGCTGCGCAATACTATTAGCTTTACTTCAGGCGCTGCGGAAATGAAAAATTTTGCCGATAAAACAGATTTTATCGAGGTATACCCCTTTATCCCGTACCAATTCAACCTCTTGCAAAAAGTGTTTTCAGGCATTCGCAAACATGGTTCCTCCGGTAAACATCTAGCAGAAGGGGAACGCTCCCTTTTGAGTGCTTTCCAAGAATCTGCCCAGGCCTACCGCCAAAAATCAATCGGCACGCTCATCCCGTTCAATATATTTTATCATTCAATCGAAACTTTTCTGGATGGCTCGATCAGGCGGGTGATTGACCAGGCTCAGGAGAACAACCAACTACATCCAGAAGATCTCGATGTCTTGAAACTCTTGTTCATGATCAAATATGTCAAGGAAATTCAGCCCAAGATAGAAAACTTGGCAACCTTAATGGTCACCAAAATTGATGAGGATAAAATTACCCTCAAAGAGAGCATCGCCAAATCCCTCAGAAGGCTGGTCCAGGAAACTCTAATCCAAAAAGACGGGGACGAATATTTTTTCTTAACCGATGACGAGCAGGATGTCAACCGGGAGATTAAAAATATGCTGATCGACCCCAGCGATGTCAGTGGCAAAATCGGCGAGGTGATTTTCGAGGATATTTATCTGGACAAAAAGTACAAGTATAACAGTAAATATGACTTCACGTTTAACCAAAAGATTGATGATCGTCCTCGTGGCAAACAGGATGGAGAAATGGGGATTTGGCTTATTACCCCTTTCTTCGATCACTACAGTGAGTATGGAGAACAGGAGTTTAAGAATTTATCATTTGGTGGTGACAAAGTCATCTTAAAACTTCCGCCGGATCCAGACTTTTGGTATGAGATGGAAGAAGTGCTTAAGATTGAAACTTACCGTACCAAAACAGCCTCGATCAGCTTACCGGAAACCGTCCGCGCGATTATTGACAACAAATCCAGAGAATTAAAAACCAGAAAAAACCGGGTTAAGAGCTTACTCATTACGGCGATTGCTGAAGCAGATATCTATCTCAACTCTCAAAAAATCGAGATTAAGAGCGGACAACCCGTCGAGAAAATTAACAAGGCTTTTCAGTCGATGGTGGAAAGCATCTATACTAAGCTGAACTATATTAAGAAGTTTGTGTCTGTCAATAGTGACCTGTGGCAAATCCTCACAGAGGATGACCGACAAATTACATTGGTCGAAGACGACTCCAATCAATTGGCCTTGGACGAACTTAATAATTATCTCGGCAGAAACCATGAACGAAACGTCCGAGTATCCATGAAAATGCTGCTTGACTACTTCAAGGCAGCACCCTATGGCTGGAAAGAAATCGACATCGCTGCCCAAGTGGCTGAATTATTCAAGCTACAAGAGATCAAGCTGCAGTACGGTGCAGAATATCTGGATCTAACGGACAGGGAAATCCCCAATTACCTAACCAAGAAAACAGAAGTTGAAAAATTAGTGCTTATTACCAGGATCCAAGTTTCCCCGGAACTCTTGCTCAAAGCTAGAAATATCGGACGAAATGTCTTTGACCACAGCGCCCTCTCCCAAGATGAAGATAACCTGATGAAGGGCCTGAAAGACTTGATGGTCAAGGAAATTGCTGCAATCAACGGAACGATCAGCCGTTATCAGCATGGCAAGTACCCAGGAAAAGATGCCCTAGAGGCCTGCCTAACGGTCTTAAAGAAACTCTCTGCGTCAAAAGTTACCCAAGAATTCTATACCTCCTTAGTCGAGACGGAAGATGAACTTAGCCTTGTGAGCCAAGAGGTTAAAAAAGTTAAAAGCTTCTTTAAGAACCAACTCCCCCATTTTGCAAAAGCCGTTAAAATGCTGGAGATCTACCAAGACAATGAGACTTATGTCCTGGACAAAGAAATTACTGAAATAGTCGATAAAGTGCAGAATATCGTGGAGAATCCTAACCCCTATGCAGAGATTATCCAATTACCGGCCTTAGTAGCTAAGTTTAATGACCGTTTTGTCCAATTACTCCAGGAAAAATGCCAGCCGATCAAAGTCCAAATTCAGGCAGACTATGCCCAAGTGAAGGATGAATTACGCAAATTTGAGCTAGACAGCAGTTTTCAAAGGCGGATCAAAAAGCCCTTTGAGGATTTGCTCGAAAGAATAGATACAGTCAATAACTTCTATAAAGCAATAGCGATGAAGACGGAAAGTGAAATCTTGAAGTTAAGGTCTTTCGAAACGATCGCAGAGGCGACCAAACCGATAGATCCTCCACCAATTCCAGATCCACAGCCGGAACCTGATCATGGAACTCCACCCCCAGCCATACCCGTCGTGGAATTGCCGCCTCGATATACTCAACACCTTGTTATCGCTGACTTGTTTAGATCGGCTCCCCTTATGACCACCGAAGCAGAGGTGGACGCTTTAACGAGTGATCTTGGAAATAAACTGAAGAGCTATATTCGGGACAATAAAAATGTCAGGCTTGTTTAAGGGGAGGGAGAACCTTGAATAAATCCGCCATAAAAAACTTTGCCGTCAGTGCTCGTAAGAAGCTGATCGAGCAAGTCATGCAAAAGGCTTTTCAAATAGGGATTACGGCCAAGAGTATCACAGAGATAAAGCAAGAAGCAGGTCATATCATCCTAAACAATATCCCCCAGGAAAAAGGCTTTAAGCTGCAAAGGGATAAGCTGATCCAGGAGATCGAGCAAAAAGGCTATGACCAGGTTATGGAGGAGGTTGCCTATACTTGGTTCAACCGCTTTATTGCTTTGCGTTTCATGGAGGTTAACGACTACCTGCCCACCGGAGTGCGGGTTTTATCTTCTATCGATCCAAACAAAGCGGAACCGGATATCATCCGGGAGGCCTTGAATGTCGACTTGGCTGTCGATCGAATCGTAATCTATGATTTTCAAGATAGGAACGACTCTGAGGGATTGTATAAGTATTTACTCATCCGCCAATGTAATGAGTTAAATACGATTTTACCGTTTATGTTTGGGACGATCTCTGATTATACCGAATTGCTCTTTCCAAGCAATCTGTTACAAGAAGGGTCGGTCATCCGAGATCTGGTGACTTCTATACCTGAGGAAGACTGGATGGAAGTCGAGATTATCGGGTGGCTGTACCAGTATTATATTTCTGAAAAGAAGGATGAAGTCTTTGCCGAGCTGAAGAAGAATATAAAGATTTCTAAGGAAAATATCCCGGCAGCTACCCAACTATTTACGCCGAAGTGGATTGTTCAATACATGGTGGAAAACTCTTTGGGTAGGTTATGGCTGGAATCCCATCCTAACGAAGAATTGAAAACTCAGTGGAAGTTTTACCTAGAGCAGGCGAAACAGGAACCTGAAGTACAAAAACAACTGGAAGCACTGAAAAATCCCGACCTTAACCCATTATACATTAAGGTTCTGGACCCATGTTGTGGCTCAGGGCATATTCTCGTCTATGCTTTTGAGGTACTTTATGAAATATATAAGAGTAATGGCTATATGGAAGAGGAAATTCCTAAGTTAATCTTGGAAAATAACCTCTATGGTTTAGATATAGATGACCGTGCTGCTCAACTGGCATCCTTTGCCGTCATGATGAAGGCGCGGAGCAAGAGCCGAGGGGTATTTAGAGAGAATATCAAGCTAAATATCTGCGCGATTCAAGAGAGTAACTGGATGGGTAATGAGGTAAAATCGATTCTGGTGGATAGGGAAGCCATGGAACTTGAACAGAACCGTGAGCGGGAGATCATTACTTATTTAGCAGATACCTTTAAGGATGCCAAGGAATTTGGGTCAATTTTAGATGTGAGAGAACTAGATCTGGATTTTCTAGAGCAGAGAATAGATGAAATAGGTAACATTGTGGCAAGAGATTTATTGGAGGTTCCGTACCGGGATGTTATTCTGGATAAGTTGCCTGGGATAATTCTTCAGGCGAATATAATGGGTGTTAAGTATGATGTGGTTTGTACTAATCCGCCTTATATGGGGAAAAAAGGAATTAATCCAATGCTAGCAGATTATGTTGAGAATAAATTTGTGGATAGTAAAAATGATTTGTTTGCAGTATTTATAGAAAAATGTATAGATAAGTGCCTGCAAGATGGATTTGTTTCAATGATTACACAGCACACCTGGATGTTTCTATCAAGTTTTGAGAAATTAAGAGAAAAAATTATTAATAATGTATCCATTAGCTCAATGAATCACCTTGGTCCTAGAGCTTTTGAAGAAATTGGAGGAGAAGTAGTTCAATCAGTAGCATTTATTTTGCGAAATATTTCAATACAAATCGATAACGGAACGTATGTGAGACTTGTTGACTACCATAGTGCGGAACTCAAGGAAATAGAGTTCCATAACAGCTTTAATAGGTTTAGTACATTCAAGAGCGCCTTTAAAAAAATACCAGGATCACCCATGGCTTATTGGGTCTGTGAAAGAGTACGACAGATTTTTGAAGAAGGCACTCCACTAGGAAAAATAGCTGAACCTAGGCAAGGGATGGCAACAGCTGATAACAAACGTTTTTTGCGATTATGGTATGAAGTAAGTATTAACGGAATTGGCTTTTGTTATGGCAATAGGGAAGAAGCAAAAGAAAGCTTGAAGAAGTGGTTTCCTTATAATAAAGGCGGTGATTTTCGGAAGTTTTATGGAAATAATGAGTATGTTGTTAATTGGGAAAATGATGGATATGAAATTCACCAAGATAAATATGAGAAACTACAACAAGGATTAATTGAAAAGAAAAATAGTGAGTGTTGGAATAGCGAATATTATTTCAGAAAAGGTATTACTTGGTCTTTTGTAAGTTCATCAAAATTTGGCGTCAGATATTCGCCGCAAGGGTTCATTTTTGATGTTGGTGGTTCATCGGTATTTCCTCCGGAGAAGGATATTAATTTATTAACCGCATTTTTATGTTCGAAATCAGCCTATGAATTTCTAAAAATACAAAATCCCACAATGAATTTTCAAGTGGGAAATATCAGTAGATTGCCTGTTATAGTAACTAAGGAACAAAAAGTATTGGAAAAGATAGATAAGTTATCCCAGGAAAGCATTTGGCTTTCAAAACAAGATTGGGACTCATTCGAAACCTCATGGGATTTCAAAACCCACCCTATCCTTGCGATAGTAAAAGAAGTTGATACAGTTGAACAAGCTTTTCTCACTTGGTCAAACCTCGCAGAAACTCAATTCAACAAACTTCAGGCCAACGAAGAGGAAATAAATCGTATCTTCATAGATATATACGGCCTGCAAGACGAACTCACCTCAGAAGTAGAAGACAAAGATATCACCATCCGTAAAGCAGATCAATTACGGGATATTAAATCCTTTATTTCCTATGCCGTGGGATGTATGCTAGGCAGGTATTCTCTTGATGAGGAAGGGTTAATCTTCGCCGGTGGAAAGTTCGACCCGGAAAAATACAAAACCTTTCAGGCAGATGCCGACGGCATTCTGCCTATCTTAAGTGATGCCTATTTTGATGATGATATTGTGACCCAATTTGTGGAGTTTGTAAAAGTCACCTTTGGGGAGAATACCTTGACCATAAATCTTGACTACATTGCGGAAACTTTAGGCAGAAAGGCCAATGAAACCAGCAGAGAGTGCATCCGCAGGTATTTCTTGAAGGATTTTTACAAGGATCATGTCCAGATCTATAAGAAACGGCCGATCTACTGGTTATTCACGTCTGGCAAAGAACAAGGGTTTAATGCTCTGGTTTATATGCACCGTTATGATAGTAGTATGGTATCCCGGGTACGCACGGATTACCTGCATCCCTTGCAGAATAAACTGGAAGCCGAGTTCCTACGCTTAAATCAAGTTTTAGTGTCGGAAGACTCGCTAACCGAAAAGACCAAAGCGACGAAACGATTGAAAGTGTTAACCAAGCAGATGGATGAATTGAAAAAATACGATGAAGTGATTCATAATCTGGCCGATCAGCAGATTGAGATTGATCTGGATGATGGGGTTGTGGCCAATTATGCTAAGTTCTCGAAGGTGCTGGCGAAGATATAAAGTGCTGTGTTTATAGGCCATAGGATTGAGAATGTCAATCCAGCGTGCTATGATAATACCAATATATGGATATATTTATCTAACCGAAAGGTGGCGTTAGGATGATCAAAGAGATAAGATTTATTAACTGGAAGAGTTTTAGGGATGCCAAAGTATATATAGACCCCTTGAATGTTTTGATTGGAACAAATGCAAGTGGAAAGTCAAATATAATTGATGGAATTGCCTTTTTAAATAGTGCAGTTCAAGGAAGGAATTTGCAGGCAGCGCTGGATGGTGAAAGAGGATTGTTTCTTGATGGTAGTATTAGCGCGATCCGTGGAGGGGCTGAATATGCTGCGCTGTTTCCGGGGGATCAGTTTACCTTAGAGGCAGTTATCCAAGAAGATAATAACATTGATTACAAGTACAGTATTACGGTTAGAATTAAACCTCAGGTAGAGGTCGTTGCTGAGTTATTGATAAAAATTATGAAGAAGGGCAAAAAACCAAGAGAAAAAAATCTGTTTAGTGCCTATAGAAATAATGAGAGCGATGAATTTTCAAGTCCAATTATACCTACATTTGTCAATAAAGGTAAGGGGGGACCAGCTCGTAAAGACTTAAAAAACTTTATCTCAGTTATAAGTCAATTAAAAAATTATGAGACAATTCCTGAAGTATCAGCAGCGATTCAACTGGTCACCGGAAACCTAGAGGTAATATTTATTCTTGATCCTATACCCTCTCTGATGAGGGATTACAAACCTTTTACGCAACACCTTTCGAGAAATGCAGCAAACTTAGCAGGCATGATTGCGGCATTGCCTGAAGATAAAAAGTTAAAATTTGAAAGTCAATTAACGAAGAGAGTGTCTGGCCTGGCAGAAGGGGAAATTAGAAAGGTATGGGCAGAACCTATAGGGAAATTTAAAAAAGATGCAATGCTGTATTGTGAAGAGAAATGGGGCAGAACGGGAACAACAATTATTGATACTAGAGGGATGTCAGATGGTACATTAAGGTTTTTAGGAATTCTAACAGCCTTATTAACAAGACCCTCAGGGTCGCTCATCGTTATTGAAGAAGTTGACAATGGGCTGCATCCTTCCAGAGCAAAACTTCTGTTGAAAACCATGATCGAAATTGGTACAGAACGAAATATTGATATTTTAATTACTACACATAATCCAGCATTAATGGATGAACTGGGTGTTGATATGATCCCGTTTATTCAGGTAGTGCATCGTGATGTCGAGGATGGTACAAGTAAAATCACTTTATTGGAAGATATCAAATCCTTGCCAAAATTATTGGCCCATGGGTCAGTGGGTGAACTTAGCACAACAGGTGAAATTGAAAGAAGCCTTTCCCTGAATGGAGGAGTATCCAATGAATAAGGTTGTCATCATAGATACTTCCATCATGTGTTGTTGGCTGAATATTTGTGGAAAAGAAACTTGTGGGCCAGATAATGACAAATGGGACAAGCAAAGAGTGGAATTGTTTATTAAAAGTGAAACGGATAAAGGAGCAACTCTGGTTTTGCCGTTTCCGGTCATCATCGAGACAGGAAATCATATTGCACAAGCAGCTGAAAGAAGATACGAATGTGGTGTAGAGTTTGTAGAGGTGATAACCAAAGCAGTGGACGAGAAAAGTCCATGGGCTGCTTTTTCCAGACAGAAGAAGCTTTGGGAAGGCGAGCAAATCAAGAAATTGATAGCGGTCTGGCCGGAGTATGTCAAGAGTCAAAAGAAAAGAAATTTATCAATGGGAGATCTTATGATTAAGTCGGTGGCTGATTTCTACGCAGAGATTGGCAGCCAGGTTGTGATTCTTACAGGCGACCGGGGGCTAAAGATCCATAAGGATGTAGACATAAAAGTCGTTAAAGCTCCGAGGAGAAGGAACAATGAATAATGAATAATGACCTAAATTATGGCGATTCTTTAAGTGTATAGGGCGTCTTGTTTAAGTGTTTCTTTCGGAAGTTAATTGAAATAGCAGGGCAGAGATAAGAGAGGAAAGATTATGGTCAATAACGACGTTCTATACCATTACTGCAGTGTTGAAACATTTTTAAATATTATTAGAAATAAGACGATTAGACTATCAGATGTAGGCAAATCGAACGATTATATGGAGACAAAATGGCTGCTGGAATACTTTGAGAAAGAGGTAATACGACAATATCAAGAAAACCCGTCTATATTGAGTAATCAGGTTATTTATGGCTTAGACGATATTGATACGATAAAGTTTTTAGTACAAAATGAGAAACAAAAAATGATGAGAAGAACAGATCATTTATTTTATACGGCATGTTTTTCTGAGAATGGTGATAAATTAAGCCAATGGAGAGGATATGCTGATGATGGATATGGTGTATCTTTAGGTTTTAATTTTAATGTATTGAAAAGTATTTCCGAAAAAGATGAATTGTTGAAATTAAATAAAGTTATATATCCAAACGAAGAAACTCCTAACGAAATAAAAGTTTATGCCGAGAAGTATTTGAACAGTATATATGGTTTGATATTTGATGGAAAGACAAAAGATATTTATTTTAATGACTATTCCTCAGGTGATGCCTTTTTTGAATTATCATCAAGAGTGTTACTTCAAAATTCAATAATATTTAAGAATCCTGAGTTTGCTGAAGAACAGGAGTGGCGGTTAATATTAAATGATGAGTTATCAAAATATGACGATTGGGAGGATTTGTATCACTTTGAAGATACAAATTCCTCTTCAGATAACTATGCTGCTGAACGTTTTCCACAAGGAATGCAATTTAAGAGTAGTAGAAACAAGATTATATCCTTTCTTGATTTATCTTTTAAAGGATATGAAGATGAAATTATAGAAAAAATTATTATTGGTCCAAAATGTGACGTAGGAGAGGATGATATTTATCAGCTTCTGCGATATTACGGATATAATGATTTTGAAGGAACTAATGCAGAAAAATAATCCACTTATCGATAGTAGGAGATATCAATAAGTGGACATATCGAGTGTTGGTCTGATAGAGAATTTCACAATCGATCTAAAGTGATTTACAAGGAGGGATCTTGTATGGGTATGGTGGAGGGATTTAGAATCGAGAATTTTGGAGTTTTAAAGGATGTCAAGATTGGAAAACTATGGTCCGATGATAATAAGACCCCTCCGTTAAAAGCTCTTACTGTCGTTATCGGGAAAAATGGGGTAGGTAAAAGTACAATGTTTGATACCTTTGGGTTTATTTCTGATTGCTTAAAGTATGGAGTGGAAGAGGCCTGTGACCTCAAACAACGGGGTGGTTATGAAAGGATCGTTTCCTTGGGTTCTCGTGAACCTATTAAAGTAGAGCTTTATTATCGAGAGGGCAAGGATGAAAGACCCATAACCTATGAACTGGAGATCGACGTCGAAAAAAATGGGAGACCTTATGTCAAGACGGAGCGTCTGCGACAAAGAAGAAAAGGTCAAAAATCAGGACAACCTTTTATGTTTTTAGATCTAGCCAAAGGCAAAGGTAAAGCATGGAAAGGGAATAGTTTTGGCGATGAGGAATCTGAGAAGGTCCTTGTAGAATTGACGGATTCTCGTCATTTAGGGATTGCTACGTTAGGTGCGCTAAAGGAACATCCTAGAATTGCGGCTTTTCGTGAATTTCTTGAGGGGTGGTACTTATGCTATTTTACTCCTGATGCAGCACGAAGCCTCCCTATGGCGGGCCCGCAAAAGTATTTAAATATGCACGGAGATAATTTGGGTAATGTAGTCCAGTATATGGAAAGGGAGAGCCCCGATCTCTTAAGAAAAATACTTGAAAAAATTGCTTCGAAGATACCAGGTATTCATAAAATATCTACTAAAAAAACGGATGACGGTCGTTTACTGCTGCAATTCAACGATAAAGGTTTTAAAGATCCCTTTTATGCACAAAGAATGTCCGACGGCACGCTAAAGTATTTTGCCTATATGCTCTTGTTGGAAGAATCTTCCCAACGACCCTTTATATGCATCGAAGAACCTGAAAATGGTTTGTATCACGGTATATTAAATTCGCTGGCAATGGAATTTAGAAGACATGCCACTGAAAAAAAGACAAAATCACAAATTTTTATTACAACCCACAGTCCGAACTTTGTTGACGCACTTAGTCCAGAAGATGTCTGGATTTTAGAAAAAGAAGACAATGGTTTTTCTAAGATCCGTAGGGCATCGGACGACTCTCTGGTTAATGGCCTCGTGGAAGAGGGTATTCCGCTAGGAAGCCTATGGTATAGCGATTATTTGGACATGAGGTGAAGAACGTGCATCTTGAAATTCTGGTTGAAGATCAATCCGGTAGTATTATACTAGAAAATATTCTAGCTAAAATTAGTGCAAGTCTGCCATTGGACTTAACATATCGCATTCATGCTTATAGTGGTCTTGGAAAACTCCCCAAAAACCTCAGCAAGGACAATGATCCCCAAAAAAGGGCCTTGCTCAGTAAATTACCAATGCTCTTACGAGGGTATGGTAGGAGTTCAGGTGAGCAAAGTGCAGTAGTGATTGTTGTGGATTCAGATAAAAACGACTGCAAAATGCTGAAGAATGAATTAAACGAAGTGCTAGATTCTTGTTTAATTCCTCCAAAGACAGCCTTTTGCATCGCTATTGAAGAAATAGAGGCATGGCTCCTTGGAGATCGACAGGCACTTCTAGAGGCTTATCCCCAGGCTAAAACATCTGTCTTGGAGGGCTACATACAGGATAGTATTTGTAACACATGGGAACTACTGGCCGATGCTATTGTCAAGGAAATGTCGAAGGGTTTAAAGAAAAAAGGGTATCCGGAAATCGGCATTCGGAAATGTGAATGGGCTGAAAAGGTTTCGCCGAATATGAACATACAAAATAATAGCTCGCCAAGCTTCCAGCATTTTGTCAATAAAATTACTGAGTTTGCAGGACAGTCTGCTTAAGTTTTTTGTTCCCTGATGAGGGCGGAATTTACCCAAAGCAATGAGGAATATGGACAAGGTAAACAAAAAGATATTAATGGAATGGAAACGCAGGTGAAATCATGAATCTAGACCAGATAAACACTGCTCTGACTGAGAAATTCCGGTCGCCGTGCCGAGACGGGGCCAAAAGGCACATCATCTTTTGGTATGACGCTGAGGGGGACTTCCAGGAGGTCGTCGATGAGCTGGAACTGGCCGAAGTGAAGCTTTGGAAGTTGACGGAAACGAATAAGTTTCTCTCTAAATATACGCTTGAAGTGATAGACCCTAACTCCAATTATCTGATCTATGCTGCTTTCGCTAAACCGGAGGATGCAAATAATTGGTTGTTGGACATCCTGCTCTACTCCCAGACGTTTATCGCGGACAAAATTGCCTTGATGATGGATGATCTTCATGTCGAGAATAACGGATTAAGACCCTTCTTTATGAACTGTGAAAAGTTTTTCAATAGTAAAGACCGATATGCTCGTTTTGCCTCGTACTCTCTGGAAGCTTATACCGAAGAAACAATCAATATTGGGGTGCTGGCGGCATTAGCAAAACGACCAACCCCAGATTTTGAAGATGCGCTGCGTGTCATTCTGATAAATTCCTTACAAGAGGATGAAAATACCGTCTGGCAAAACATTGTTAAGTATGGAGTTGTCGATGGATTTTGGAATTTGACTGAAAAATATTATGGATATTTTGCCCCGGAAAAATCTTTAAAAGGTTTGCTGACCTTTTTCATAATAAACGCACTTAGTAGTGTTCTGAATCGTACTCTACCGCCAGAATGGCAAGGATTAGTATCCGCTAAGCGGGCTAACTGTGTCGTGTTTTTAGATCATTTTATGCATCACAGTGTGGATTCCAAAGTTTACGACAAGTTGGCGGAAGAAATCGAAGCGGATCTTCACTTTGGGGAGTATCTTGAACAATGGGATATTCAAGACTATGAGCAGGTGGATCTCTTCCGAGCGGCTGATCGTTCGATTATTCTTAAACTGACGAACAGCCTGCTCATTGGGTCCGAGGAGTATGCCCAATACAAGAGGATAATTTCTCTTCGCAAAACGAAGCATTATTACCAGGAATTCGAAAATTATTATGAAGCCATGTTCTGGACGATTGAAATGGATGCTTTCAAGAAGAAATATCAAGCTGGGATACCTGAGCAAGATGCGTTGACCTTCTTTGAGGCTTATACCAAAGAGTACTTTATCATGGACCAAGCGTATCGCAAGTTTTGCGTGTCGTTAGATCAAGAACGACAGAGTGATGTCTTAAAGCCCCTAAGTGCGGAAGTAGATAATCTCTATACCAATTGGTATCATACCGAATTGGCTGTTAAATGGTCTGCCGCTGTGGTTGAGGAACTGGCAGCCTCTTGGCCTATTCAGGGCATGCCCCAACAACAAGGATTCTTCCGGGATACGATCCAGAAGGCTCTTTATGATAACAAAAAATCATTTGTGATTATCTCGGATGCCCTGCGTTTTGAAGCAGCCGAAGAACTGATGCAACGACTCAATACGGAGATCAAGGGTTCTACTGAGCTGCGCTGGATGCAGGGATGTGTACCCTCTTATACCAGATTGGGTATGGCCGCTTTGCTGCCCCACACGGCATTGACGATGCAGGGAGACGACGTCTTGATCGAGGGAATCAGCACCAAGGATACGAACGGGCGAAGAAAGATTCTTAAGTCTTACGTTAACGATTCGGAAGTGGTTTTATTAAATGACCTTATTCCGATGACCCGTACTGAACTGAGAAACACATTCAAAGGGAAAAGTGTAGTTTATATCTACCATAATGTAACTGATAGTGTGGGGGACAAGGGAGACGAAAGCAAAACATTTCAGGCGGTTGAACAGGCTTTTGCAGAGATCCAAGGGGCTATTAGAACGATCAACAAAAATCTTACAGAGGCTAATATCTATATCACGTCGGACCATGGTTTCATCTATCGCCGCAAGGCACTGGCAGAAAGTGATAAGACCACGAAGGGAGATACTCTGCCCCAATATACCAACAAACGCTTCCTTATCTTTGATCAAGAAGTCGATCTACCGGGTTCGATCAAGCTTAGTTTGGATTACTTCTTCGGCAAAGATTGTGGGCTAACGGTTTGTGTTCCCCGGGGGGATAACCGCTACAAAACTCCTGGTGGGGGACAAAATTATGTTCATGGCGGGGCTAGTCTTCAAGAAATCGTGATCCCTTTGATTATATATCGCAATGATCGTAAGAAAGATGAACGTATGTTAATCAGTAAGGTGGATGTTAAACTCACTAATACCTCGCGGAAAATCACCAACAGTCTCTTCAGCTTGGACTTCTTCCAAACTGAGAAATTAATAGATAAGAAAGTAGCCAGAACAGTTAAGCTGTATTTCACGGATGAAGTGGGGCAAAAGATTTCCAATGAACAGAACATCTTAGCTGACAGGATATCCGAGAAGGCTAGTGAGAGAACGTTTAAGGTTAGCTTTAATTTGAAGAGCAGTAATTACAATAAATTGGACAAGTACTATCTGGTCTTGGAAGATCCGGAAGAACCGATTAAAAAAATTTATGATAAAATTCCATTCAGTATCAGCTTGGGCATTGTCAATGAGTTTGATTTTTAATGAGTACGGGACTGGGGGATAACCATGATCGATGGGCTAAACCAAAAATTGAATCAATACTTTGCCGGGCGAGTGGTTAGGAAAGATCTGACCAAGAAGATCAAAGAAGGGGCCAATGTTCCGGTTTATGTTCTGGAATATTTATTAGGTATGTACTGCGCCACTGATGATGAAGCCAGCATTAATGAAGGGGTAGACCGCGTAAAAAATATCTTGTCCGAGAACTTTGTCCGATCCGATGAAGCGGAAAAAATTAAATCAAAGATCCGAGAGTTAGGGCAATACACGGTGATTGATAAGGTTACAGTCCGGTTAAATGAAAAGAAGGATACTTACGAGGCTGAATTCTCCAATTTAGGCTTGAAAGGCGTGTCGATTTCACCAAAATACGTCAAGGAGTTTGAAAAACTCCTGACCGGCGGCATTTGGTGTATTTTAAAGATGGGTTACTACTTTGATGAAGAGGCCAAAGGGGTAAACCCTTTTACCATTACTGGGGTTACACCGATTCAGATGCCGAACATGGATCTTAATGAAGTTTTAGAAGGACGAAAAAATTTCACCAAAGACGAATGGATCGACGCCTTATTGCGTTCAACTGGTATGGAGCCCACAAAGCTTGAACAAAACGTCAAATGGCATCTCTTGGCTCGCTTAATACCCCTGGTAGAAAATAATTATAACGTCTGTGAACTGGGTCCAAGGGGAACAGGAAAGTCCCATGTCTACAAGGAAATTTCCCCCAATTCCATCTTGGTATCCGGGGGACAAACCACGGTGGCTAATCTCTTTTACAATATGGCTTCCCGCACGATCGGCTTGGTGGGATTATGGGATGTGGTAGCCTTTGATGAAGTAGCTGGGATTTCGTTTAAGGACAAAGATGGTATCCAAATCATGAAGGATTATATGGCTTCAGGTTCTTTTGCCCGAGGGAAAGAGGAAAAGAACGCCAATGCCTCCATGGTCTTCGTGGGTAACATTAACCAAAGCGTAGATGTCCTGATTAAGACCTCTCATTTGTTTGAACCGTTTCCCGGGGCAATGGCTGGAGACACGGCATTTTTTGATCGCATGCACTACTATATTCCTGGTTGGGAAGTTCCGAAAATGCGACCGGAATTTTTAACGAATGAGTACGGTTTTATTGTTGACTACCTGGCTGAATTCTTTCGAGAAATGCGCAAACGATCGTTTTCGGATACCTTAGACAAGTATTTTAAACTGGGGAATAATCTCAACCAAAGGGATGTTATCGCTGTTCGCAAGACAGTATCGGGTTTAGTAAAACTGCTTTATCCGAATGGAGAGTTTACCAGAGATAATATCGAAGAGATCTTGCGCTATGCCCTGGTAGGAAGACGGCGGGTGAAGGAACAACTTAAGAAAATCGGTGGCATGGAATTTTATGATGTGCATTTTTCCTATATTTTCAATGAGACGCTGAATGAAGAATTTGTCTCTGTCCCGGAGCAGGGGGGCAGCAAGATCATCCCCGAGGGAATCGGGAAGCCGGGACATGTCTATACCGTTGGTCGTGGGGATTCGGGGATGATCGGAGTTTATAAAATCGAAACTGAAGTCGTGACCGGTACAGGGAAATATGAGAGATCCGGTCTGGGGAACAGTAGAGAAGCTAAAGAAAACACAATGACAGCGTTTAATTACTTCAAGGCTAATAATAAGAGTATCAGTGGTTCCATAAGCACTAAGACTAAGGATTACCTGATGCATGTTCAAGACATCCAAGGTATAGGCATGACTCCTGACCTGACTCTAACTGCCTTTATAGCGATGTGTTCCGGGGCTATCGGGAAACCTCCTCAAAGCCAGTTAATCGTCCTAGGTTCTATGAGTCTGGGCGGTACTATCAATAAAGTAGAAGAGTTAGCCAATACTTTGCAAGTTTGCTTTGATGCCGGTGCCAAAAAGGTATTACTGCCTATGGCTTCGGCCACGGATATTGCCACCGTTCCCCCCGAACTCTTTGCCAAATTCCAAATGGCGTTTTATCAAAGTCCGGAAGATGCAGTGTTTAAGGCTTTGGGAGTGGAGTAGTAATAATTGATTCAAAGACACAAAGTGTGGCATTAGCAAATAGCTCGCCTGTCCATTCCATGATAAGGGGGGAAAAAAGGGGTGTACCGGGCTTGGTTAAGAAGTCCTTCGGTAATATGTCAATACCCTAAATAAATAAATTTTTCATTAGAGCATTGAAGGGAGGCTAAAAAAAGCAACAAAGAACTACCCCATCTCAATATAGAAATATAAAGTT
>JQID01000007.1 GCA_000770645.1 Desulfosporosinus sp. Tol-M
CTCCTTTATTATTAACCCAAGGTTTAAGCGAATAAGATTCAGATAAATCCGTGTTCCGCCAAAAAACCCAGAGAAAGATCCGGTTTATTTTTACTTGAGGCGGTATTTATCCCCATAAATCGAGCGACATACTTACCGATAAGGTCTGTTTCCAGGTTGACGCTTGCACCAATCCCCTTTAATCCCAGTGTAGTTTGCTCAAATGTATGGGGAATAAGGGAGACTGTAAAATATTCGGCTTCCACATCAATCACCGTTAGTGAAATCCCATCAATAGCGACTGATCCTTTTGGCAGCATATAGGAAAGTAAGGCAGGTGGTGCGCTGATTTCATAAACTTGGGCGATTCCCCATGTGGTAATCCTCCGAATGCTGCCAACACCATCAATGTGCCCACTGACCAAATGTCCGCCTAAACGGGTTTGAAGCTGTAACGCTCGCTCCAGATTAACACGGCTGCCACTTTTAAGCTCGGCAAGATTGGTTTTTGCCAATGTTTCCGCCATCACATCCACTGTGAATTCACGCTCGCTTTGCCGAATCACGGTCAGGCAAACACCGTTGATGGCGATGCTATCTCCGATTTGGGTTCCCTTAAGGATTTTTTCCCCTTCGATAGTAAGTTGCCCGGATTCCGGCAGGAGCCGAAGGGTACGGACGATGCCCAGTTCTTCTACAATTCCAGTAAACACTTGTATCCCCTTTCTAATGTATCCTAGTCCTGTATTGTCGGCTGCGTTCAATTACGCAATTCCACTAAACATTAGCTTGTAGTTACTTCACCCAATTCCAGAAGGAGTTTCCGAGATTATTCCGACCTCTGGCATCTGATCTCTGACTTCTGATCATGCAGATAACCGGTAACATGAAGATCCTCCGCATACATATCAAGGTGAAGATCTCGAAGGGCTATGGCTTCCGCCATATACTCAATATGCAACCCTGAAAGGGGAGAAGGTCCATTTCCCCCAACCAGTTTGGGTGCAATAAAAAACTCGATTTTGTCAACAAGTTGCTCTTGAATAAGTATACCCGCCAGTCCGCCGCCGCCTTCCAGCAACACACCGGTCCAACTGCGATGAACAAGATCCCGCAAAAGTTTTTCCAGGGGAACATACCGAAGTGTGTCATATTGCCATACTTCAACCCCTGCGAGGTTGTTCAGACGTTTAATCTTCTCGGGAGAGGCAGCTTGCGTTGTAGCAATAATACATGGGCTGTGAGCGGAGGAGGTTAGGACCTGTGCATTTTCGACGAGACGTAATTGCCCATCGACGATGAGTCTAACAGGGTCTTGCCCACGGGGAAGACGGCAGGTGAGGGCGGGGTCATCCCGGACGACAGTTTCACTTCCCGCCAGAATAACATCATACCGATCACGTAATTGATGAACATATTGCCGGGAAACTTCCGTAGTGACCCAGCGTGAATCGCCAGTCTCAGTGGCGATTTTGCCATCTAAAGTCATCGCTGTTTTGTAAACGACAAAGGGTAAGCCGGTCGAGATCACTTTAATAAAGACTTCATTAATGAGGGAGGCTTCATGAAACATTAAGCCCACGTCTACCTCAATTCCAACCTCGCGTAAGCGAGCGATGCCACGACCGGAAACAAGTGGGTTGGGATCTTTCATGGCGACGACAACTCGTTTAATCCCGGCGCGGATCAGCGCCTCTGCGCAGGGAGGCGTTCGGCCAAAATGAGAACATGGTTCCAGGGAAACATAAGCGGTAGCGTCGCGGGCCTGCTTCCCCGCAGCTGCGAGAGCATGAATCTCAGCATGAGGAGTACCTGCTTTAAGGTGATATCCTTCTCCGACGATCTGTTCATCCTTGACTATTACACAACCAACGAGAGGATTAGGACTGGTTCGTCCCATTGCCTTGACGGCTAAATCAAGTGCTCTGGTCATGAACTTTCCATCATTCAAATTGAAAGGACTTGATGCTTGCATATAGAATCCCCTTCATACAATAAAAAAACACCCAAGTCTTCTCTGGGTGTTTGGGTCAGAAAGTTACAGCTCAAAAAAAGCGCAAATACGCCTCATTCTACCTGTTCCTCTTCTCATCCAGACTCTACTGTCGGCCCCGGAATGTCACCGGATCTGCCAAAAGGCTCGCGGGCTTTACCGCCGGTAGGGAATTTCACCCAACCCCAGAGGAATATTACAGTTATCTAATTAGTCAGGTATTAAATTAGTTATAGTTTACCCCAGACTCCCGATTTTAGCAACCTTATTATTTGCCATGCAGGGAGAAGAATTCTTCCCGTAATAAACCCATGAGAATGGCATCGTGATATTTTCCTAACACAAAACGTGCTTCCCGCTGACGACCTTCAATCTTGAAACCGACTTTTTCATAAACCCTTATAGCCCGATTATTTCCATCCCAAGTATCCAGCGAAATTCTGTGGAAATTCCACTGGGTAAGAAGGAAACGCGAAAAGGTGATTAAGGCATCTGTGCCGTAGCCTTTACCCCAATATGTTTTATTCCCAAGAACAACAAAGAGCGTAGCCGATTGAGCAGGGATATTGACTTCTTTAAAGCCTATAGTTCCAATAAGCAGTTCGTTTTCAGCCAAAATAGTATAGCGGTAGGTATCCGGCAATTCGTCGAGAAACTTTACCGCAAGTTGCTCTTTGCTTAGCAGGGTATTCAAGGGCCAAACCCCG
>JQID01000061.1:0-7606 GCA_000770645.1 Desulfosporosinus sp. Tol-M
GCCTAAAAGAAAACCCTCTTCAAAACTCCCCTTACCGGACCACTGCAGACCCCGGTTATTGGAAAGAAGAAGTTGGTCCCCCGCTTTCAGCTCACCGGCCGGTTTCCAGCTTTCGGTAATATGTTCGCGGGTCACCTTCTCCGCAACACGGACGAGATGATCCGCGGTTAATTTCAGCTCATAACCCCGCTCTGTCTTGACTGCTAAAATGGACTGCGTCCCGGTGGAAAAGAAACCTTCCGGGCTTGTCCGATGATATTCCCCGTTTAAAACCAGTTCAAGTTCCTGGCCTAACACAGTTTTTACTTGGGCCGGGCCTTGGCTTGTCAGAATCCAAGTATCTCCCGTAATACAAGGATTCGTTGCTTCAATCTCTCCCTGCAGAGGAGTAGGATTCCCTTCATTTAAACGGTCAAGAAAGACGATGCCCGGTTCTCCGTTCTTCCAGGCATGCTCTACGATTTTATGAAAAATCTCCGGTGCAGATAATTTCCCTACGGAGACGCCCGTATGAGGGTCTATGAGATCATAGGAACGTCCTTCACGGACAGCCAGCATAAAGTCTTCCGTGATCCCGACAGAAATGTTAAAGTTCGTAATCTCTTTATTTTCTTCTTTACAATGAATAAACTCCACAATATCCGGATGGTCCACCCGCAGAATTCCCATATTCGCGCCGCGCCGGGTTCCGCCTTGCTTAACCGCTTCCGTGGCGGAATTAAAAACCCGCAGAAAGGAAACCGGACCGGAGGCTACGCCGCCGGTTGAGCGAACCATGCTATTTTTCGGGCGCAAACGCGAAAAGCTAAAACCGGTCCCCCCACCGGATTTATGAATAATCGCGGCATTTTTGATGGCATCAAAAATTTCCTCCATGCTATCTTCAACCGGCAAAACAAAACAAGCGCTCAATTGTCCGAGATCCCGTCCGGCGTTCATCAAGGTCGGCGAATTGGGCATGAATTCAAGTTTCGCCATCATCGTATAAAATTCTTGAGCCAAGGCCTCGGTTTCTTTTTGGCTTTTGCCGTATTTATCCTCTTCAATTCCTGCAATCACACAGGCTACCCGATAAATCATATCTTCCGCAGTTTCAACCACTTGTCCGTCTGCTTGTTTTAAATATCGTTTTGCCAATACTACCTGCGCATTAGGCGTAAGCTTAGCGTTCAGCCAGGTTTTTGGCGCTTGTCCTTCGAAAATCAACGCGAATCCCCAACTTTCCATCATTACTTTCCATAATTACTTTCCATCATAACGTTCCATCATAACTATTCAATTTTGTCCTTCTTCTGTATAGTTCCCCGTTTGGCAATCAGCTCTTGCAACTCCTCCATAAAACGTTGTATATCCTGAAACTGTCGATAGACGGAAGCAAAACGTATGTAGGCAACTTCATCCAATCCAAACAGCTGTTCCAGCACAGCTTCCCCCACCTGAGCACTCGACACCTCACGCTCCGAACTGTTGCGCAGGATTATTTCTATTGCGTAAGCTGCCTCCTCAATTTGTTCCATGGTAATTGGCCTTTTTTCACAAGCCCTTAACATGCCGGACATCATTTTAGAGCGGGAAAATTCTTCGCGCCGTCCTTCTTTCTTAACCACAATGAGCGGAGAATCCTCAAATTTTTCGAAGGTGGTAAACCGACGCAAACAACGTTCACATTCCCTGCGTCTGCGGACTGCCGTGCCCTCTTCCACCTGACGTGAATCATTAACTTTAGTATCCTCGTTGCCGCAGAATGGACAATGCACAGCTTCACCCCCAACATATAGTATGTTTTTTATTTAACCACACTATATGTTGTGTGTCAAACTCATTTATAATCTATATTATCGTCTATATAACGCTTTTTTTCTCTCCCAGGACATATTTTTATCCAGTATCTCTTTCTTCCTTGTCTTTAGAAATACTATGTTGTCTTCATTTCGGCAAAAGGGCTGAATAACCCAGCCTCGTATCCGCGAACACCTCTCCTCAACCGGGCATAGAGTATTACTACCAAGGGTAATTGATAATACTTATCATTTCATACAAGGAGGGCTCTTTATGTGTGGTATTGTAGGTGTTGTGGATTGGAAACGTAATCTCACCCTCCAAAAAGATATCCTGGTTGGTATGACTCAAGCCCTTACACCCCGGGGACCGGATGCGGAAGGGTACTGGCTTTCCCCTCGTGCTGCTTTCGGCCACCGCAGACTTGTTGGCGTTGACCCCCAAGGAGGCCGTCAGCCGATGATTCGCCAACAAGGTGAAAATACTTTTGTCATGATCTATACTGGTGTACTTTATAACAAACCGGAAATCCGTCAAGAGCTGCTGAGTCGTAACTACCGTTTTGAAGGACATTCTGATACGGAAGCCTTACTTCTCTCCTACTTAGAATGGGGGCCTTCTTGCGTTGAGCGTTTGAACGGTATATTTGCCTTTGGCATCTGGGACAGTAGAGAACAGCAGTTATTTGTGGCGCGTGATCGCCTAGGGGTTAAGCCTCTCTTTTACAGCGAACAAACAAGTTCACTTGTTTTTTCTTCAGAACTTAAAGCCCTGCTTAAACACCCGGATATATCCCCCAATATCGGACAGGAAGGATCGGCTGAAGTCTTCTTTGTTGGCCCGGCACATACTCCCGGAGCAGGTGTTCACAAAGGAATTTCTGAGCTAGAACCCGGGCATGTTCTATTATATTCTGCGAATGGTTTGTACATTCGCAGGTACTGGGCCTTACCTGATAATGTCCATACCGATGGATCTCTTGATTTCAGGACATGTACTTGAGATAAGAAAATGATTGTGTTAAGCTGAAGAAAAATAAAGTCATTTAGGTGCCCTTTGGGAGAATAGGGAAGTTCGGTTGGAAACCGACGCGGACCCACCACTGTATTCGATGAGCTTTCGTAAAACCACTGGCCTTGGCTGGGAAGGTTACGAGTTTAGCAATGATTCGAGAGCCAGGAGACCTGCCTAAATGTTTACGTCTTCCCATAACTTGGGGAGCGGCGGTGATGACGGAAAAGTCCCGACCACAGGTTTATTTGTGGCTGGGCTTTACTTTTTCTACTAATTATAACAAAATAGAGGGGATCAAACCATGCAAAACTTATCCGCAGCTCAACTAAACGCACAACTTCAAACACTCATAGCAAGCATTACGGATCTTGACGAGGAGAGCATTGGGCAGATCGAAAAGCGCCTGGACTCACTCACCAAACCGCAGGGCAGCCTTGGACGGTTGGAATATTTGGCAAAGCAACTTGGCGGCATCCAACGAACCTCCAATCCTAAAATTCTGAAGAAATCCGTCCTCTTAATGGCCGGTGATCATGGAGTCGTCGCCGAAGGAGTCAGTGCGTTTCCCCAAGAAGTTACTTCCCAAATGATTTACAATATCCTGGGTGGCGGCGCTGCCATCAATGTTTTAGCTCGTCAGGCCAATGCGGAGGTTTTTTGTACTGATGTCGGAGTTGCCTTCCCCTTAGAAGGGGACATAATCCACAAACGTGTTGCCAACGGAACCCGGAATATGACCAAAGGCCCCGCTATGACCCGTCAACAAGCTCTGCAAGCTCTGCTGGTGGGCGCGGAAATTGCCGATGAAAAAATCCGTGCAGGCTATAATCTCTTAGCCACTGGAGACCTTGGAATCGGGAATACGACCCCCAGCACAGCTATCATTGCCCTCTTGACAAATTCCACCATTGAATCAGTCGTTGATCGAGGAACCGGGCTCGATGACGCCGGATTAAGCAAGAAACGGCATGCTATTAAAAAAGCAATTGAAATTAATCAGCCCGATCCACAGGACGCCCTCGACGTTCTAACTAAAGTAGGAGGCTTAGAAATCGCGGCGATAGCCGGTTCGATCCTGCAAGCTGCTGCCAGCCGTGTCCCTATCGTGATCGACGGTCTCATCTCGGCTGCCGGAGCACTCATAGCCGCGAAACTTGCCCCAAAAAGCACCGCCTTTATGATTCCCTCCCACAACTCAGTAGAAATTGGTCACTGTAAAGCCTTAACTGATCTGGGACTGGAGCCGGTACTTAACTTAAATATGAGACTTGGAGAAGGAACTGGAGCCGCCTTAACCTTTCATCTTATTGAAGCTGCCCTTCATATTCTCGAGGAAATGTCCACCTTCGCCGATGCCGGAGTCAGCGAACGGTCAATCTAACTTCCATATTCTTCATTAACAAATCCTAAAACACTGAAGCGGGTGAATGCTATTGTCTCAATTTACTCTCATCACAGGCGGCGCCCGGAGTGGCAAAAGCCGCTTTGCCGAACTTCTTGCCGCTCATGCAAAACGTCCCGTCATTTACATTGCTACCGCTCAAATAGGGGACGCAGAAATGGCCCTGCGCATCAAAAAGCACCGGCAACAACGTCCGTCCACTTGGCGGCTCATTGAAGAACCCCGGAACATTCGCGCTGCCTTGATTCAACTTAAAGACGAAGACGCGGTTATTCTTCTCGATTGTGTCACGCTCTGGCTAAGCAATCTTCTCTTAGCAGATAACCCACCGAAAGACCAGGATTCATTCAACAACGAACTTGAACCTCGAATCCTGGACACTGTAAAGGACGTCGCCCAACTAACCCGGGAGATTAAACCGCAAGTCATCTTTGTCTCCAACGAAGTAGGTCAAGGAATTGTTCCTGAGTACCCTTTGGCCCGGGCTTACCGGGATTTAGCCGGAAGGAGCAATCAAATTCTGGCTCAGAGTGCGGATCAGGTTTATTTGGTCGTGGCGGGTTTTCCCATGGAGATTAAACACCCCGGCGAGAAGCTGCTTGCTTCCCTGCTCAAGGAGTGATTAATTTGCGCGGCTTTCTCATTGCCCTTACCTTTCTGACCCGGCTCCCTTTACCTGCACCCAAAGTAGAAGTCACCTCGGAGGAATTTTCACTAAGTTATCGCTATTACCCCTTGGTCGGACTTATCATAGGACTACTCCTTTGGCTTCTGGCGAAAGCGTTGACTCTTTATTTCCCCGCCTTGGTTCTAGGTGCTCTCTTGTTGGTTGCTGAGTTAATGCTTACAGGGGGGCTCCATCTTGATGGGTTCATGGATAGTATGGATGGATTACTATCCGCCCGGAGTCCGGAACGTATTCTGGAGATCATGATGGACAGCCGAATTGGAGCTCATGCCTGCATGGCCCTCTTCGGCTTATTACTCCTCAAATTCGCCTTACTTGCCAGCCTGACTCCCCCTCAATTTTCCATCCTCCTTGTTATGCCCATGCTCTCACGCTGGGTATTTCAGATTGGGGTGGTCGGGTTTCCTTATGCCCGCCCCCAAGGACTGGGAAAAGGTATTCATGACACTACCCGCTGGATTCCTTTTCTTATCAATGGATGCTTAGTTTTGGGAGCCTCCTTTTTTCTCTCCGGATTTGCCGGACTTATCGCCTTTGGAGTATGTGTCATCACTGTGACCTTGCTTGCCTCCAGAATTTCCTCTCTCTTAGGGGGATTAACCGGAGACTTGTACGGAGCGTTTATCGAGCTTTCGGAAGTTGGGTGTTTACTGGCCGCTCTTCCCTTTCTCGGCAAAGCCTGACAAGACCCTCTCCATCCAACCAAAATATGAAGTTTATGACTATACTCAAGTAACGGATTCACCAAATGATAGTGTTAAGTAAACTAAAATTCCTAAGATGGAAAAAATGACCAGTTTCTATTAATTTACAACGCTCAACTTCTAAAGTATACTTAAAAAGTAACTATTTATAAGTCTAAAACTTCAAGCAAAAAAATTACCTCTGATAAAGGAAACGACACCCACTTAGCCAGGAAGGTGATATGATTGAGTTTAGCGGAACATGTTGATAACATTTTAAACCACGATGAATACAAGCAGTTGGCTTCATATACTCATCACAGGCCTTTTACAACCCTGGAGCACTCCCTCCGGGTCGCTCAAATTGCCTATAACTGGTCAATACGACTGGAAAGTACCCTTAAGTTAGATACTTTTGCAATCACCCGGGGCGCCCTCCTTCATGACTTTTTCTTATATGATTGGCATCACCTTAGACCCGAAGGAGCAAGATGGCATGGTTTTCGCCATCCTCGTATTGCCTGCGAGAATGCGGAACGTTGTTTTATCCTAAGCGAAAAGGAAAAGGATATTATTTTAAGCCATATGTGGCCACTCACCGTTCGCAGGCCCCGGAGCCGGGAAGCTTTTCTCGTTATGGTCGCTGATAAAGCGGCATCGATCCAGGAATTCAGATTTAAATTCAAACGCAACCTCCCATCCTCTGAGCGGTACACCACACTCCGTCTGGTAAAACATATGTGAATAAAAAACTCCCTTTCTGCTCTGATTAGTGACCGAAATAGTATGACATGCCTTGTTTTCTGGCATGTCATTTCTTATTGTCAGCCATGTGATAAAAACCCTTTGTAAGTTTCCGCCGTGCTAAAAAATTGAGAAAGCACTGAGAATCAGCGAAAACATATAGCTTTCGGCGCAGATCTGCACTAAACTAGAACAAGGGTCATTCTTTGAGGGATGACCCACGCATGGTGCAGTTTTTATTTTAAGGGAGGTTAACCGTTGACCAAGAAGTACTTCTCCTTAATGACGTTGCTAATTTCCCTCGCGATAGTGATTTTTCTTTATCCTAAGATGCAGCACCCTGCTGAATTACAGGCGTTCGTGACTCAGTGGGGATTATTAAGCATTTTTATTGACCTTGCTATAATAATGACTTTGGTTCTTTTTCCAGTGATGCCGTTTGTCTTAATGGCAGGGATTAACACCATTATTTACGGGTGGATCGGTGGTTTTATGCTTTCCCTTAGCGGGAGCTTGTTAGGCGCCTCTTTGGGTTTTTGGCTAGCACGTACGCTGGGACAAGAGTGGGCGCAGCCAAAGATGAAGAAGCTCGGAAAATGGGGCGCTCTGCTAAGAGGAAATAGCTTTTCCGTTGTCCTTCTCTCGCGACTTATTCCGGTACTTCCCTCTGCCGCAGTGAATTATGCTGCCGGCTTATCCCTTATGACCTTTCCTTCGTTCTTGTTAGCCTCCCTGCTCGGAAAATTTCCCATGATTATTTGGGAATCCTGGGTAGGGCATGATTTATGGCGAATCTCACATCATCCGGGTCGGCTATTGTTGGCCTTAGCGATCGGCGCTCTCCTGTTTGGATCAGTGGGACTCTATTGGTATTATTCTAAAAAGTTCCCCCAGCCACCTCACTTACGCTAAAACAAACTCAATACCTGGCAAACGCCTTTGCAATCACCCGATACCCGGCCGCGTTGGGATGCATGTAATCCGGGCCGATTAGATACCGTTCTTTTCCTCTGAGCGCACGACCTAAATTAACCACCACAAACCCATATCGTTTTGCCCAAGCGATAACTATGGCATTGGCAGCGTCAATAACCCCTTGTACACGTTCGTTATATTGGGCGTAAGGGCCTACCGGCATGGGATTATACAGAGTGGCTACTTTTACAATTGCCTTAGGATTGAGTCGCCTTATCACTTCTCCGGCCTGATCAAGAGTTTTGCCCATGTTACCCAAGATCATAGGGAACTGAAATGTGTTAATCGATTGATTAGAGTTCCTTAGATAATGAAGTAAAT
>JQID01000061.1:7646-18173 GCA_000770645.1 Desulfosporosinus sp. Tol-M
AAGATAATTGCCATATACTGTCGGAAAAGAAAATAAGCTTCCAACACCATACCCTGCAGTAATGGAATCACCTAAAGCCAGATATATGCTCACCCTTGTCACCGCTTTCCATGCATCCCATGTAATTACAGTATAAGGTATGTTTACCATTTCATATCTGTCACACTCAAGACCAGACTTTTTGTTCAATCATGAATTTCCTCACACTTTGAAATTAGCGGAGGAAGAATAAATTCAACGAAGTATCGAACACTAATAAGGTCAACCTCTTTCAACTTCTCCAGAATGCCGTGATATTTTTCAACAAACGGAAAGTTATTGTGGAGTCTTATCTCGCCAATGCATTCCATTAGTGCGTCTATATAATCTGCAGCTTGTAAAATTCGGCCCTCAAGTGTATCATCTTTTCCCTCAAATAAGATTTCCCTATAGGTTATTTTGTAAGGTCCTTCCATATGAGCAAATAGACTCTCTTCCGCAGCCTCTTTTTCGATAAGGCATACCATATCCCGCATTTCTTTACTCTTGTGCTTTACGGTGCTGATAATATCTCCAGTAATCGCCTCGACCACATCATGGTTCAGGAGTTTTTTGAACAATCGACCCCAGTCCACGACATTGCTATGTTCTTCTTCAATAAGCCCTAACATTTGACCCACCTGAGCTACAAAAAAGGAATGTTCACTCACCGTGGTTCTGGAATGCATAAACTCAGTTGCCCAACGCCCCATATTATTCAGCTTTCGAACAGCCAATAAATAGTTGTCTAATCCTTTGCTTGAACTCACTCCATATTCCCCCCCAACAAGAACTTTGCATAGTGGTTATTTTGACAGGGATACTTTAGCTCCCTATAAAAATAACTCGCTATGAGTACCTGTTCTGGTAAGCGTCAATACCAGAACATTATTATCAATCCTATAAATCAAAAGCCAGTCGGGAGTAACATGGCATTCCCTGTGCCCAGTCCAATCTCCTATTAACATGTGGTCTTTATATTTTTCCGACAGGAGTATTCCGGCTGCCAACATAGAAACAACATCCTGCAGTAATTGGATATTGTATCCTCGCTTAATAATTGCCTTTAAATCCCTTTTGAACCTCCCAGTCGATAAAATCTCATACTTCATTCTGAACCTCCGCTATCAGGTCCTCAAAACTTGAGTAGCGTTTTGCACTTGGGTCACGGCTTATTCTATTTGCTTCTTCCATGGCTACTATGGTTTCTGAATTAGGAATATTCAAAGATATTTCAAAGGGTATTTTTCCCTGCCGAACAGCCTGACGGACAAAGACAGTGAATGCCGTTGTCATGTTCATACCCAATTCGGAGAAAAGCTTTTCTGCCTGCTCCTTGAGTTCTTTATCTATGCGAATGGTTAAATTTGTTGTTTCGGACATTTGACTTCCCTCCCTTTACTATCATTATATGTATTTTAGTATAAAATATGTGCATTGTCAATACAATGCACATACTATACTATTCTTCATATAGTTAACTTCAATATTTAATTTCTTTGGCTGCAGAGAAACAATTGCTCGATAAATTCTGATTTATCTCTTATTCCGCATCCTCATCCAGTGCCTCAATCAAAAAGCTCACCGGACGGAAGCCGTCATTGCAGGAGATCATGGCGGACTTTTTGTTTTTCATCCAGCCGTCATAAAAGTCCTCGCCGCCGTGGGCAAGGGTCATTACAAAAGCAGACATACTCTCCCAGGCACTGTCGCACATTCCCTCCGGCTTTTCCCAGCCGTTGGCAATGAATATTTGCCCAACTTGCATATTGCAGGCATGGCTGATCGGATTTTCGTATTTATCTATCAAGTCATGATAGTGAGCCATTTTCATAACTGTAATTTTAATCTTTTTCATCATTATTTTATCCTCGCCACCCGATGGATTTGCTCTAACTCCTCGTTTGTCATAAAGTGTCACTCCCTTCGACCATAATCATTGAAATGCTTAATGTTATTTGCAGAGCCGCAACGAACAGCCCATAAAGGGACATGTTAATTCCATAGACATGCCTGGAAACCAGCAAAAAGGGGTACTGCACTTTAGAGTTAAGTTGCAATACCCTTTTTTATAATAGTTAATGACTACTTCGATTAGTCTTTGTGTCTGATCGCGGCCTGCGCTGCTGCCAAACGCGCTATAGGTACTCGAAATGGGGAGCAGGAGACATAATCCAGGCCGACTAAGTGGCAGAATTCCACCGAGTTTGGTTCGCCGCCATGTTCTCCACAGATCCCTAAGGAAATATCTGGATTTGCGCTCCGACCAAGCTTCACTGCCATGTCAATGAGCTTACCAACCCCTTCCCGATCAAGTACAATAAAGGGATCTGTTTTCATGAGCTTCTTTTCCAGATAGACAGGGAGGAACTTGCCTTGAGCATCATCACGCGACAAGCCCATCGTCATTTGGGTGAGATCATTCGTCCCGAAGGAGAAAAAGTCTGCTACTTTTCCAATCTCATCAGCCAAGAGTGCCGCACGCGGTACCTCAATCATATTCCCAACTTGATAGTGGATCCGGACATTTTGTTCGCGCATGACCAACTCTGCCGTATCATCCACCAGCTTACGCATCATCAGGAACTCTTCTTTCCCTATGATCAGGGGAATCATGACTTCCGGATGAATATCATACCCTTCTTTTACCAACCGGGCACCGGCCTGGAAAATTGCCCGCGCCTGCATAACCGTGATTTCCGGATAGGATACTCCCAGACGACAACCACGGTGGCCGAGCATTGGGTTAAGCTCGGATAAGGCCCGTACTTTACTGAGCAATGCCTCTTTCTGGTGTAAGGTATCGGGGTCGTTATTCAGAACTCTCAGTTTCGTGATCTCCACAACCAGTTCCTCCGAATGCGGCAGGAACTCATGCAGCGGCGGATCCAACAGGCGAATAGTCACAGGGAGTCCCTGCATCGCCTTCAAAATACCATAGAAGTCTTCTTCCTGCATGGGCAGAAGTTTGGCCAAGGCGACTTCGCGTTCTTCGAGGGTTTGCGCCAGGATCATCTCTTGGACAATCGGAATCCGTTCCGGGTGCATAAACATATGCTCGGTCCGCGTCAACCCAATCCCAACCGCTCCGAAATTTCGTGCGTTCGTCGCTTCTGTCGGGCTATCGGCATTAGCCTTCACCCGGAGTCGAGAAATTTCATCCGCCCAGCCCAAGAGCTCTTTAAATTCTGCACTTAGTTGTGGATCTACCATAGGAACTTCGCCCTTGATAACCCGCCCGGTTGAGCCGTCGATGGAGATCATTGTTCCCTGGTGATACTCAACCCCTTCAATCTCAATTAAACCTTGAGCAACGTTAATTTTTAAGGCATCACACCCACAAACAGCCGGCTTGCCCATATGCCGGGAGACAACGGCCGCATGACTCGTCATACCGCCACGGCTCGTTAAAATCCCCTGGGCTGCCAAAATACCGTGAATATCATCCGGGGTCGTTTCGGTACGCACCAAAATCACTTTCTCCCCGGCATTCCCTAAGCTTTCTGCTTCATCCGCGCTAAATACAATTTTCCCAGAGGCAGCGCCAGGTGACGCAGGAAGCCCTTTCGCCAGAACTTCGTACTTTGCATTTGTATCCATACTGCGATGTAATAAGTGATCCAGTTGTTCCGGTTCGATCCTCATGACTGCTTCTTCTTTCGTAATTAAACCCTCATGGAAAAGATCAACCGCTACCCGGATTGAGGCTGAGGCAGTTCGTTTGCCATTCCGAGTTTGCAGTATATTAAGTTTTCCGCGCTCAATCGTAAATTCAATATCCTGCATATCACGATAATGGCTCTCTAAGAGTTTGCAAATACTCTCAAACTGCTTGTAGATCTCCAAATTTTCCCGGGCCAAAGTGGCAATTGGATTGGGGGTCCGGATCCCGGCCACCACGTCTTCCCCTTGCGCATTCATCAGATATTCGCCGTAGAGCGCATGTTCCCCCGACGATGGGCTGCGCGTAAAGGCCACGCCTGTTCCTGAGTCGGCACCCATATTCCCAAAGACCATGACCTGCACATTCACGGCTGTCCCAATGTCATGGGGAATATTATTAATCGTACGATAAAAATTCGCCCGGTCATTGTTCCACGAACGGAATACCGCTAATACCGATAACTCTAGCTGAATCTTGGGATCCACGGGGAACGGTATGCCAGTCTTGCTTTCTATTTTTTTCTTATATTCGCTGACCATCCATTTGAGGCTCTCCGCCGATAGTTCAGAATCAAACTTAACCCCTTGTTTCTCTTTGGCGATCTCTAAAATCTCTTCAAAATCGGAATGTTCTACTTCCAGGACGACATCTCCGAACATTTGAACAAAGCGGCGGTAACAGTCCCAGGCAAAACGCTCGTTTTGCGTGTTCGCAGCCAAGACCCCCACTGTATCGTCATTTAATCCCAAGTTAAGAACCGTATCCATCATGCCGGGCATCGAGAACTTAGCCCCGGACCGAACAGAAAGGAGCAGTGGATTCACTTTATCTCCAAAGCGTTTACCCGTAGTTGCCTCAACATCCGCTAAGGCCGTCCAGACTTGATCCCAAAGACCCTCCGGGGGATTTTGGTTGTTGCTGTAATATTCATTGCATGCTTCCGTGGTAATGGTAAATCCTGGCGGAACCGGCAAACCAAGATTGGTCATTTCGCATAAATTGGCACCCTTTCCTCCCAATAAGTCGCGCATGGAAGCTTTTCCTTCCCGGAATAAGTAAACGTACTTATTATTCATTTCCATCCTCCTTATACAATATTTCCAACACCATGCTTGCGATCTCTTCAACCGCTTTGCTAGTGACGTCGATGATTGGGCAACCTAGACGTTTCATGACACTCTGCCCATACTCCAGTTCCTGAATTATGCGCTCCAGGTTAGCATAATCCGAGTCTGCGCCCAACCCTAAGGTTTTTAAGCGCTCGGTTCGAATTGAGTTGAGTAATTCAGGTCGTAATGTTAATCCAATTACTTTCTTAGGAGAAATACTAAACAGTTCTTCCGGCGGATTTACTTCCGGAACCAGCGGAATATTCGCGGCTTTGAGTCCTTTATGGGCTAAGTACATACTGAGTGGCGTTTTTGAGGTCCGTGAGACGCCAATAAGTACAACATCGGCATAGAAAACCCCTCGAAAGTCTTTGCCGGCGTCATATTTTACAGCAAATTCGACCGCCTCCACTTTACGGAAATACTGTTCATCCAGAAGATGGATAATGTTTGGAATATGGGTGGGTTTCAGGCCGGTTTGGCTGGCTAGAGCGCTAATTAAAGGACCTAATATATCGACAGTTTTTAGCCCTTTCTCAATGGCTTTTTCTTCCAAAAAATCCCGAAGATTTTGAAGTACTAAAGTATACACCAGGACGGCCTGTTCCGCCACGGCTTCTTCCATAATATCTTCCAGATGCAATTCATCCCGGACATAGGGAACCCGACGAATCCGTATCTTTACCCCGAGAAATTGTGCCACCGCCGCCCGGCTTACAAACTCAGCCGTCTCTCCGAGTGCATCCGAAATGATATAAATCACTGTATTTTGGGTCGTCACGCGTTCACACACCTCCAATTCATTCGCAATCAAACCTCATTTCCGACCTCAGGTTCCCTTTGCCTTCGGGTACCACGAACCACGAACTTCATACCTCGGTCACAGCCTTGCTTCCGCAATTTCCACAAAAAGCTTTGTGACATTCGTCTTAGTAAACCGGCCCACGACCTCAAAACATTCATACCCGTTCTCGTCCACATATCCTTCGACCACCGGTAAACTGTCAACCTGATGTTGTACAAGTTTTTTAGCCGCACTATAAACCGGCTCATCAGGTGTCGTCATATAAATGTTGGGCATGCGCGTCATAATAACACCGATGGGAACTTGTTGAAGGTCGCTTTTCCCTATAGAGGCTTTCATAATATCTTTACGCGAGATCATTCCTACAAGGAGGTGATCTGGCCCGACAACCGTCAGGCTTCCTACGTTTTGCGTGAACATCGCAACCGTCGCTTCATAAATACTCGCACTTTCCGGTACGGTAACTGGAATCGACTTGTACGAGCTAACCCGAAGCTGAAGCAAGCGTTCCATAATCGGGGAAGGTCCGGTGTTTTCCCGATAAGAATACCCGACACGTGGTCTGGCCTCCAGAACCCCGAACATCGTCAAAACGGTTAAATCCGGGCGGAGGGTGGCCCGCGTCAAATCCAGCTTTGCCGCAATCTTTTCACCTGTGATGGAACCTGAGTCTTTCACGATCTCCACAATTCGCTGTTGACGCTCCGTCCATTCCAACCCTTTTCACCTCTTAATGTTTCTCCGCATCTCAATGTGACATACTAATTAGCTCTTACACGGTTAATATATCACAAGATATGATTCCTTGCCTAGATTAATGAACATTTTTTTCGATTACGCGCATCGTGCCTCGGACCTCGTGCATCGCACATAGTTTATGTCAAAACGCTTAAATCCCCCAGACAACCCAGCATCTCCACACATTGCCTGAGTAAGGCCAGCCGGGCAACTCTCAGATCTGCATCCTCTACCATAATCATAACCGCTTGAAAGAGGTCCTCAATCAGAGGTACAAGCTCTCCTGCCAACTTATACGCCTCCGCGAAATCACCCATCGCTATCATCCGATTAAAACGCTCGCGACGTAAGGAGATCCCGTTGGCAAGGGTAATTTCTGTCGCATCCGCCAGCAAGGCTGGATTTAATGTTTGAGGCGGTTCTTTTTTAGTCAGATTTAAACAGCGGGTATAAGCTTGGGCATAAAGTAGAAAGGTCTCTTCTTCCCGTTTTTCGGAAAGTACCCGGGCTCGGCACACAGCGCGATTGAATCGATCGCTTCCCAGTGCGAGCGCCGCAATGACAGTATCATAGCGCAATCCTTGTTCCTGAAGCACAAAACGCAGCCGTTGTTGAAAGAAATCCTGTAAAAGTGGCAATATATCCTGAAACGGCAAAAGGGAAGTCCCCTGCACGTTGAAAGCCCGGTAGGACTCCTGCAAGAGTTCGGTTAAGGAAAAGTTCCATTTGGAGTCCAGGAGGATAGCAACGATCCCTTGGGCCTGGCGTCTTAGGGCATAAGGGTCCTGGGACCCTGTAGGCTGAATTCCGATGCTGAACGCCCCAACTATAGCATCCAGTTTATCCGCAAGACTCACCACACGCCCCGGGTCAGACACCGGCAAGGCATCCCCGGCAAAACGAGGCTGATAGTGTTCAAGTATCCCCTGACAGACCTCGGGCATCTCTCCGCCGACCCTTCCAGAGGAACCTTTTGGTCTTCCCTGTAATAAAAAGCTGCGTCTTCCAAACGAGCTTTCAACACCTTTTCATTTCCGGCCTTCACTGTGTCTATGGCATAAGCATCTCCGTTACGCACCGTGATAAAATAGGGCAAAAGTGTTCCGTCTACAGCCCGGACTGGAAAATACCGTTGGTGCTCTCGCATCGGGGTCGTGATTACTGCCTCCGGCAAGTTCATGTACTCAGGGGCTACTTTACCCAATAATGCGGTCGGATATTCGACTAGGTGGATGACTTCGCTCAGAAGTTCATGATCTTCAGGCACCTCGCCGCCGACTTGTTCCGCAAGGACTTTGAGCTGTGCTTGGATTTCAACCCTTCGTTCATCCGGATCAACCATGACAAAGGCTTTACGTAAAGCTTCCCGATAATCGGAAGGTTGGCCTAAGAAAACAAGTTCTGTCGCCAGCGTTCGGTGGCCGCGTGAGACACGACCGGACTCAAGCCCGACGAATTCAAACGGTACGACCTCTGTCCCGTAAAGCGCGACAAGCCAACGAATAGGACGTGCGAAATAAAAATCGAAGTCACCCCAGCGCATCGGCTTGGGAAAATGAAGCGCATTAATCAGCTCCCGGGCGAGCTGAGGCAGGATTGTTTGGGTCTCAACCCCCGGTTCCAATTTATTGGCAAACACATATGGTACTCCATTGAGTTCTTGTACAAAAAGGTCTTCCACCGTCACACCCTGCCCACGGGCAAAGCCTTGGGCAGCTTTTGTTGGCGCACCGTTCGCATCATAGGCCGCTTTCACAGCCGGTCCTTTTACTTCCTTTTTAAAATAGCCCTGTTTTTCCTCAAGACCTGTGACAAGAAGGGCGAGACGACGAGGAGTCGCGAAGATGTTCAATTCCGTAAAGGGTAAGCGCAATCTGGCAAATCGTTTGCTGACTTGTTCCTTGAGCTGGGTCATTGCCCCCGGGGAGAATTTAGCGGGGATCTCTTCTGTTCCAATTTCAAGTAAAAAATCTTTCGCCATCTTACTCCACCCCCAAATCGTTGTTCGAGGTTCGTTGTTCGAGGTTCGAGTGCATGTGTTTAAGTAAGGGGAAGCCCAGCCTCTCCCGCTGCTCCACATAAGCCTGAGCACACAGACGAGCCAGCATGCGCACCCGGGCAATATAGCCGGTACGTTCCGTGACACTGATTGCCCCGCGAGCATCAAGAAGGTTAAAGGTATGAGAGCACTTCAACACATAGTCATAGGCCGGGAGCACCAAGCCCTTTTCCACGACCCGCTTCGCCTCACGCTCATACATGTCAAACCAGATCTGCAGCGCTTCAATATCCGCGACTTCAAAGTTGTAATGCGAGTAATCGATCTCGCTTTGAAGATAGATATCGCCGTAGGTAATGTCCCCGACCCACTCAATATCATACACACTGTCTTTAGTTTGAATAAACGTGGCCAGTCGCTCCAGGCCATAGGTAATTTCCGCGCAAACCGGTTTGCAGTCAACCCCCCCGCACTGTTGAAAATATGTAAACTGGGTCACTTCCATACCATCTAACCAGACTTCCCAGCCAAGCCCCCACGCCCCCAAGGTCGGAGACTCCCAGTTGTCTTCAACGAAGCGAATATCGTGCTCCTTAGACTTGATTCCCATCCGTTCGAGGCTCTGCAGGTAAAGTTCCTGAACATTTTCCGGCGAAGGCTTAAGGATAACCTGGTATTGAAAATAGTGCTGTAAGCGATTGGGGTTTTCCCCATACCGTCCATCGGTTGGCCGGCGCGACGGCTCAACATAGGCCACATTCCAGGGTTCCGGTCCAAGGGCGCGCAGAAATGTAGCCGGGTTCATGGTTCCCGCCCCTTTCTCCATGTCATAGGGTTGGGCAATAATACACCCTTGTTCTCCCCAAAACTTGTCGAGAGTAAGGATTAGGTCTTGAAACTTCATAGTCAACCTCCTAAGTAATTTATTTATTTTCTTCTCCAATATGCTCTTTACCAAGATTTGTTTTTCAAGACAATAAAAAAGCACTCCCCCCGTAGCATTTAAGCTACAGGGACGAGAGCTTGTTCCCGCGGTTCCACCCTGTTTGACCCCCAAGGGTCCTCTTCGTTACGTATGCTCAGAGCTCCCCCATCCGTTACTCCCATTCGGCTTCCACCCCCTGGGCTTTCTGCAAGTAAACCGTTGAGTTTCTTCACGCCTTATCGCCTGCACTCATTGACGCGATTCCTCTCTCCGTGCTCTCTTAGCCAAGAAACTTCCTCTGGTTAGGTTACTATATTAAGATGATTATAAGCGGAGGAAGAAGGTGTGTCAAACAGATTCCCTTAATATTCCTTATCCGCAGCAAAATAATTAGCATCGTCCTCGTATGTTGTCAGTCATTGTCTTTTCCTTCCTTTTCGCAATTATGTCGTCCCGCATCATCAGCACATAAATTCCCCATCCGCCAGGATTTGAGGGGTCGCTCAAATTTATGTTCCACGAAAAGCCGTAGAGTCTCCAAGATTTCTTGTCTCATCCAGGCATTCCAACGCAAACGATCTATTTTGAAGATATTCGCCCTGGTTAATTGACCCATAAACGCAACACTGCCAGCCCGAATCCATCGCCCGGAATAAGTCTCCCGGCAGTGTCCGCAAAGCGTACCCCCCGCCTCTGAACTAAAAAACAAACGCTCCCCACTTATACTAACCCCACACTCGGCACATTCCCCCAAACGCGGACGATATCCTAACAACGTCATTAACCGCAAGGCATAAGTGCTGAGCACAAGGGGGGGGGCAAACTGTTCTATAAGAAATAAACACGTCAAAGTAAGCCCGAAAAGCTCCCGATTAGGCTGGGCTGGAATCGTCGAAATGTCTAATAATTCCGCAATACCCGTCGCTGCAAACGACCGGTCAAGATCATACCAAAGGTGCGGGAAACTTTCCCTGGGGCTGCACTGACTAACCGTATCCAAAGTTTTTCCCCGATGAATTAGAAAATCCGCATACGTAAACAACTGAGCCCCAGCCCTTTGACTACTTTTCGGTTTACGCACCCCCTTCGCCACAACTTGCAGCTTCCCCATCTCACGAGAAAAAAGAGTGAGCAAACGATCCGACTCTCCAAATTCCCGACTGCGGATCACTAACGCGTCCGCATGATAAACGGCCACGCCCTCACCCTTTCTCTTACTATTCTTTGTAATTCTATTATCCGAGTATACACCTAAACCCTGAGCACTCG
>JQID01000061.1:18244-26438 GCA_000770645.1 Desulfosporosinus sp. Tol-M
GCTTTGAACATTCAATAGACATGCTGAAAAGTATATATCAAGAACCTTAAATAGATCTAAACGTTCTTAGCTAAGTATAGCGCTCGTCCCAAGGCGTTCCGCTCCAGCTTCAACCAGTTTAAGTGCAAACTCCCTGGTCCTGATTCCTCCCGACGCTTTGACCTTAACACCCTCCCCGACCCACGCTTTAAGATTACGCACATCTTCCACGGTAGCTCCGCCTCCGGCAAAGCCGGTCGAGGTCTTAATGTAATCCGCTCCCGCGCGTTTGACAAGCTCAGCTACCGTTTTTTTCTCATCTTCCGTCAACAAACAAGTTTCGATAATGACTTTTATTAATAAGCCGCAGCCATGCGCTGCTTCGACTACCCGAACAATATCCTGCTCTACGGCCTCCCAATTTCCGGATTTTGCCCAGCCAATATTCATAACCATATCCACTTCTTTAGCGCCATGCGCTTTAACCATGAAGACCTCTTGAACCTTAGCTTCCGTAAATGTTGCACCTAACGGAAAACCCACTACAGCTGCAACGCCAATTCCTGTGCCGTATAAGAGCTTTGCCGCCATTTGCACATACGTCGGGTTGATACAAACCATTGCCAACTTATGCTGTTGAGCCTCATGACAAAGTGCTACGATGTCTTTTTCTGCGGCTTGAGGTTTTAATAACGTATGCTCAGTTATTCCTGCCAGATTCATTTTACTTTCGTTCCTCTCCATACCCATAATTGCGTAAGCTATCCGGACGATTACGCCAATCTTTTTTGACTTTGACCCAAACTTCCAAAAACACCTTGCTGCCTAACAACGCCTCAATGTCCAGACGAGCCAAGCTGCTGATCTCTTTGAGCTGTCTGCCACCTGCCCCGATAACAATCCCTTTTTGAGATTCACGCTCAACCACAATCAAGGCTCTCACTTTGACAAGGGTCTTTTTTTCTTCTACTTCTTCGATCACAACGGCAATCGAATGAGGAATTTCAGCATGAGTCAGCTGGAGCACTTTTTCGCGCACCAGTTCCGCCATAATAAATCTTTCCGGCTGATCGGTCACTTCATCTTCTGGATAATACATGGGCCCCGGAGAGAGTTGGGCAAAAATCACATTTAACAGTTCATCCGAATTTTCCCCTGTTATTGCTGAAATAGGAACAACCGCCGCAAAATCGACAAGAACGGCAAACTGCTGAATTTTACGCATCAATAGTTCCTTCGTCGCTAGTAAATCAACTTTATTTAAGACGAGTACACACGGGGTCTTCGTTTGCTTAAGCATCTCGATAATATACTCTTCGCCCGGACCATATTCGGCGGAAAGATCCACGATATAAAGGATAAGGTCCACGTCGCGCATTGATTCCCTGGCTTTCCCGACCATATATTCCCCTAACTTATGTTTGGGTTTATGAATTCCTGGAGTATCCAGAAAGACAATTTGTCCCCGCTCCTCCGTCAGAATACACTGGATACGATTTCGGGTGGTCTGGGGTTTATCTGACATGATCAGTACTTTTTGTCCAATTAAATGATTAAGCAAGGTCGATTTCCCTGCATTAGGCCTGCCAATTACGGATACAAAACCAGAACGGAATTCTTTTGCTGATGTCGAAACCAACGCTGAAGTCACTTCCTATCCTAAATACTTTATTCTTACCATAACCTTAAGTTATCTATTCAATGCAAATATAAATAAATGGTACTTCAAAGTAAATTTTGATAGCTTTGAGCACTATAGAGAATACGCATAATAACAACCTGTTTTTCAATTTCATCAACCAGATAAAAGGCTATATAACTATCTACTACCAGCTTACGATATCCTCTGCTCTTTAGAGGCTCATCCAAAACAAAATTGCAAGAATAGAGAAAATCTATTAATCGCATCATGGTGCTTTCTATTTTTGCGAGCATATTATCCGCAGCAATCTCAGCAAAAAGCCTTCCAGAGATATAACTATAAATTTGTTCTAAATCCTCACTTGCTTTTGGAGTAAACTTCAAGCTATAACTATTTTGCGACATATTTATCCCTCAGCTTTTTAAATACCTCTTCTCCATCCAAAAGGGGGATACCTTGGGCAAGCTGTGTTTCTGCCTCAGCAAGCTTTTTATAAACATCAACAAGGGCAAGCTGACGTTCATAAGTATCAATACTCATGATAACCAAATCACCATACCCGTTTTTGGTAACAAAAATCGGTTCGTCATATTTATGGCACGCTTCTGAAATTTCATTTGTATTTCTCAAATCTGATATTGGTCTTATTTGTGGCAAAGTAATCACCTCTCACTTATTATGACATTATTATGACATAATAATGCGCAACCCTCAATATTGACTATCACATTAATCGTAAATATTTATAGTTCCTCTGTAATATCGCCAGGACCCCGTTCCCCTGAGACAAGTAATTACATGGCTGGTTTACTCCGCGTCGTATGGACCGAGCGTTGTGTCACACAAGTCCCAGCTAGTACGGAGCCTAAAGATATTCTGGTCCAAACGACTCCGGCAGCAACACCTTCAAACTCGTCAATCGCGTCTGACCTGAGCCGTTAATTAAAATTACCGGGCAGTCCACGGCAAACTCCCGGATCACTTGGCGACATGCCCCGCAAGGGGAAGGAAAACCATCGGTCGGTACTGCAATAGCAATTCCATTTAATTCCCGTTCTCCCTGAGCTACGGCATGGAAAATAGCATTTCGCTCTGCGCAAACGGTTAAACCGTAACTCGCATTCTCGACGTTACACCCGCTATAAATTTTCCCGGAGGAAGAAAGCACGGCCGAGCCAACAGGATAATGGGAATACGGTACATAAGCCTGGCGATAGGCTGATTGAGCCTGATGGATAAGTTCCAGCCTTAATTCAGGTTCAAGGTCAATTAACATTCCTGTTATTTGGGATTGATTCATCTTCAAGCTCAAACTCCTACCTATCGATAGCGGCAAACTCGCTCCGCTTGATAATTGGGAGGTCTCTACCCCCCCCCGCTGAATTTTAAAGGTATTATAATAATAAATTTTGACACTTGTCGGAATAGGAGAATTTCCGGCGAGGCGTCTTATAGGATCTTGCTCGCTAAGCAAAACAATCGTGGGAAAAAGACAATCAAACCAATTGCAATGGCTTGGATCGTGGTCACTAAAACGGCGCCTGCCGCCACGTCCTTAGCTATACCGGCGAGAGGGTGAAAGTTTGGCTGAATCATATCCACCACAATTTCAAGTGCGGTATTCATAACTTCTGCAGCGATAACACAGCCAATCGCAATAATGAGCATCATCCATTCAAAAGTTGAAACCTCCCACCACCAGGCAAAGCACAAGACACTAATTCCCGCGACAATATGAAACTTGATGTGTCCCTGTGTTCTCCAGGCATATAGTAATCCTCGCCAAGCCTGATTGAGGCTGCGCCAAGATCCCGGTTTATGATATTTCCCCATTCGCCCCTCCGTATGGTTATATAGATTTGTATAGCTTTATGCTCTCTCTAACTTAAGCAGCGCCATCACTTCTTCTTCTTTGCGGCGCATTTCCAGTTTAGCCGTCTCTTCTTCATGATCATAGCCTAATAAATGGAGCGTCCCATGAACAGCAAGGTAAACCAGTTCCCGTTCGAAGGAATGGCCGTATTCCTCTGCTTGAGCCCTTGCCCGTGGAACGGAAATTACGATGTCCCCAAGCATCCCGTCTGCAAAGTCCGAATCCGGTTCCTCCTCCATTTCCTCTTGTAAGGCAAACGAAAGAACATCCGTTGGGCGATCCACCCCTCGATACTCCAAATTTAAAGCGTGGATGCGTTGATCATTAACCAGCATCAGGCTAACTTCGGCCTCATCCGACCTACCGGACCGGCGAATCCCCTCTTCAATAGCCTGATTTAACATTGCGGCGAGCTGTTTACGCCGTTCAGGCAAAATAGACTCTTCTTCCCAGGCAATATCCAGGATCACCTATTTTGGGCAAACCTTATCCCCGTAAATCAGTATGCAGGCTGCCCTTTCCTCCCTTCAAACGTCAAACTTTAATTTCGTCAGTGAACTCGCTTACGCTAAAGCTGAACATCGAGGCTTTAGATGAGGACTCTACCCCACCTGAAGTTACGAAGAACCCACCCCCACTTATCCTCTTTCATTTTTGGTCTGTTGACTGACATCTTCCACGAGCTTCTTCGGGGCGGAACTGTTTCCATTTTCCCGTACTGCTGGCAACTCCGGATATTCGACGCGGGAGTGGAAAATCCCGCTTAAGACCCGCACAAAGGCCATCGCAATTCGATCTAAGTCCTGAAAGGTTAAATCACATTGATTCAGTTGTCCGTCGTTAAGCTTGTCCTTGATAATCTTCCGAACAAGTCCTTCGACGCGTCCCGGCGTGGGCTGTTTCATAGACCGTACCGCCGCTTCCACATTGTCAGCCAAGGCAACAAGGGCTGCCTCTTTGGTCTGGGGTTTTGGCCCTTCATAATGAAAGGCTTCCTCCGGAATCTCATCATTTTCCTCAAAGGCCTTATTGTAAAAGAAGCTAACTAATCCGTCGCCATGGTGCTGAGCAATAATATCTTGTATCTGCTGCGGAAGTTTATTTTCCTTCGCCAATTCCAGCCCATCCTTGACGTGGGAGGTAATAATCAGCGAGCTTAGGGTCGGGGCAATTTTATCATGGGGGTTATCTTGGGTAAATTGATTCTCAATAAAAAAGTAAGGGCGTTTTAATTTTCCAATATCATGATACATGGAGCCCACCCTGACCAACGTGGCATCGGCATGCACTGCCTCAGCGGCGGCCTCGGCCAGATTGCCTACTATAATGCTATGGTGATATGTCCCAGGTGCCTCCATCAATAAGCGCTTCAACAACGGTCGATTGGGGTTGGATAATTCCAAAAGCCTAACAGAGGAAGTAATCTTAAATCCCGACTCAAACCAGTGCAAAGCTCCCACCGTTAAAAACGAAGACGCCACACCATTGACAATTCCCAGGCATAGACCAACCAACCACACCGTCAAACGCATTCCTGTGGTCAATGCTATCGCGCTGACCATCACTACATTAACAGCGGACACAAATAGTCCGGCACGCGCCAAATCAGAACGCTGGCTTAAATGGGACACACTATACACCCCGACAAGCCCTCCAAAAAAAGCTACCAGACCTGTTTGAAGACCAAACGAGGTTGATAGATTAGGGTCAACCAAAATTGCTACAAAAATTGCTAAGACAAATGTCACTAGCAAAGCGACATCCCAGCCAATTAAAATTGCAATCGACATGGTCGCCCAAGCCACTGGAATGAGTATACCTGACAAGGAGTTAAATTCCGCCCCTCCTAAATTTAAAGAAATCATTCCACGACCAATCGCCAGAACCAGGAACATGGTCAGTCCAATCAGAACAACCCGATTGAACAAGGCCAATGTGTCCCGTCTGTATTGAAGCAAATATATCCATATTGTACCCATTCCGATAAGGATAATCAGCGCAATTCCGGAAGCTGACTTCCAGGTATTACTGTCATTGATCAGGCCATAGGCAGCCAATACCTGGTAAACCTTTTCATCAACAATCTCCCCCGCACCAACGATCTTTTGGTTCGCCTTGTAATGAAGCACATCCTTTGTAACAACCGTTCGCGCTGCTGCGCGTAATTTTTCCGTGGTTTCCGTATCCACAGTCAAGGTCGGACGGGTTACTTTTTGATCCACGAAGGCCTCTAAGAATACTATGACATCATTATGCAGCCCGGACTTATTAATATCCGCTTTAGTTTCCTCACGGAGCGGTGCCACATCCGAGTCCGTGCGCGCCCCAGTATCCCCATTTCGCGCTCTGTTCAAGATAATATTACCACCGGTTTGTTCAGCAGCAGCCAAAACGTCCGGAGAGGTCTTTATCAAGGAAACCAGGATCCCCTTCGCCAAATCAGTGAACGGCTGGGTTTGCCGCAGCTTAGCAATGCGCACACTCTCATCCCCCGTGGTGGCAGCGGCTTCCCGCACGGCAGCGAACGCTTTTTCCAGATCCTCGGTCAGCTGATTCAAATATTCGTCGTTCGGCTTGTACACCGCTTGGACAGCTTTCGCAGCGGCGTCCTGTTCCTGAGCATACTCTACCATATCCTCAATATCCTTGTCCCGCGGTGCCGTGATGAGTTGAGGACTTGGTTCCCCCACTACCAAATTGAGTTTGGCGACAAACAAATTTGAGCATAACAGAACCGTAAACAAAAGGAAATATACCACCCCAACGATGGCTCTCAGCCAATTATTATAATTGCTAGGAATATCCATACGGTTGGATAGCCTCTCCAGGATCTTTGTGACCCAAATAATCTTCATACCATCCTCCTTACTTACGAGTACCCCGGCTCTATTGACACGCTTAAAGGCCGATGGAATCATTGATTCGTTAAGGATTTGCGTATACTGCCAAATCCTCGTATGTTTCCACCTCTACTCTAACCCGTTCGGCACCTGAATTGGTGGGAAGAACCTTCACATTTTCAACAACAACCATAACGCCGGGCGTCATTTTCTTCCGAACTTCAGTCCGGGCGTTTTCTTCTGCCAGTTGACGTGCTTCGGCAATAGAGCGCTCATAGTGCACACTATGGAGTTCTTTATATTGCATTCTTATGACTTCGACAGGGAAACGCCAATTCCTCCATGGTTTCAGGGAATGACACGTGACTTCTTTATTGTCTTGCTCAAACGGCGAATCCTGCATTGTTACCATTATGACGCGGGAACCAATTTTTATACCCCACCCCACAGCAACTCTGCCACTTTCCTCAACTTTATCTTCCCCCAAGGGAATTTGTTTTTCAGCACTATACCACACCCGTGCACGGACAAATCCTCTGGCTATAGAGGCGGGGGAAGTTGGTTTAGAACTGTGGGGATTATTTACCTCGGAATTTGGAACAGCCGGAGTACCTGGAAGGTATGGGTTTATCGCCTGAGTAATCAGTACTTGGCCTGCCCGGACAGTTTCTCCTTCATGAACCTGAGGAATTCCCTGAATCACCATGATTTCCTTGACAATTCCAGCATGTCTCGCAACGAGATTACCCGCTTCTTCAGGTATTGACGGACGGGTTTTCTCGGATATTTTAATTAACACGTCAGTTCCATTTCGTTCAACTCCGATCCAAGCAGCATCCGGTAATTGTTCCTGAAGCGCTTTGGCAATCTGGTTTAAATCCAGGTTTTTCGAATAGACCCAAGTTTTAAGCCCCAGTTTTTCGGCCCGTTCCAAGACATCCGTGGTTAAAACATTGTGATTACCCAACACGGAAATAGACAGCACAAGTTGGGACAAAACAGTTAACATCAAGGCGATTATGCAAATCCCTGTTAAAAGGCCCTTTCTCCGCCACCAACGTACTGCGATAAAAGGCCAACCATATTTAGCTATAATATGGATCCGAGTATGGGTTTGGCGTACTGCCCGCCGCAAGCGCCTAAAATCCGCCAGCTTAATTTGCGCCCGCATTCCGCGTTCAGATTTTTGAGTATGATAAACAATCACACCATCTTTCAAAATTTGATTTAGGAAACTTTCTAACTGCTCTCCTCTCGCGAGAAAGAAGATCCGTCCCTGCCAAAATGCCCGCAAACGTTCAAACATTATTTTATCTCCCCTCCCCCGAAAGATAAGGTAGAAAGTTCCCCCTCGATTTGAAGTTCTGTTGATAAGATGACCTTCAACCTTAAACCCTTCCCTCCAAAACAGACCTCCCCTTCCGCAGTTTCCAAACGAATTTCTTCTTCAGAAAAATTAACAATGCTCACATAATTCTCCACCAGAATTTGGCGTCGTCCGCTTATCGTAATTTTGGGACCTTTACCTGCTACATCTGGCGGAAAATCCAAAATTTCTCCAACACTCGTCTGAAGCTTTTTGAACATCAAAAGACCTCCCTTCTGCATAATTGTTATGAAGGGAAGCGCCAGAATAGTCCAAGCTTTTATCTAATTATTTAATTTCAAAAAGACCCAGCTGCTCTGCGCAACTGGGTCTTTTCTTACATTCATTTTGTTATGCACCGAGAATTTCCCGTACTATCGAATTGACATATTTGCCATCTGCACGGCCTTTTGTCTTAGGGGATAATGCACCCATAACTTTCCCAAGGTCTTTAGGACCCTGAGCCCCTACAATGGCGATAGTCTCCTGTACGA
>JQID01000182.1 GCA_000770645.1 Desulfosporosinus sp. Tol-M
ATTCAACCTAATGGTGCAAAAGCAAAATCATATCAAGTCAAACAGATAAGACAGATTATTTTGAAGTATAAACTCGGAGGTGGTATTGATGCATAAGTATGAAATTATTATCTATTGGAGTGATGAGGACGATGCGTATATAGCCGAGGTGCCAGAACTGCCAGGATGTGCTTCGGATGGAAAAACACATCAGGAAGTCTTAAAAAATATAGAAGTAGTTATTGATGAATGGATAGAAACAGCAAAATTAATGGGAAGGTCTGTACCTGAACCACGAGGCAGATTATTGTTTGCATAGAATTGACCATAGCACTTTCATTGATATCTTTGGTTTTGTGACGCTCAAGGGGCCGCCATCCGTGGCGGCCTCTGAATTCGGGGGCGTACGGCTTCGTAGAACACGGTTTTCCCGACACTTGGAGGATGATGCATGTGGTTGGGGCGCGTCGGGAAAACCTGGACGTTCTACGACATATCGTGCGAAGGGCGCGCCATCCTTGGCGCGGACGAAGGAATTAGTAGAAGGTATTTCTTCACATTTACAAGAATAATGTGAAGCAATGGAACCTTATAAATGTACGACTAAAACATAATACATTTGATTGTGAATTTTTAATCAGAGTATGTTAATACCAAAAATCATGAGGGGGGGCGATAATTATGAAATTAAATTACGTAATTTTTCATTCAGTTGTATTAGAGGTGAATAAAATCTAAAAGGAGATTTTTATGGACATTACAAAAATTATTAAATCAATTGGTAATCCAACACCGTACGACAAAGGAACAGATATGATGTGGACAGATAAGCACATTTCAAAGTTTCTATTGGATGCGCATATAAATCCTGAAATCGGAGTAGCAAGCCGTACTTCAATGGACATTGATAAGACGGTTGATATGATTGACAAGATGATTCGCCCAGGATCGGAAATCTTGGACTTGGGTTGTGGGCCCGGACTATATGCGGAACGGTTGTCGAAGAAAGGCCACAAAGTAACAGGGGTTGATTTCTCCAAGAACTCAATTGATTATGCTATCAAACAACGTGAGAAGAATCAGTCCGCTATTGAATATATCAACGACAATTATCTAAATTTGGACTTCGAGGGCCAATTTGATATCATCATGATGATTTATTGCGACTTTGGGGTATTAGTATCAGAAGAACGTATATCCTTGATGAAAATGATTCATAAGGCTTTGAAGCCCGGAGGCATTTTCTTATTTGACGCAATCGACGAAGAAACAATTGAAAGGTTAAGTTTTAATTCTTCCTGGGATATGTCTGAGGGAGGATTTTGGAAGCCTACCCCATACATTTGTCTAAGCAAAAGCTTCCATTTCAAAGAAAACAAAGCAACGCTGGATCAGCATCTAGTGATGGGGGAGGATGATTCTTTCCAACTGTATAGGTTTTGGAACCACTATTTTGATCAAGAGGATGTCGAAAAGATATTTAGACCTATTGGTTTTTCAAAAGTAGAAAGCATTAAAAACTTATTGACTGGCAGTGGTCCATATAATGATCACGGAGTAGTGTTTTATGCAGTGAGCAAATAATTTCTACATCAACATTTTCTAATGACTTTGAGGTTTTGTTGAGCTATTCAGGGCAGCGCCGTCCATGGCGCTGTCTGAGTCTGGGGGCACGATACGTCGTAGAACAGCGTATTACCAAAATCTGAGAGAGTATGAATGTAGTAACCAGACTTCGGGAATTCACGGAACGATAGGCCGGACATCGCTCGCGCGCTCACTCGTCCGGTCTATCGTGGTGGCGGGTTCCCGGGGCACGGCGACTTGCTCGCTCGCGCTTGACGCTCGCGACGTCGCCTATCAGCCGGGTTCCCGGCTGATGCCCAAATTCCCACTTCGTGGGAAC
>JQID01000200.1 GCA_000770645.1 Desulfosporosinus sp. Tol-M
AAAATTTAACATTATCAAACTTTAAAAATTTTCCTTTTTAACATTTCTTGCATAACTAATCCTGCAATAAAGCCTATACCCATGTTCCAGAGAGAAAAACCAGCAGTGACTAATAAAATATAGAAATCACTTTTCTCATGCCCAACATCACGAGCAGATACAGCCAATTCCAATCCGGCAAAAAATAACATAACCCCTAATACACTTGAGGGAAAAATGTTAGCCAGTATTAATACGGAACTGCTAAAACATAATCCAACAGTTAGAAGGATGCCACCTAATATAATTAGTGAGCCGCCGGTACGAGCACCAAAACGAACATGTCCAGCCATACCTCCGGCACCATGACATATGGGAATCCCGCCAAAAATCGGGGAAATTAGGTTCATTATCCCTTGAGAAATCGCCATTTTTTTTTCGGTTACCGGATGTTCAGGAAATAGTCTGTTATTTTCGGCCGTGATAGCTATAACTGCATTACCGAGGGTCAACGGAATTTGAGGAATACCTAGAACGAGCGTACCTTTTAAAAACTCCGACCACGTCAGATGACCCAGAGAAAACTGCGGGAGTCGGAAAGAAGGATGTATCGCAGCCAGTTCTTTGAAGAGACCAGGGTTTTGGACTAAAGCAGCTGTTATACCAAAAACGATTAAGACAAACATCGCCGGAATATGTTTATTCGTCAAAAGCAGAAATGTAATCACTAGTGCAATTAAAGCTACAACTAAATCTGTTTTCATCAGTTTGGTTCCCTCTATGATAAAAAGAATGCCAAGTCCCAAAATAATTCCCCTTTTAACGGGTTTAGTTACTATTTTAGATACATAGTTGAGGGTACCGGTTAGTCCTAAAATCAACCAAAAAAAGCCTGTGAAAATCCCTGCTCCCCATACCATGCCAGGGGTAATCGCTGTTGCTTGAGCTATAGCCGCACCTCCGATAGCCTTCATGGGCTGGATAGGAACCGGTGTTTTATAATATAACCCGGAGCTAATCAGGAGTATCCCGAACATAAATAGAATACCTAAGGGATCTAACTTCATAATCAAAATATAACCGGTTATAAACGGGATAAGTGTCCCAAGGTCGCCAAAAGCGCCTGCCCACTCCAATCGGTTATAGCGGTTACCTAATGGTTTTTGAGCTGATTGTTTTGTTTCCGTTGTTGGTGTTTTAGGCATTGTATTAAACCTCCTCCAGATTGGGAAACAATTAATGATACTCTTTGGAAAAAGGAATTGAGAAGCGATTGTCAGGCATCATATCGCCAGCCAAGGTCTTCAAGTTGTCTAAAGACATTGTACCATCCTTTTTTACCTGCGAGTTTTTCCAATGATCTGCCACCAAAACAAGAACTGCTTACAAGCTTGCTTCCAGAATTTCGGCTATATCCATGATGATCAGTTCTCGATCAGGATCTATTCGTTGTATTTCTTCCTTTAAAATAATCTGACAATATGGACAAGAAGTACAGAGCACTTTCGCCCCTGTGGCAAGGACTTCATAGGTCCGATTAATACTTATTGCATTTCCTGTCTCTGCATTCATCCAGAACCGACCCCCTCCGGCACCGCAGCAAAATGAACTTTCCTTTGTTCTGGACATCTCGGTTAAACTGACACCAGGTATGGCCTGGAGGACTTCTCTTGGTTGATTATAAAATCCATTATACCGTCCCAGATAACAGGAATCGTGAAAAGTAACTAATTCAGGTTGATTATTTAGGGGCTTAAGCTTTCCCCTGGACAGAAGATTCTCTAAAAATGCTACATGAGGTATAACTTCATATTCACCGCCAAATTGACTATATTCGTTTTGTAAGGTATTAAGACAGTGAGGACAGATAGTAATGATCTTCTTTACACCTAAATTACCAAACAATGTAATGTTCTTTTTAGCCATAGTTTGAAAAAGAAGTTCATTTCCCATTCTCCGTACCGTTTCACCACAACACCCTTCATCCTCACCAAGTATGGCAAAATTGACGCCCGCACTTTTAAGGATTCTAGCGAAGGCAACCGCCGCTTTCAGCGCCGATTCATTATAGTAAGCAGTACATCCCACAAAATACAGGTACTCAGCCTTAGGGTTTTCAGTCAATGTCGGTAACCCCAGTTCATTAATCCGTGCATATCCGATGCCCTGGTTACGACTTAGACCCCAGGGAGTTCCGTAATTCTCGATTCCCTTGAAAACCTGCTTAATTTCTAAAGGAATGTTCGCATTGCTTGACACAATATAACGTCGCATATCGATAAATTTAGATGTATGCTCACAGGACATCGGGCACGCTTCAACACACCCGCCACAAGTTGTACAACCCCAGATAGCTTCCTTTTCAAAAATTTCCCCAATCGTTTTCTTGGTATTGTTCTCCAGATGTTTGCGTACTCTACCGTTTACCTTTTTTGGTTTCGTCTCCTCGCCGCTCTGTTGAGCAGGACAACGGTTATTACAACGTCCGCATTTAACACAACTATAGACATCAAGCAACTGTTTCCAAGTGAAATCCTCCAGTTTATTGGCTCCGTAAGTTTGTCCTTTTTCCTCACCCAATTGGATAGGTAACAGAGCCCCTTTGGGATCCAGGGAATGCCAATAAGTGTTAAAAGCTGCAAAGACTAAGTGAAGGTGTTTCGAGTTCGGGATAATCACTAAGAAAGAATACATAGCCAAAAAATGCATCCACCAGACAATTTCCGCCGCTCTGTATCCGATAATAAAGTTCAGGTCCTTCAACAGCTTTGAGGTGGCCAAGACCAGCCAGGAAGCCCCTGATATACCACTGCTTGTCCCTTGAGAAAAATAAATCGTGTTAAATAATAGTTCGGAAATTACGATCACTAAGACCAAGAGGAGAATGACATAAGCCATGATGTTATTGGCCAGCCACTTCGGTTTCTTAATTGAGCGACGTAAAAGACAACCGAAAACCCCGACAATAACTAAAGCCATGGCTGTATCTCTAATAAATAAATAGACTTCATTATATTCGATGAATGGAATCCGCACGTGAAAAAGACCTGCCAGAGCCATATCCAAACTACTTATAAGCAGAACCAGGAATCCCCACGTAAAAAAGAGATGAAAAACTCCAAAAATAGGGAAATCTCTGATCTTCTTCTGCCATAATACTTGAGTGCAAAAATATTTCCAGCGCTCGTGCGGGCGATCACTTCGGTTTAGCGGTCTGCCTGATTTAATAACTCGATAACGACTATTAACTGCCCATACAAAATAGCCCGCTGAAAAAAGGGTTAGGAGAAAAAAGATTATTATTTTCATTATTTGTTTCTCCTCGTATTAATTAAACTATTGATAAGTTCTTTTTAATATATTTCCAAAATCCCAGCATCTTCCATAGCTTAATCTAGTTTAAAGGTTTTACTTCCTTTTTTTCATTGCAACTGTTATTAATATAGCGACCATAGCAATTACCGCGAAACCAATAATCCACTGTAACGCTGCTCCATTCTTCACTTCATCTGCCCGTAAAGGTCCAGCTACTTCTATTGCCTCAGTCTTTTCATTATTGGGATCTTCTCCATTAATTGTTGTCTCCCCATTTATTGTTTGAGGCTCTTCTCCATTCAGCGCTGTCTCTCCTGTTGCTATTTTAGGCTCTCCCTTCTGCTCCGTATTTCCGGTTGTTTTATTAGGTTCTTCCACATTTAGTGCTGTCTCCACGGTTGTTGTTTTAGGCTCCTCCACCTTGATTTCTTCCGGTTTTTTTGTTACCTCACCGGCGCATGTAAATTTGACCGTGGCGTCTTGCTCTAAACTGGATCCATTTTTTGCTTTGAGGTCTTTGCTGATATTCAATGTGTAAGTATTTCCTTCAGACAATTTTGCTTTTGGCCGAATAGTAATAATCCGCTTCACTGTGGGATCAATCTGATCATCTCCCATTTCCACTTGAATAGCAATATTATTCTCTGCGTTGTCTTTTAACGCAAAACATTTCATATTGTTTTCTTTCACAGTAAGGTTAACAACATTTTTATTGAAAGTCAGTGTAATTGCTGTATCCAGCGGCACATTAGTGCTCCCATTTGCCGGTGTAGACGAATCCAGAGCAAAAGCGATACTTTTTCCGCCGCCGGTTCCGTCTCCCGTGCCATCTCCATTCGCCGCAAATACCTGGGAAGCTGCAAAAAGACAACACAACATGATAATCAGTACATTTATTGACTTCCATTGCCATCTACGCTTCATCTCGATATCTCCTTTTCAAATAATTTCCCCCTACATGCAGTAAACTTGTTGCTTCTGGAAATACTTCTTTTCGTTTTCATTGTGCTTGTGGGAATACTTTTAGTTATTCAACGACTCGGTACTGGCCGTACTGGCTGAGCGAATTCCTTCCCCTGCTAAAATCTTATCTATAACTTCAGAGGTAGGTGTGTAATCAAAAAATGTTCCATAAAAAAAGCTCATTTCAACTTTCAGATCTAAATCTTTAAATTCCTCGGGGTAAATTAGTTTTGCCAGCCAAAACAGGGCTAAAGGTGTTTCCAGCCCACCTTCATGTCCCCAGCGTGAAACGCCAATGGGCATTTGATAAACCTTTCCTTCCCGAACTGCCCTCAGCCCTGCCCACTTTTTATCGGTTAACATATAGTTGCTAACGCCGCTTTCATTACAGATAATTAAGTCTGGATCCCAAACAAAAATCTGTTCCAAGGTGGTATAATAATTTTTCCCGTCCGACGTCAGATCCTTTCCCAAAGCAACATTTTCCGCTCTCGTATAAGATATCCAATCTGATCCCAAAGTGCCTTTTGAATCTGTACGAACTGCTTGATTAACTGCATGGTATATTCTCGGATTCTTCTCTTGTGGTATTTCTTTGGTTATGGCATCTATTCTTTCAATCGCAGAACGGTAATACGCCTTGACCTTTTCCGCCTCCGCTTCCTCTCCCAAAGCTTCCCCGATAACACGAAACGCAGCAATTTGACTTTCCATACTGTTATAATCAACAACAAGGTAGGGAATATCCAGTTTTTCAATTTTCTCCTTCTCAGGGATATTTAAAATCACGTCACCCTTAAGTAAAAGAAGATCCACCTGCAGACTTAAAAGGGCTTCCGCGTTAACAGTACCACTCTCCTTGACGATGGCTGCGTCCTTCAGCGCAGGGCACATTTCTTGAAGCAAGAGATCTCTTTTGACCCCTCCCACCGTTGCTTTCATCTTTTCTCCGTGACCAAACATGATCACTGCCTGCCCCGCAAAAGGATCTAAGGCTGCAATCCTTTCGATTTCCTTGGGGACTGCCACAGTTCGCCCAATACAATCTGTTACCTCCCGGTACTCCTGTTGTCCCGGCAAAGAGTTTCTGCAACCTGTCAAGGACAGCAAAGACATTAGGATCACTGCAATCAAGACTGTTGATAATACTTTACATTGTTGCTTATACATTTTCCACCTCTTATAATCATCTGATGCATTCCATATTGGACATGTTTCCAAAATGAGTAATTTCACCTTAACACCCTATATTGTTTTTAATAATGTCATCGTATTAATCTCATGATTGTCTCCATCCAATTCTTTTCCGATTTTTACTTTTACTCTATAAACCTTCTGTAAATTTTCCTCAGTAAGCACCTCATACGGACCACCATAAGCAATCATTTTTCCTTGATTAAGCATGGCCACCTTCACAGGAAGGCCTTTTTCTGCAAAGTAATAAGCATGGTTGGGGGAATGGGTTACCATGAGCACTGTAATCTTTGATTGACTGCAAAGATTAACGATCGACTCTAAAAAAAGAAGTTCGTTCCGA
>JQID01000058.1 GCA_000770645.1 Desulfosporosinus sp. Tol-M
ATGTGAACCTGTAACAAGACACCAGTTGTTTCTTCATCCTGACATTCCCTATACCTCCCATAATAGTTCTATGTGTTTTCCTGCTGACCTGGATGAGCAATTTTTGAGCACTTTAATAGATTATGCTTCTAATTTTTTAGCTACAGAAAGTGCAGAGGGTTCAGATCCTGGTCTGTGTATTGCTTGTGTTGATCAGATTAATGAGCTGGAATTACTGTTAACCTTTGGGCAACAAGCTAAGAGGGAGGTATTAACAAAAGGAAACGCTTATGAACTTGCAAAAAAATTAGGAATTCACCTTTCGGAACATGGTGGAACAGGCCAGGGTATTATAGGAGCCCTTGCAGGAGTGGGGTTGAGACTGACCGGTAATGACGGCCGCATCAAGGGAAAATTAAAAATAGAAACAGTCAATAATCAAGCATCTGTTAGAGATATTATTGATCAAACCAAGATTGATTTAGTTAGAAGCCTTAATGGTATTGTACTGGAGAGTGATGAGTTAGTTAATTTCGATAATGACTGGGTAAAAGTGGTTCTCTTAGATGGAAAACTTGTCCTCCCGGTATCAACAGGAAACATGGAAACTGTAGATGGAGCAAAGTGGCAAATCTGTACGAAGCAGCAATTAAAAGATTTTTAAGTGGGGTGTCGGTAATGTGGTGGCGTTTAAATGAGCGCGGCGAAAAAGAATTTAGGGGTAACAAAGATAGTTGGCTGGAAGCGGCCGGTTTAGCTCAACAATGCAGCGGATTTAAAACAGATGTCGAAGAGGAACTGGTAAGCGATGAGCCTGTTTCCTGTTATAACTGCAGGTACAGAAGGTGGACAAATAAATCCTTTATCTGTAGATGGCTGTAACCGTCGTATAGTTCTTGCGCTATCAACAACTTATATTTAAAAGGGTCGTCGCGGTGTTTGGATTGTTACCATTGGTACACTTTCAGTTGCAGTGGCAGCGTTCCTTCTATATGGAAAAAGAGAAAGTAGAATTAGTGAGTAACTGAGAGGAGGAAATTTCTGTGTCTAATTTTTCCAAAAAGGCAAGTCAATCAAAAATCTTTTATTTGATTATTGCCCTTATTTTCGCTTTGAGTATTTTTTCCTGGCCCTGCACTGTGTCTGCGGCAGGTGGAATCGGGGGAGGAGGAGGCGGAGGTACCGGGAGCACCCAACTGATTTTTACCAGTGCTTCTCTGGCAACTCTGGATCTTGCTAATCAGACTGCTGCCCCCGGAGAAAGTATCACCGATCTCAGTACGGTAATACCGGTAAATCCGACAATTAAAATTGTGTTTAGTAATAATGTTACCGGGGATGCAAACTGGGCAAATAATCAAAACTGCATACATCTGACTGAAGTGTCTGACCCGGCCACCAGTATTCCGCTCACAGTCACCCGGCTGGGCGGAGGCAGCTCAAGCAGCCCGGAGAAGAATAACATATATATTCAGCCCAACGCCGAGTTAACTTTGGGCGGTCACTATCGGCTCCATTTTGATTCAACTTTAAAGGCTAATAATACCTCACTGCCTTTTAATGGGTATAATGGCCAATTCATTTATGACAAGTACGGCAGTCCTGGCACCGTCGGGTGATCGGAACATGGTGGATGCACTGGCTTCTTCCAGTCTTGCCAAAGCTATTGATGGCCCAATACTGCTTGCTGACTATGACTCGGTACCTGCCGGTACAATGAGTGAATTAAAAAAGCTGGGAGTAACTAAGGTTTATTTGGTAAGTGGAACAGCAGTTATTTCCGCTCAAGTCGAGAGCCAGCTTACTGCAGCCGATATTCAAGCTGTAAGACTAGGTGGCTATGATCGCTATGAAACAGCAGTAAATATTGCTAAGGAAGTCCAAAAGATTAAACCATTTCAAGAAGTTGCAGTGACTAATGCCTATGCCAATGTCGATGCCATCACTATTGCCCCGATTGCCGCCGCCAAAGGGATGTCCATTCTACTGGTTGATAAGGATTCCGTTCCGGCAGTTGTGTCCGATTTCATCGCAGCGACAGGGATCAATAAGACCTATATCATAGGCGGAACGGCAGTTGTATCCGACTCTGTAAAGGATACCTTGGCTAATGCAACGCGACTCGGTGGGTATGACCGTTTTGATACCAACGTAGAAGTGTTGAAGCATTTCGAAAACTTTATTATCGGTGGCAGCATGTACTTTGCCAATGGCAGTGACACGAGCCTGATAGACTCCTTAACAGGTGCTCCGCTGGCCGCAAAATTTGACGGGGCGATTGTCCTGTCGAATAGAGACTCCCTGCCAATTGGTACAAAAGGATTTATCCAGACGGATATCTTCCTTAAGAATCCTGTGATTCTTGGCGGAACTGCGGTAATGTCGGATGCGGTGGTTCAAAGCTTAGGCTATGGAACTGCTCCGTCCGGTCAGTCTGCAATTCTCAAGGGAGCTGTGGAATTAAATACGTCCAATGAAACACTTAAAGACGTAACCGTCAATGGAAACATTGTTATTAATGCAGATGGGGTAACTTTACAGAATGTCACTGTCAAGGGAACAGTATTTGTTGATCCCGGCAAGGACGGCTCTGCTGCTCTTGACGGTGTGCAAGCCACG
>JQID01000193.1 GCA_000770645.1 Desulfosporosinus sp. Tol-M
TGTTCTTGTTCGGGCGTTTTTCTCGGCCAACCCAAGGTGGAAAAAGGCCAAAGTCCGGAAGAAAACCACGTATCTAAAACGTCAGGATCCTGCAACAGCCGGTCAGCTCCGCATGTAGGACAGGTTAAGGGATCATCACCCGCACAGATCTCCAGACCACAATCCTCACAATACCAGACCGGGATGCGATGTCCCCACCACAGTTGGCGAGAAATACACCAATCCCGGATGTTTTCCATCCAACCGAGATAAATCTTAGCAAACCGTTCAGGAATAAATTCCAAACTCCCACCCTTGACGACTTCTATCGCGGGCTTCGCTAGAGGCTCCATTTTCACGAACCATTGTTTACTCACCATTGGTTCAATCACGGTGGAGCAACGATAGCATTCCCCAACAGCATGGGCATACGGTTCAGTTTTAAGGAGGATCCCTTGAGCTAACAGCTCCTTCACTACGGCAAGGCGTGCTTCGAAACGATCCATCCCTCTGTATGGGCCAGCATTTTCATTCATCTTGGCTTCTTTATCCAAGACGACAATCTGGGGCAATTGATGGCGCAGCCCAATCTCAAAGTCATTCGGGTCATGCGCGGGGGTGATTTTCAGCGCGCCGGTTCCAAACTCCCGATCGACATAGTCATCCGCAATGATCGGAATTTCCCGCTCCGTAAGGGGAAGGAGCACTGTTTTCCCAATTAAATGACGATACCGCTCATCGTCCGGATGCACCGCCACGGCCGTATCCCCGAACATGGTTTCCGGTCGGGTGGTTGCCACAACGAAAGTCTCGTCACTGTCTTTTACCGGGTAACAGAGATGGTATAAATTCCCTTCACGATCGACGTGTTCAACTTCAATATCCGAAATCGTAGTATGACATTTGGGGCACCAATTGATAATATAGTTTCCCCGATAAATCAGCCCTTTATTATAAAGTGTAACAAACGCTTCCCGAACCGCCTTCGAGCACCCTTCATCCATCGTGAAACGCTCGCGTTCCCAATCACATGACGCGCCCAGGCGGCGTAACTGCCGCGTTATTTGTCCACCATACTGCCGTTTCCAATCCCAGACCCGTTCTAAAAATCTTTCACGCCCCAGCTCAAGGCGATTCGTTCCTTCTATAGCTAACTGCTCTTCCACTCTGGCCTGAGTTGCTATCCCCGCATGATCTGTCCCAGGTAACCAGAGGGTGTTGTAG
>JQID01000101.1 GCA_000770645.1 Desulfosporosinus sp. Tol-M
TGTTCTTGTTCGGGCGTTTTTTTCGGCCAACCCAAGGTAGAAAAAGGCCAAAGTCCGGAAGAAAACCACGTATCTAAAACGTCAGGATCTTGCAGCAGCCGGTTTGCTCCGCATGTAGGACAGGTTAAGGGATCATCACCCGCACAGATCTCCAGACCACAATCCTCACAATACCAGACCGGGATGCGATGTCCCCACCACAGTTGGCGAGAAATACACCAATCCCGGATGTTTTCCATCCAACCAAGATAAATCTTCGCAAAACGATCCGGAACAAATTCCAACCGCCCATCTTTGACGACTTCTATCGCAGGCTTCGCAAGGGGCTCCATTTTCACGAACCATTGTTTACTCACCATTGGTTCTATCACGGTGGAGCAACGATAGCATTCCCCAACAGCATGGGCATGCGGTTCGGTTTTAAGGAGGATCCCTTGAGCCAATAACTCCTTCGCTACGGCAAGGCGTGCTTCGAAACGATCCATCCCTCTGTATGGGCCTGCATTTTCATTCATTTTGGCTTCTTTATCCAAGACGACAATCTGGGGCAATTGATGACGCAGCCCAATCTCAAAGTCATTCGGGTCATGCGCGGGGGTGATTTTCAGCGCACCGGTTCCAAACTCCCGATCGACATAGTCATCCGCAATGACCGGAATTTCCCGCTCCGTAAGGGGAAGGAGCACTGTTTTCCCAATTAAATGCCGATACCGCTCATCGTCCGGATGCACCGCCACGGCCGTATCCCCGAACATGGTTTCGGGCCGGGTGGTTGCCACAACGAAAGTCTCGTCACTGTCTTTTACCGGGTAACAGAGGTAATATAAATTCCCTTCACGATCGACGTGTTCAACTTCAATATCCGAAATCGTAGTATGACATTTGGGGCACCAATTGATAATATAGTTTCCACGATAAATCAGCCCTTTATTATAAAGTGTAACAAACGCTTCCCGAACCGCCTGCGAGCACCCTTCATCCATCGTAAAACGCTCGCGTTCCCAATCACATGACGCGCCCAGGCGGCGTAACTGCCGCGTTATTTGCCCCCCATACTGCCGTTTCCAATCCCAGACCCGTTCTAAAAATTTTTCACGCCCCAGCTCAAGGCGATTCGTTCCTTCTATAGCTAACTGCTCTTCCACTCTGGCCTGAGTTGCTATCCCCGCATGATCTGTCCCGGGTAACCAGAGGGTGTTGTAG
>JQID01000195.1 GCA_000770645.1 Desulfosporosinus sp. Tol-M
CTTTTGAGGATAATTACATATTATCGAAGTTCGTGGTTCGTGGTTCAAAAATTGGATATTTGTTTTATTATAACATAGCCAACTTCAGGTGACATCATGCTATTGATCAATAAAAACCTATATGTTTATCTTCTAGCTCTAAAAGCCTTTGCTTAATGTCCAAACCATCGGCATAGCCCGTCAAATTTCCGTTTTTACCGATTACTCGATGACAGGGCACAATAACTGCAATCGGATTTCTATGGTTCGCCATGCCCACAGCTCTCTGCCCTTTGAGATTTTTAACCTTTATAGCTATTTCACCATAACTACGTGTCTCTCCATACGGAATGCGCAGGAGTTCTTCCCAAACTCGACGTTGAAAAGGTGTCCCGATCTGATGAAGAGGGATCGTAAATACCTTGCGTTTTTCAGCAAGGTACTCTTGTAGTTGACGAATAGCTTCACTATTCGGCTCGCGCTTCCGAATTACAAGGCATTTTGGTAACCAACGCGACGCCCAAGTTCGCAAGGTCTGTTCTTTCTCAATAGACGGACCAAGTCCTAGCCAACATAATCCTATCAAAGTCGAAGCAACCGTTACCCCAACCTCAAGGTCTTTGATAGTCATCCTTTCCGTCCAGAAAGTAACGGTTTGGGCACTCTGATCGTTCTTTAAACAAGTATCCGTGTCTCGTCCTGCATCTCTTTTAATAGATATTGCATATCCTCTCCCTTCTGTTTATCATTGGGTTAAATCGAAGAAATCCGTCCAGCTGCCCCCGACTGCCTCAGCAATCCGTTTAGCCCAGTTTGGACTCATCTGACGTTTACCCCGTTCTAAATCGCTGATGATATTAGCGGGAATTCCTGTCTTCTCCGCTAACTCCTTTTGAGTGCCAATAAGCGCTTCAAGGCGGGCTTTTCTCAGTTTATGACCTGCATAGATCACTTGCCTTCTCTCATTCAAACTCTAATTTCCTCCATCTTTTCTATCGTTGGTTATCAAGGATCAATTCTGTGATCTTTCTCTGATGTAATTAATCAAACCATCTATTGGTTATTATATCCACTTATACTATATGGACATGCCTTCGGATATGTTAAGTCAAAGATGAAATTAAAGCAAATATTTGGTATAATATGAGAGTAACGAAAGCATGATCCCCGATAATCTATTCAGCGTTTACCATCCGGCGCACAGATTATTACTATATTCATAATGAGAGGAATGATTTCATACCATTCCCACAGGAAGAAGGTAAATACTCCTATGCCGACTATCTCACTTGGTCGGAAGATGAAAGATGGGAGATTATTGACGGTATAGCTTATATGCAAGCTACACCATCCCCTATTCACCCAGAAATATTAGTCGGCCTAGCAGTGTAAATTCATATTTGTCAACATCTGTCTGACGGACAAGGTTCACAAAGGCATTCATTAAACAGGCATGATGCTTATTAGAGGAGGATTGAGCATGACCCTACAGCAGCTCAAATATATAATAACAGTTGTAAAATGCGGTTCAATAACCGAAGCAGCAAAACAGCTATATATTTCACAGCCCAGCCTATCAAGCGCTGTAAAGGAGCTTGAGACCGAGCTTGGCATAGAGATTTTCAGGCGTACTGCAAAGGGCATAACGCTTTCCTCAGACGGAACGGAATTTCTTTCCTATGCAAGACAAGTTGTCGAACAGGCCGATTTGCTTGAAAGACACTATCTCGGTAAAAAGCCGTCAAAACAGCTTTGCTCCGTTTCAACACAGCATTACGCATTTGCCGTAAATGCTTTTGTAAACCTTATTTCTTCTCTTGATTCGGACGAGTATGAATTTACGCTGCGTGAAACGAGAACATATGAAATCATTGAGGATGTTAAGGATTTTCACAGCGAAATCGGAATTCTATATCTCAATGATTTTAACGAAAAGGTAATTACAAAATTTCTCAAGGAAAGTCACCTCGTTTTTTCGCCGCTGTTTACGGCGGACCCTCATGTTTTTATTTGTTCCACACACCCTCTTGCAAAGCAAAAGAGCATTTCGCTTGCGGATTTAGAAAACTACCCCTGTCTTGCTTTTGAACAGGGAGAATACAACTCGTTCTATTTTTCAGAGGAAATCCTCAGTACCGTTCCGCACAAGAAAATCATTCATGTAAGCGACCGTGCAACGCTGTTTAATCTGCTGATCGGACTGAACGGTTATACAATCTGCACAGGTGTTTTGAACAGCAATCTTAACGGGGATAATATTGTTTCCGTACCGCTTATAACAGACGAAAAGATGAATGTTGGCTGGATTATGAACGAGAAAACACAGCTTAGTGCCTTTGCCGTAAGCTATATCGACGAATTGAAACGGCTGATTACCGAATATGGATATTAGCAGAAAAGAGGCTGTGCTGAAACTTAAGATTATTTCAAGTTATGGTGTACTATCCCAAAAAGAGCAATTATACACCTTAAAGTGGGGAGTAATCTCTATAAATATGATAAATTCCCAAATTAAATGGGGAAATGGGGCTGTAACAAACTGGAAAACGAGTTTGGTTACAGTCCCTTAATTTTATGCCGCAAGCAGTCGATAAACCGCTTCGTAGATTTTCTGCGCAATATACGGATTGTTCATCGTGTAGAGGTGAATTCCATCAACGCCCTGGGCAAAGAGATCAACTATTTGGTCAACCGCATAAGCAATTCCTGCGTCACGCATAGCAATCGGGTTATCCTCGTAACGCTCCATCATTCTCACAAACTTTTTAGGAAGATTTACTCCGCAAAGCGTTACCATACGCTCAATCTGCTTTTTGTTGACAACCGGCATTATTCCTGCTTCAATCGGAACATCTATACCTGCAATGGCTGCTCTTTCCTGAAAAGCATAATAATAGCTGTTGTCGAGAAAAAGCTGTGTGATAAGCTGGTCTGTTCCTGCGTCGACCTTGTGTTTGAGGTTTCGAATATCGTTAATCATGCTGTTGCTCTCAGGATGTCCTTCCGGATAGCACGCGCTGATAATATTGAAATTCCCATGTTCCTTGATAAACGAAACCAGCTCACTTGCGTATTTGAAATCACCGCAAGGCTTGATGTCGGGATTGATATCTCCCCTGAGCGCAAGAATGTTCTCAATACCGTTCCGTTTCAAACCATTGAGCAGAAACAACACATCCTCTTGTGAAAGATTGATACCCGGCAGATGGGCAACGCTTTCCATGCCGTAACTGTTTTTGATTGCAGAGGCGATTTCAAGAGTTGCGTTGTTGTTTGCACTTCCTCCTGCACCATAGGTCACACTGATAAAATCGGGGTGAAGATCTTTCAGTTCGTCAAGAGTACTGTACATCGTATCGATTGAGGCAGTCCGTTTGGGTGGGAATATCTCGAACGACAGCACTTGTTTAATTTTAAAAAGTTCAGCAGTTTTCATTTCTGATTTCCTTTGCCGCCTGCACCAGATGTTCAAGGCTCGGCACAGTTTCGGCATTTCCTCTCGTTTTCAATCCGCAGTCGGGGTTAACCCATAGCTTTTCCGCCGGGATTTTTTCAAGCATTTTGTTTAGCGCCGCCTTGATCTCCTCTACGCCTGGGATTCTCGACGAATGAATATCATAAACGCCAGGGCCGACATGTGTTCTGAAATTGTTTTCTTCCAGAGCGGTCAAAATAGTAAGGTCTGAACGTGACGCCTCAAAGGTAATCACATCAGCGTCCATATTGTCAATATCCCGGATAATATCGTTAAATTCACTGTAACACATATGCGTATGAATTTGCGTTTCCGCCTTGACGCCGCTGTGAACCATCCTGAACGCAGGAATTGCCCAGTCAAGATAATCACTTCTCCAATCTGATTTACGCAAAGGGAGCTTTTCCCGGAAAGCGGCTTCGTCAACCTGAATAATCTTAATACCGTTTGCTTCAAGGTCGAGGACTTCTTCGCGGATTGCCAGACCAATCTGATATGCACATTCCTTCAATGAAATATCTTCTCGGGGAAACGACCAGTTAAGAATGGTAACGGGTCCAGTGAGCATACCTTTCATCGGCTTCTTGATAATGCTCTGCGCATAGACAGAATAGGCAACAGTCATAGGCTTGGCACGGGAAATGTCACCCCAAACAACAGGCGGCTTGACACAGCGTGTGCCATAGGACTGCACCCACGCTTTTTCCGTAAAGATATAACCGTCAAGACATTCACCGAAATACTCAACCATATCGTTTCGTTCAAATTCACCGTGAGCAAGCACATCAAGCCCAATTTTTTCCTGTAAGGCAACGCATTCCGCGATTTTCTGCTTGTTGAAATCAGTGTACTGCGCTTCTGTAATTTTCCCGCTTTTGAAAGAGGAACGGTTTGCTTTTACTTCGGCAGTCTGTGGGAACGAGCCGATTGTAGTTGTCGGAAAAAGTGGCAAGTTGAATTCTTTACTTTGGATTTTTTCACGCTCTGCAAATACCGGAAGTCTTATGAAATCCTTATCCAGAAGTGCGGATACCTTTGCTTGAATATCAGAATTGGAGCAATTTCTACTTTCATTGAAAAGTGCTGCGTTGCGGACATATACATCAGTTTCCATTGGTTTATCTGCAGATAAAATATTTTTCAGTTCCGCAAGCTCCGCCAGCTTTTCCTCTGCAAATACGAAATACTTTTTGTATTCATCCGCCAGCTTTGTTTCGTTTTTCAGCGTATACGGAACATGGAGCAATGAACAGGATGTATTCAACACTATATTGTCGCAGTGTTTTTGCAATTCACCAATAATATCAAGCGTCTTTGCATAGCTGTTACGCCAGATATTTTTACCGTTTACAACGCCTGCAAACAGAATTTTATCACTCGGAAAACCGTTTGCCTTTACAAGTGCAAGCGACTGCTTCCCCTCGACAAAATCAAGGCCTACCCCGTCAAAAGCAAGGCTTGTCACTTCAATATAGCAGTCACGAATGTCGCCAAAATAGGTCTGTAAAAGTACACTGACATTTCCCTTTGCAGAAAGGATTTGTCTGTAAAGCCTGGTGAAAAGTACGGTATCATCAGCGGTCAAATCTCTTACAAGATAAGGCTCGTCGAACTGGTACCCACTCTGCGCCAAGCTGATCGAATTTCGTGAGGATTTCGCGATAAGCCTTAATTACCGTATCTGTGAAGTCGGAAATATTCTTTTTACCCGTAAATCGCACAAGCTTTAAAAATGTTAGTGCGCCAGGAATAACAGGCTTTGTGCTGATCCCAAACTTACGTGCTTCGTTAAACTCGTCAAATGGCTTTGAACCTACAAGAGATATTTCGGTACAGTCATCGATTTCGGGAACAATATAGTGATAGTTCGTATTGAACCACTTTTTCATAGCAAGTGCTTTTACATCGCCTTTTTCGCTTTGATAGCCCTTTGCCGCCGCAAAATAGGTATCGAGCAGAGAGAGGTTCAGAGCCTTATATCTTTCGGGAACGACATTCAGCAGGCATGCTGTGTCAAGCATGTTGTCGTAAAAAGAAAAGTCGTTTGACGGAATGAAGTCATTTCCGTTTTCACGCTGAATGCTCCAATATGATTTACGGAGGGCTTTTGCTGTTTTCTGCAATTCTTCCGCTGTAATTTCTTTTCTGAAATATCTCTCAGCAGCAAATTTTAATTCTCTTAGACTTCCTACGCGAGGATATCCGATAATTGCTGTTTTCATAAGTGTTCACCCTTTCGATTTGTAATGTATTAAGTGTAGTACAAAAGTAACACCGTAGGGTAACACTCGTTTTCTATTTGATTGCATAGTTTTTTTCTATGGGACAATCGCTGCAGATCCTGCGGATAAAGCAATACGAAGTTAAGTCATGGAACGACAGTAGTCACGGAAGTTATTGACTGCGGTGAAAAATTCCCTCATCATAATTACCCAATAGTATTGATCCTTGGTCTTAAGCAGGGTTTTTTCCTCACTTTGCTTGATGCCGCCAACCATCGTAAAGAACAAAATCTCCGGTAAAAGGTACGCAGCGGCGTTAACACCATGTTTTTTGCTCATCTGTTCCAAATCAAGGGAAAGGCCAAAAAACCGCATCAGAAAATCATATAACAATCTCTCCCGCAGGCTTAAGTCGCGCCGCGCAATGATCGGGAACTCGCCCCTCTCAACTCGTTGAATATATTCAGGAATATTAAAGGTATTGGCGTAAATGCTGCCCTCAAGGTATCCTAAAGCGCCACTGCCTATCCCTGCATATTGATCATAATTGATCACATATTCATCAATTATACCTGTATCGTTAAATTTTGCCGTTTGAAGCCAGGTAGGATTTTTGCGATTAAAGCACCAGGCCGTACTTGGCTGGTAGTCTTCACTAAGCGCTTCGGTAATAAGCTCATAAAAAGGCCTTCCCCGCTCGTCGTCAACGCGCCCTAATTTTTTTTCGACATTTTTCCGGGTTGAAGTTGCTACCATAAGGGGATAATAGGTCACCTGATCAACTTTTAAAGCGCGAATGATTTCAAGGTCGCGCTTTAGCGTTTCTGCAGTCTGGACGGGAAAATTAAAGATCATATCCACATTAAAGGTCGGAAAATAGCCTTGCAGCTCAGCAATTTTCTCCATTACTTCACTGCCGCTTCCATATTTATAATAGCGGTCAGTTGCTTTCAATATTTCATCGTTAAAGGATTGCACACCCACAGATAAACGGCCTACGCCAATATCCCGCAGGGCCCGTATACGGCTCATGTCCAAATGATCAGGATTAGTCTCGACAGAGATTTCTTGAACATCAAAACAGCTCTTAATCAACTCGATAATCTCTACCAGCTCAGCCATTAAAACCGTCGGTGTCCCGCCTCCAATATAAAGAGCTTCAAAATTATAACCCCGTTCCTTGTACATGAAAATCTCTTTTTTCAGTGCGGAGAAATAAGCTCTGGCCAGATCTTCGCGGAATGTTACCCGATGAAAAGAACAATAGGGGCAAAGCTCCTCGCAAAAAGGAATATGCACATACATCATCAGGGGTTTCTTATTATTCATAATTAAAGGAAGCTCACTAGACGCATGGGGATCAAAACGCAGATATCTATCAAGTTTTTTCCTGACTGCAAAGGCAACGAATCTTTCAGTCAACATCTCCGGCCACTCCTTAATTCTTAATTTAACCCTTCAAACCCTCGAAAAGCTAAGAAGGACCAGTTTTCTTTAGACCATTGCAGTAAGCTCTGCAAATCCTGCTTGTTCCTGGTTGTTTTATTAAAATCCGTGCTTCTGCAGCGCTGCAGCACATAATTGGAAGCAACTCCAAAATCTATTATTATGCTTGACAAATCAGCTGCTTCGAGTTCGGGGCATAGCGTCGTCCTGAACTCATAAGCCAGTCCGCTATTTTTAATGACTTCCACACTTTCCCGAATTGACACTAACTCCAACCGGCTTGTCCCTGTAATTCCGGCATATTTGCTGAACGGGGCCTTTATATCCATGGCGATAAAATCCAGCAGCTCATCTTCGAGTAACGTTCTCAAAATATCCGGATTTGTTCCGTTTGTATCCAGCTTGACGAGCAAACTCCTGGCTTTCAATTCTTCAATAAATACGTGAAGATTCTTTTGCAAAGTCGGTTCTCCGCCGCTGATCACCACTGCATCAATCATTTCGTTTCTTTTCGCAAGGAATTTGAAAACTTCCTCCGGCTGGATACCGGTTGAAGCATCATTTTTTTCGATAAGACTATGATTGTGACAATAACCGCAGCGCAAATTGCAGCCCTGGGTAAAAACCACCGACGCGATCTTACCCGGATAATCAACAAAGGAAGTTTTTATTAATCCTGCTATATTCATCATCCCACTTCCGGCATGATGAATTTTTTCCTCTGTTTATACTCTTCTTTCTTCCCCAGATTATAGTTCTGGACCGGTCTCAGGTAGCCTGTCACTCTGGACCATACTTCAGCCTCGGCGCCACATTCGGGACAGCTGAAATGTTCTCCGCGGATATAGCCGTGGGCGTCGCAGATACTGAAGGTCGGCGTAATGGAGATGTAGGGAATTTTATATTTGGCGAAGATTTTTTGAATCAGCCGCTTGCAAACCTGCAGATCTTCCACCGCTTCACCCAGATACAGGTGCTGCACCGTTCCCCCGGTGTAAAGAGACTGCAATTCATCCTGCAGCTCCAAAACCTCAAAAAGGTCATCAGTATACCCTACCGGAAGTTGGGTGGAGTTGGAATAATAAGGTACTTGCGCGCCGGCGGTAATAATGGAGTCATACCTTTTCGTATCCAACATCGCCAGACGATAGGCTGTTCCCTCCGCCGGCGTCGCTTCCAAATTGTAGACGTTTCCGGTCTCCCGTTGAAATTTTACCAAGAGCGCCCGTAAATAGTGCATAACCTCCACGGAAAACTCCTGACCTTCCGCAGTTTCAATCCCTTGGCCCATGAAATTCAGCAACGCTTCATGCATGCCGACAATGCCGAGCGTACTGAAATGATTGTGCCAATACTCCCCAGTCCGTTCCTTGGCCGGTCTCAAATACGAACATGAATAGGGATACAGTCCCTTTTCTGACTGCTGCTCAATAATTTTCCGCTTAATCTCCAAGGCAGTGCGCCCGATTTCAGCCATTTTTTTCAGGCCTTGCAAAAATTCCTGTTTGGTCTTGGCTAAATAGCCTAATCTGGGCAAGTTAATCGTAACTACCCCAATTGAGCCCGTGAGCGGATTGCTTCCGAACAAACCCCCGCCTCTTTTGCGAAGTTCACCGGTATCCAGCCTTAACCGACAGCACATAGATACGGCATCTTCGGGGGACAGATCTGAGTTGTTATAATTAGCGAAATAAGGAATTCCATACTTGCAAGTAATTCTCATAAAGGCATCCGCTACCGGGCTCTCCCAAGCAAAGTCTTTGGTAATATTCAGGGTGGGAATCGGGAACGTAAATACTCTTCCCTTGGCATCTCCTTCCAGCATAACTTCACAGAAGGCCAAGTTGAACAGATCCAACTCGTTCTGAAAATCTCCGTATTTGGCCTCGGTATAGGTTCCGCTAATGATCACCTGCTCATCTTTCAGCGTAGCAGGCACCCTGATGTCCAACGTCAGATTGGAAAAGGGGCACTGAAAGCCAACGCGGGTGGGAACATTGATATTAAAAACAAATTCCTGCAAACACTGTTTGACTTGAGAAAAGGTCATTTGGTCATGCCGGATAAAAGGCGCGCAAAAAGTATCAAAGCTTGACCAAGCCTGTGCCCCGGCAGTTTCTCCTTGAGTAGTAAAGGTAGAATTTACGATTTGCCCCAGGAAAGAACGCAAGTGTTTGGCCGGACCGCTCTCCACCTTGCCGGGTACTCCTCCGAAGCCATCCAGCAGGAGCTGTCGTAAATCCCAACCCGCGCAATAGGGTCCAAAAAAGCCCAAGTCATGAATATGGCAATCGCCGTTTTCATGCGCCTCCCGCACCTCCTGCGGATAGATTTCATAAAGCCAATACTTTTTGGTAAAGGCTTCGCGGATATAATTGTTTAAACCGTTAATACTCTTCTGGGTGTTGGCATTTTCACAAATTTGCCAATCCTTATCGCCCAGATAGTCGGAAAACATGCCAATGGTCGCGCCGACCAGCGCTTCCATCTCCCGGGTGCTTTTCCTTTTTTGCCGATAAAGTATAAAAGCCTTCGCTGTTTTGGCATGTCCGTTTTCAATCAGCGCTTTCTCCACGAGATCCTGGATTGATTCTACATCCGGCAGCTTGTCCCTGAAATTAGTGTTTAAGATATCGGCTACCTGTCCGCCTATTTCCTCAGCCCGCTCATAGTCCGCTCCGCCGCAAGCTTTGGCTGCCTTAAAAATAGCCTGCACGATCTTCTCTTGCTTAAAAGCCTCAATTCGGCCATCCCTTTTCATAATTCCGGTGAGCATCAGTTAATCAACCTCCAATTATTTCAATTGAAAAGCCCCTTGACGCTGAGCGCCAAGAGGCTATGTATATCCCTGAATACATATAATTAAAGGAACTTAAGAACCCCCCCTATCGCTCGTAGAGTAACCGGTTCATGGATAAAGGCAGGTCTTCTGACTTGGGTTCATTAATGCTTCACGCCTTCCCAGTATGCACCAGTGGCCTGTCATGAAACATCTCCCCGTTACAGTGGCGGGACCGTGCAGGACTTCAACCTGCTTCCCTTTTAAGCTGTACGCTAAGTACTCGCACCTTTATTTCTGCTATTCGATTGTCTCCATGCTATCCTATGTTAGCCTAATCTGTCAATCATGAAGTTAGTTATTAATTTCAACATACGAGGCGCTCTTTTGCAAGGCTGGATCAGGACTGAAGGAAGCCAAAATAGATAAGCACGAATATACCAAGCACAATTCTATAATAAGCAAACGGTTTAAAATCCCTTTTGCTGATATAATTCATGAATCCTGCAATTACCATCCAGGCCACAATAAATGAAACGAAAAATCCACAAGCAACAACAATTAACTCGTGCGCCGTCAAGAACATGCTATTTTTGAAGAATGAGTAAGCCGAAGCGGCAAACATAGTAGGAATTGCCAAAAAGAAGGAGAATTCAGCGGCAACAACTCTTGTTGCGCCTAATAACATTGCCCCAATTATGGTCGCTGCCGAGCGCGAGGTACCAGGTATCATTGCTAAACACTGAATAAGACCGATGAGGAAAGCAGTTTTGTAACTCAGATGTTGTATTGAGCTAATTCGAACTGAGGGTCTCTTGTTTTCAATGTACAATAGAATCAGCCCCCCTACGATTAGGGCAATTGCTACAACTGTCGTATTAAATAAAAGTTCTTCTATGTATTTTCCTACTAGAAATCCTATTCCAAGTGCAGGGATCACCCCAACGAGAGTCTTTTTCCACAGGTCAAATATACCTTGATTGTCTGATGATTTGTTAAAGCCTAATGGAATAAGTCTTTTCCAAAAGTAGACAACCACCGAAAGAATAGCGCCTAGTTGTATTACCACGTCAAACATATTCGCAAATTGTTCAGTGAACCCTACAAACTGGTTCACTATAATTAGGTGTCCCGTAGAGGAAATAGGAAGAAATTCGGTAATTCCCTCGACAATTCCTAAAATCAAAGCACTGAGAAAATCGTTCATAGCATCATCTCGTTTCAACCAGTATTTCTGTTCAAAACCTTCTCCTTACTACTTTACTCGGCTCCTTAATTAAATACTAATTACAACATAAATACAACACTGACGCAAATGTTGCATATGCAATCAGGAGCATTATTTAACCAACATTAATATTATCTGCTTCAGATTTCCTCAAGCTAGTAAATCATTTTGGGCTATTTGTCTCAACCCAATCCAGTAATTCTTTGACATTATTCACCATCAAACCATCATTCGTCTTAGTTCTTTTCAAAAGGACTATCTCTATCCCTAATTCTAAGGCTGCCGAAATTTTTGTATCTGTACCCCCGGCAGATCCACTATCTCTGGTCAATAGAATATCTGCTCCATAGAATTTAAAGAGCGCTTTGTTAATTTCTTTAGAAAATTGTCCCTGCATTGCTACGATATCTTTCGGTAAGATACCCATATCCTGACATTTTTGGACTAACCGTCCTTCCGGAAGAACCCTAACAACTAAACGAGCATAACGAGCAAAGTCAGCTTGCACGATGCTTTCCAGTTGGTGGCTACCCGTCGTCACGAAAATCGTTACTAATCGTCCTTTATCTTTATGTACTGCACCGACTCGCTGTTCTAATTTGAGCAAAACTTCCTCCCAGGTACAAACTGGATATATTAATAAGCTGTCTGGAATGACAGTCTCCGGTCTTTCGAGCCTTAAATAAGGAACGCCCTGCTGCTCACACCATTGGCGTAAAGGGGCCAACTTCACGCTGCTGGAAGGATGGCTGGCATCAAGGATTAATGAAGGTGCCTCAGTGCCGGTCCAAGCTGTCCAGGTTTGTACCCGTATGAATTTAAGCCCTCTAGTGTCGAGGCATTTACTAATCTCACGTGCCGCCACAGTTTCGCCCAAAAGCATGATCATGTTTTTTCCTCCAAAGCCGTAGTGAACTCGTTCAACTAAAGATAAAACGAGTGTAATAAAAACTACGATCTTACTGTATTAGTGTTGTGATCAATGACAACTTTGTTTATGACAAATGCGTATGTCTATGGTGAATGTCGGGAGAATGTTGATCTGAGTTAAGCCGATGCCGCGTTCTTTGTCAGAACGCTTCTATATAACTCTTCCCTTGTTTTCGGCATAGGGCTAGACGTAGGCAGCCATCCTTTTTGAACCAATATGCCATGCATTTCTATCAGCCAGGGAAGTGCTAAATCGGCACGTTTCACATTTTTCGGGTGCATAAACAGCTCGCAGGGTTCTCCATGAGCAATGATCTCTCCACTGCACATTATAGCAAGCCGGTCTGACCATGAATAGGCTAAATCGACATCATGGGTGGCTAGAATAATCGTTTTACCCGCACTGCTCAACTTCTCCAGAAGCTGCATGAATTCCCTGGAATGACGAGGGTCCAGTCCAGCAGTTGGTTCATCAAAAATAATAACTTCCGGCTTCATCGCCAGAACACCCGCGATGGACACTCGTTTTTTTTGACCATAACTTAATAGATGAGTTGGTTTATCTTCGAGGTCTGTCGTTTCCGTATCGATCAAGGCTTGTTTTACTCTAGCTTTCACTTCCTGTTCTGAAAGTCCCAGATTAAGAGGACCAAACGAGATATCCTGATAAACACTGGAGGAAAAAAGCTGACTATCCGGATCTTGAAAGACGATTCCCACTTCTTTGCGCAATTCAATCAGCGCCTTGTTTTTGTAGGATATTTCTTGTCCCTGGTAATTTATTGACCCTGAATTTGGACGATAAATTCCGTTAAATTGCATAAATAACGTGGATTTTCCAGCACCGTTCGATCCCACAATGGCCAGTTTATCCCCCTTATGAACTTGCAAATTCACATTGTGCAATGCCTTTGTGCCATCAGGATAAGAATACTCTAAATCAACGGCTTCAAGGATGATTTCCGACATATTTTACCTCCAAAGTATATTCAATAAGATTAAAGGGATCTCCAAACCCGTGATAATCAGATAATTTCTGCAGCTGACAGGACGTTCCTTGGTCAGTACCTTAATCGTCCCAGAGTAACCCCGCGCTGACATGGCATTGTATAGTTCTTGGGATCTTACAAAAACTTTCCCTAACAATGCTGTAAAGAGCAGACCCAACGAACGAAAAGAGGCTCTCATCGAGATGTAGCCTGAACGTGAAAGCTGAGCACGCCTAATCGTGGAGGCTGTTTCCAAAAAGACAAAGATAAAGCGATAAATAAGCACCATCAATTCGGTGATAAGCACAGGAACCTTCAGTTTATGGAGTACGGTAATCAGCTCCGTCATGGGAGTAGTCAGTGCCAGAAAGTAAAGACAAGAAACCGAGCCCAGCGATCTGAAAAAAAGGTGAACTGCTGTGATGAAATCTGGGTAACGTATTCCAACGGTAAGACCATGAATGGTTTGAGCGAGCCAAAATCCCGATGGATTAGTCGAGACCGAAAAAGCAATCGTTAAAACGCCGATCAGGAGAAACGAAAGAGGTACAATCATTAGTCTGACAAAAATGCGAGTGGGGATGCCTGCTTTGATGACTATTCCCCCCGCCATTAAAGCCAGGACGATCAGAGGGGTGATGAGCGTGGCAGCAGTTAGACACGCCAGCACGCTCATCAGCGCGAAAAGAGATTTTTCCGCCGGGTGGACTGTTTTTAAATTATTACAATAGGCGTAACTATCTATGTCAATCAAGTTTGTTCCTTCTTGCTCGCATTGAATTTTCCTTTTGAATAACCTAAGAAGTAAAAAAAGATTCCGCTTCCTATGGCTGCCTGCAGAGCAAACAAGAAAGTTTCGACTTCACCGCTCGCTGGTTCATAGAAAGGGTTAAACCAAGGTTCATAATCGGGAGCCACCGTGTTGATTGCTTCTCCTGCTTGAACATCGGCCCCGGCGAATTCGGCATTACGTGCCAGAAAAAGGGGACCAAAGGCCAGTGCAGCAACAATGACTAGTAGGATTCCATTCTTGGCAATGGGTTTCATGCTTTCACCCCCTGTTTTTTAGCAGATAACTCTTTCCCGGTAAATATACCTAAAATTGCCAACTCTTTCTGATTATAAGCACTCAGGATATTAATGACCAAAACGGTAAGGATACCTTCGCTGATGGCTAAGGGCAGCTGTGTGAAGAAAAAGATGCCCATGAATTCCAGAGCAGAGGCCATTACGCCCCCGGTCGCCGCTGGAAAGGCCAGCCCCAACTGAAAAGATGTTGTGATGTAAGTCATTAAATCGCCTATTGTCGCTGACAGGAACACAGATAGCCATAGAGGAGCTCCCAGTTTTTTTGTACCTTTATAAATACCGTATGAGACAAATGGACCGACAATTCCCATGGAGAACGTATTGGCACCTAAGGTTGTTATTCCGCCATGAGCAAGGAGAAGCGCCTGAAAGATTAGGACAAGCATCCCCAAGACGGTCATTGCCGCCGGTCCGAATAGTATAGCGCCAAAGCCCACTCCTGTTGGGTGCGAGCAGCTACCCGTTACGGACGGAATTTTAAGAGCTGATAATACAAACGCAAAAGCTCCGGCCATACCGAGCATCATTTTTAAACTTGGCTGTTCGGTCACTGTTTTTTTAATAGAACGTACCCCCGCGATAACAAACGGAATCATAGCGATCCACCAGAAGGCGGCCCAGTTGAAAGGCAAGAATCCTTCCATAATATGCATAGCATAAGCATTATTGGGAAAGACGATATAGACAGCCAAAACATAGGCAATTAAGAAACTAATTCGTTTGATCATACGCAAATTCATAATAACATCGACCCCTTTCATTTTAACATCAGCCTATCCTTCATTGACTCAACTCCATTTTCTCCTCCATTCTATAAAAAATAAGGAGACAACCTCGCATCACTCATCACAAAGATAGCAATGGATGGTTGTCTCGAACCCTGCGTTCTCTTCCGCTTCCAAGTCGCATTCGCATTTTTGAAAGCAGATCCCGCCTGAACAAGACTTTTCCCCTAAGGTCAGTTTCCCTCGGGAAACTAGTGAACTCGTTTAACTAAAGTTGAACATTACCCCCACCGAAGCAGAATAAGGTGTACCTCTCCCACTTGTAGAAGTGGGAGTCTTACGATTGGATCAAGTTATACCTAAAGATATATAAAAGCCCTCCAAAATATGAAGGGCTGAACTTAAAAATTCCTGCCACCCATACATCGTGAGTAGAGCATATGAGCAATCAGGTCTCCTGGCTCAGGTTCCTCGTTTCGCGCCTCCTTCCCAAGTTTCCTCAGTGGATGTGGCACAAACTCCCCTTTACAGTGGCGGGACCGCGCCGGATTTAAACCGGCTTCCCTGTTATGATTTTTCGGCTTAGAAAAATCGCTTGCTCATCTATAAATGATTCTGGTGCTGAAACTCTGAAAATATCAACCTAATTCTTACCCGAAGGCAAATTTGAGCTGTTTTTTCCATCTTATGGATGTCGTGATTCATAACTTTCACTAATATCTCGAATAATTGTCTGCTTGGCCGTCTTATTAAGTGGTATTCCTTCGTTCTAACCCGTTATTTCCTCTAAATTGGCGCAAGGACCCCTTGGAGTTTGACTCGAGTTTTTTTGTTTTTGTTATTCTGACGAGTATCGCCTTGTAAGAAACGAACGATCTGATGGAAGTTATGAGCGATTGTTTTTAATCCCATGGTCAGGGTACAACGTACTAAACCACGAACTCTAAGTTTGCCTGCTCCACGAGCCCGCTTTAAGGCGGAATTCGTTCCTTCAATCGCGGCACGTTTACTACCATTTTCGTTGCGATCTTTCTTGTCCATGAGGATTAAGCGGGTAGTTTCGGCGATAAGACTTTTTTGGTTGAAGCGCAAGACGGTATCCTTCTTTTGGAACTTGACGGGGCATTGATTCTTTAAGGGACATTGAGTGCAGATGTTTCGGTCAAAATGAGCACTCAAGATGCCACTCTGCGAGTTAAAATCACTCCGCGTTGGTTTTTGTGAGTTTGGACAGTTCAGGATCGATTCAAAGTTTTTAATGTTAAAGGCGCTATAAGGCAGTTTGTTTGAGAAAGCCTTTCGTCCGGTCATATCCGTATAATGGAGTTTTGCTCCAAGACGTTCCGCTTTTTTAACGAGTTCGCTACTATAATATCCCCCATCTACGTAAAGGTCTTTCACGGGAGTGCTTTTTTGAAGTCTTTCAAGACTTTGATCCGCCATTAAGACATCACTTGTGCTATTCGGTTCCACCTGGAAATCCGTCACAATTTGAACGGGATTAGCCTCTGCGCAGGTCTCTATGAGATTGACCGCATAGCCGACATGATTTTTGCCCGCCTTTTTCCGAAACGTTGCCTCTGAATCAAAGGCTGATTGAAGGGAACCCGCGGCGATATCCTTGTTTTCTTTAGCCAGCCGTACTTTGCGTTGGTCATCATAAATCGTTTGTTCTTTCAAAAAGCGAACGAGTACCTGAAATTCTGAACGCAGTTGAAGTTCCACGTTATCCTTCACAAGTTGGCTGAGTTCACCTCCTGAATTCAAGAGTTTTTCTAGACGTGATGAGACTTCGGTATCTTTTAATTTGTAGAGGAGGGTTGTCTTGTAATGGGAATCTAAGACTTCTAAAAGGTCCGAGCTAAGAATCTCTGGCGGACAGACCTTGATGGCTTGAAGTAAAACATCATAAGCCAAGGCGAGACGTCCAGCCCGTTTGATGTTCGACATGACCTGAGTTGAATCCATTCTCTGTTCGTCGGTATCCAGTTGAGCGACTTTAATGAAGTGTTGGACGAGTGTTTCAAACTGTTGAAAGATCACATCCCCTTCTTTGGGATGATCCAAGGTGTATTGATATAGTCTGGCTCGAAATTCATAGAAGGTTCTGCGCGCAAAATACCGTTCTCCGATATTACGGAGGCCAACGGCATAGGAAATTTGAAAGTCGTAGGCAAAGGCGTCAAAAAGGACTTCATCCGTATAATTCTTTAGATGTTTGATGATTTCCAGAGCCACTAGGATATTGATCGGAAAATTCGGACGTCCATTATCGCTGGAATAGAGGGGCTCAAATAGTTTCTCATCAATTTT
>JQID01000125.1 GCA_000770645.1 Desulfosporosinus sp. Tol-M
AAAGTTCAAATCATGGGAAAGATTTTAGCTAAAGGGACCGGAATTGGACGAAAGTCCTATTCTGGTTTCGCGCGTAAAGTCCAATTTCCGGGCAAAGATCCTTTTAATGATGGGGATATTCTCATAGCAGAGACAACCGGTGCGGACTATGAACCAATAATTGCCCGGGCTGGAGCGATCGTCATCGTGGAGGGTGGCTTGACATCACATGCAGCCATTGTCGCCTTGCAATATAAAATTCCCGCAATTGTTGGTGCTCAAGAAGCCTTTGCCAAGGTATCTAATGAACAAGTTTTGACAGTTGATGCTTTGAGCGGCATTATGTATGAGGGTTCTATCAGTATTCTCTAGTGATTCGAGAGGAGAAAGATTGTAAAACAAGACTATTTTAATACAAAAAGTGGGGCTGTTTTCATAAGGAATTTACTTATGACACAGCCCCTTATTTTCTTCATCCTACATGCCCTGTCAACTGTCTTACCCTGTGTATATTTATTGTCATATAATAAGCATGATGTGTAATATAATGAAAAATCCATTCCTATCATGAAGAATCAATGCTATAATGTACGTAAAAAGTCTATAAGACGATTGGGGGCTAGGATGAAAAGGTCATATTTAGAAAAGCCATATGTCGCAATTCAAGCAGTTTTATCACGTTTATACCTATGGACCAAAGGCATTCTTTCGATGTTGAAGTTATGGAAGTCCAGGCATCTCCATACAATATCTTGGAAATCACCAAAATTTTATATAGGAGCTCTGGCCTTTTTTTTGGTCATCGGCAGTGTAATCGTATATTTTAGTGGTACGGCTTCCGCCGCTTATATTATCGTAAACGGTCAAAAGATCGGTCTGGTTGCGAGTGTCCATAAGGGTCAAGATATTGTCGGCGATATTTTGACAAAACGCGGACAGCCTATAGGTAAGGTTGCAAAAACTCATGATCTTGTAGAGTATGAGACAGTGCGTGTGAAAACGGTAGAGCTTTTAGATTCCATGTCAACCGCTAATGAACTTCAAAAAGTGTTAACATCCTATATTGACGGATACGCTTTAGAGATTGCTGGAACACAGGTTGCCATCTTACCAACTCAAGACGATGTGCAATCACTCCTTAAAACATATCAGGATTTCTATACAAAACCCAGTGACAACAACCAGGTTATATCAGTTGAGTTCAGTGAATCCATTAACATGAAGCCTGTTGAAGCTCAACCTGATCAAGTCATACTACTTGATCAAGCCTTGAAAGAATTAAAAGACGGAAAGAAAACAATAACGGAATATACGGCTCAAAAAGATGACTCCTGGTGGCTGATAGCCCGCAAAAATGACATGAAAACGAAGGAAGTATTGGCGGGTAATCCGGGAATGACGGAAGACAGTAAGATACAGCTAGGTCAGAAGATCAAAATAGTTACTGTGAGTCCATATCTGACTGTCATGAGTAAAGGGATTTTAACCAAAACGGAAACCGTTGCCTATGATGTCGTCACAACTACGGATACAGGGCTGGCTATTGGAGAAACCGTTGTCAAAGAACAAGGGCGTGATGGCACAAAAGTTGTCACCTACTCTTATCTCCAAAAAAATGGCCAGGATATATCTAAACAAGTTATCGAAGAAAAAATAGCC
>JQID01000050.1 GCA_000770645.1 Desulfosporosinus sp. Tol-M
TTATTTTTGAACAGGGCACGTTGGTGTTTTGTCATTGTAGATTACTAAATGGCTATATGTTCCCTTGGACGCAGCACGTGGAGACACTTGCGGTGATAGAGCGTGGATAGCCTGATATCAGCGGCTCCGGGGCATTTCGCCCCTTTTTTTGTTTCCCATTTTTAGTCCAAAACCCGTCCAAGAAAACATATTGGGAAATAATTCCGGCCCCCGGGGGTACATAAATGCGCGAAATTATGGGGGTACCTGGTAGGGGTATAAGGGTATTTTGCGAAATTGTGTATGGGGATTTTCGGAAAACGGCCCCCTGGGGGGGATTGATAATGAATATAAATTGTAAGGGCGTTATAAGGCTCTGGCTTTTTGTATTTTCTTGGAATATTTTTGCTATTAAGGCAGGAAATTAAGGAAAGATGTGGAATTATTAATAAATACTTGGGTTCAAATACCTTCTTATGTTGCATTCATTATATCCCTCCGTATTGGAAAAACCATAATTGATGGCCAAATGAATATTACGGTTAAAAGTTCCACCCTGTCCGGATGGTCAGTTCCAAGCATTCCGGATAGATGTTTCAGTGGTTCTGGTACGGAACTGAATATTACGGTTCGACACAGCCAACGTTTGAGGTTGGTGAGCCACCTCCGGTAAAAGTAAGCCATCCCTCCGGAGGCTTGAGCCACTTATCTCAATCCCATTTACCCCATATTTAGACTTGACATGGGAGCGGAGGTGCTACCTCCCTCATAATGAGTTTACATCGGAATTTGATGCATAATTCAAATTGAAAGGTGATTGGAACCAGTCCGGATTGGGTGGAACATTATTCCGGAACGATTGGAACGAAAGTCCGGACATAGTGGTAATTTGCGTCCGATTATTCAACTACAAATCAACAGAAAATTAATGTGAAAATTGACGGAGGCGGTGTTTGTCAAGCTAGTTGTCGCTAAACTCCAAAATATTTTACATGGTTTTCATCCAAAATTCTTATGGGTACTATCACCCAAATAGTCTCT
>JQID01000079.1 GCA_000770645.1 Desulfosporosinus sp. Tol-M
TTAGGGTCCCCCTTTACTTGCGAATTTGGTATTATGAGAATATGAAAGAGAACATCTTAAGAGAGATATTTTTCGATAAACATAGGCATTGGGAAACGTTCGTAGAAAAACATGGAGAACGTATACGACCAATCGTTATAAAAGAGGTGGAGAAATTTCACAGATGCGGGGATCCAAAACATGGATTCAAACTTCTAGTCTGTGAAGCTTGCCATGATGTGAAGATCGTGCCGTTTCGCTGTAAAGGACGGTTTTGCACAACGTGTTCTAGTGGTGAGACAGAGGAATGGAGCCGAATGATTGAGGAAGAGGTTGTACAAGTCAATCATCGGCATGTCATATTTACGATTGACGAAGGACTAAGAGTCATCTTCCAGATGCATAGAGAACTCTTAAAAGACCTTATGGATGAATCAGCAAAGATTGTTCAAGACTGGTTTAAGAAGAAAAATAAAATGACACCCGGCATAATAGCTGGTTTACATACCTTTGGAGCTCGAATGAATTTCAATCCACATGTTCATATGCTAGTAACCATGGGAGGGATGAAAAAGCATGGAGAATGGAAAGTCTACGACTTTATACCGTTTCCCATGTTGCGAAAACAATGGCAGACAGTTGTCTTGAAATTAATACGTCGTTCACTAAGCGAAAGTGAGAAGAAGAAGGTTCAACACTTATTGCAAAAGGCCTATAGTGCCAATGGAAAAGGGTTCTATGTTCATGCACCGAAACAGAAGGGGAATGTTAAAGTGCAAATAGGTTACATAGGCCGGTATATGCGCCGACCAGCCATAGCATTGCATCGAATTGAAGATTATGGTGGTCAATATGTAACCTTTCGATATCATGATAAAAAGGACGGACAAGAAAAACTGGAAACCACAACTGTGGAAGAATTTATCAAAAGATTAATCGTTCACATACCCGATGAGCAGTTCAAAACGATCAGATATTACGGGATTTATTCACGACGAATTAAAGTAATTAGCAAGAAACTAATTTCTAATTGGCAAAAAGAAGTTAGGAAATGGATCGTCAACATTAAGAAGATCGTCAAACGCAGAAACTGGCAGCAACGTATCAAGGAACAAACGGGTAAAGACCCGATGATATGCCCACATTGTGAAAATTACTATGAATTTAAGGGAGCAGTGTGTCTAAAAGACGGCCAATTGGAGATCAAATATGCCAGTGACGAGACTGCAAGAAACTACATGGAAAGGATGATTTATAATTTCACCGGTATCAAAGTCGCGAAACCTAAAAAAGAAGAAGAAAAGAGACCAAAACTCAAACTCCAGGAAGATGGGGGAATGTCAGGGTGTGATCAGTTATATATGTTTGGAGTGTCATGAATATGAGGAGATCCCCTTAGATGTTGTCAGAACCATGGATGCAATGGATGATGGGGATCCGACGGCACCACCCCAGTTTAGTTGTGAGAAATGTGGTGGCACCATGTATCCAGAGTATTATAAGGGCCTTCATGGGAATGAGTATAAAATTACGGATGTCATAGAATGAATAAAAGGACCGAGGCATAGCCGAGGTTTTTCTTA
>JQID01000100.1 GCA_000770645.1 Desulfosporosinus sp. Tol-M
TTTCTATATTATGCTGGTGGGCAATACCGAAGATATCAGAAGGTCTTGGTTATATTCATATTTTTCGATTGTATTTTTCTAGCAATAAATACGTATATACAATTACAAATGAATCCACTGCTAGCAAGATTTTTAGCCACTGGGATTGAAGCTAGGGAAAGACTGTTGGGGACGACGCTATATTATGGAGTAGGCAGTTATGGATATTTCTATGCATTAGTATCAATAATTCTTTTGTTAGGTTTCTTGTTTCTGAATTACCCTAAAAGAAAATTAATTGTATTTGTTTTTATTTGCCTTTATTTGGCGCTGTTAATTAAGTCATCATTTACTATAGCTATTCTGTTTACAGCAATTTTTCTTACGTTACTGGTTATCCTCAAGTATACTAATAAATATACCTTTGTATATATGGTTCTCCTTGGGGTCATGTCGATACTAATTTTTCGGGGCATGTTTGCATCAATGTTTAGTCATCTGGCAAATATAAAAGGCATATCCCCTGAGATCTCTATACGGTTTGACGAGTTAACCTATTTTTTTTCGGGAATTGATATTTTAGGTACTGACTTAAAAACCCGTCAAAACCTATATTCACAGTCGATGGATGCATTTGCAAACAATATACTGATGGGTACTTTGGTGACTAATAGTATTAAATATAGTGCAGGGGGGCATTCAGCTTGGCTAGATTTATTAGCGCGATTCGGTCTGTTTTCGATTCCTTTCTTCGTCTTTTTGTTAAAATTTTATCAATACATTAAAATAATAATTCCAAATAATTTCAAATCGTTTGTTAACGTGTATTGGCTATATTTCCTTAGTTTAGGATTTGTTAATACACTATTATTTCCAAATATCTATACGGTATGGTTCTTGTTTTTACCAATGGTAATGAGTTCATTTTTTGAAATTAGTAAAAAGAGCACTGCTGAAGAAATCTAACGGAATAATTTCAATGTTTGGTTCTTGTATTCATTATACCTTACTCCGCATGGACTCACAAAAATGAAAAACTATGAAACTAAAGAAGGTTATGATTACATGAGAATCACTGACTTTGAAAGGAACTCGAGGAAGCGAGGAAGGAGAATTTGTTTTTAACAAAAGGCATTGCATATATCGCCTGAGTATCAAAAATAATCTATGATGAGGGAGTAGTAATGGAATATCAAACATTAGGTAACAGAGCACTGAAAGTATCAAGGTTTTGCTTTGGCGGATGCCCAATGGGGCAGTACGGTTGGGGATATGTAGAGGAGAATAACCTAATAAAAGCTATTAATACAGCCATTGACCACGGCATAAATTTTTTTGATACATCTGATACATACGGACTCGGAAAGTCTGAGATTAACCTCGGTGAAGGTCTTGGAAACCGCAGAAGCGAAGTGGTGATTGCTTCGAAATTTGGTGTTCGGGTCGAGAAAGGAAAAACTTTTTACGATAATTCACCGGAATATATAGAAAAGGCCCTCTTTGCAAGTATGAAAAGATTGCGAACAGACTATATTGATCTGTACCAAGTACATTATCGTGATGGTAAAACTCCGCTTTATACTGTGGTTGAGAAACTTGAGCAGCTCAAAAAGCAGGGATATATCAGGCACGCGGGTTTGTGTAATGTACACAAAGAAGATGCAGAGGAGATTAAAGCAAGCGGTGATTTTTTCATTACCGTTCAGGATGAATATTCCCTTGCATGCAGAAAAAATGAGCAAGAACTAAAGATGTATTATAAAGACTGCGGTATGAATTCATTAACTTGGGGAAGCTTGGGACAAGGAATATTAACAGGGGAATATGATGCCAATACGGTTTTTGGGTCGGATGACCGCAGGAGCCGCGAGATATATGTTAATTTTCACGGTGAAAAGCTCAAGAGCAATCTAAGGATAGTAGAGGTAATACGAAATATAGCGGAAACACATAATGTTTCCTGTGCAGCAGTTGCAATTCGTTTTATTTTGGATTATTTAGATGATTCTATCGTTCTTGCCGGAGTGAAGAATGAAGAAGAAGTTCTTTTAAATATTGCCTCCCTTGGCTGGCATCTAACAAAAGACGAGATAGATTCACTTGACAAAATATCAAAAGAATAAATGTAATACTGACGAAAGAAGGAAACAAATGAACAGTGAGCAGTTGTCATGGCTTATTAGACGGCATGGGATAGAAATGACACATATATCAGGCGGTTCTCATATAGGCGCCGTTTTGTCAGCCACGGATATTGTCGCGGTTTTGTATAACGACATAGCTGACGTTGATCCCCGGTTACCTAAAAAGGATGACCGAGATCGTGTTATATTAAGCAAAGGTCATGCCGGAGCTGTAATATATGCGGTGCTCGCAGAGAAGGGATTCTTTGATATAGCGGAGTTGAAAACTCACTATGCTGACGGCAGCAATCTATCCGGGCACGTATCTCACAAAGGCGTACCCGGCGTTGAGGTGTCTACCGGCTCACTCGGGAACGGTATTTCGATTGGCGTCGGTATGGCAATCGCGGCAAAAATGGATAAAAAGAAACATCGTGTCTACGTGATTTGCGGGGATGGTGAATGCAACGAGGGAATGGTATGGGAAGCGGCGCTTGTTTCAAACCATTATCAGCTCGAAAACCTTGTCGTAATTATAGATCACAACAAAATGCAGAGTCTGGATACCTGTGAAAATACGATATCGCTTGCCCCACTCGCAGAGAAGTGGCATTCTTTCGGCTGGAATGTTTATGATTGCAACGGTCATGATCACGACGCTTTGCGGAATGCCTTCAGCAAAGCTAAAACGATTTTAGGCAAGCCCAGTGTAATCATTGCAAATACTATAAAGGGAAAAGGGATTTCATTTATGGAAAATGACATCCTGTGGCATTATCGATTTCCTCACGATGGTTGGGAATATGATATGGCTGTATGCGAATTGCATAAGGACAAGCCAGAAGGGGTGGTGGACCCGTATACACCGGATGGCATATCCAATCCTACTTTTCCGGACGCGGCCGCTGACATCGGATACGATCATACAACAAGCGCCGGCTGGCACCCGACGTGGTACAACGCCGGAAATACGGAGGAGCGTTAACTATGCGTGATACATTTGTTGATACGCTGATAGATATAGCAAAAAATGATAAGGATGTAATACTTGTTACCGGTGACCTTGGATTTGGTGTTTTAAAACCGTTCTGGGAACAACTGCCTGACCAATTCATCAATGCTGGAATCGCCGAGCAAAATATGACCGGCATGGCTGCTGGAATGGCACTTGAAGGGAAAACCGTATTCACATATTCAATCGGAAATTTCCCCACGCTGCGTTGTCTTGAGCAGATTCGTAATGATTGCGCTTACCATGATGCAAATGTAAAAATAGTATGCGTTGGCGGCGGTTTTGTATACGGTGCTCTTGGGATGAGTCACCACGCTACAGAGGACATTGCGGTAATGCGTGCTATGCCGGGTATATCGGTGTTTGCACCCAGTGATTTGCTCGAAGCAAAATACGTTACACAAGCGATATATAAAACGACCGGCACCTGTTATCTCAGGCTCGGACGAGGCGGGGAAAAACGCATTCATGAGAAAATTGAAGATTTCAGAATGGGTAAGGCAATCAAGGTTAAGGACGGAGAAGAAGTTGTGATTTGCTCTACAGGAGCGATATTTGACGAGATTATTGAAGCTAATCGTATCCTATTGAAAAGCGGGATTAATGCAGGACTATATACATTTCCCACTGTCAAGCCGATGGATTGCGAAACCCTGTCTTTTCTCAGCAGCAAGTACAATTGCATAATTACGGTTGAAGAGCATAACCGTGTCGGAGGTTTCGGTTCAGCAGTGGCAGAAGTGCTTGCTCAGTCCGGAACAGAGGCAAAGCTTGTATGCATCGGTACTAACGATGTGTATTCATCAAGCGTTGGAACACAAAAATTCTTGCGTAAGGTATATTCAATAGATGCGGCTTCAATCGTAAACGTGGTTATGGCAAATATCAACACCGGAACGGCACAAAATCTATGAATGTAGCAATAATTGGAGAAACCGCGGGAAGCGGAGGACTATTGGCACTTATGCGTGGTGTGCTGAATTGTGATGAAATACCAAGCAATATAAACGTATATTTCTTCTGTTCCAAGAACCTCCATGAGCTTCTTCCCGATATAAGCAATAGAATTAATGTAATTGAAACAGGACTTTTTTATGACCGGAGTTTAAAGGAAAAACTCACATACAGCCTGCAAAGGGATTTTATTGCTTTAGTTAAAAGTTATAATCCGGATATTGTATTCTACATAAATGGTTCTTTGAAAAAGGGGCTGGAAGAATATCGTTCGATTTTTCTTTTTAATAATCAGCTTTATGTAGATATGAAAAAACTAATTGCATTAGGCTTGTCAAAGACTACTCTTACTCTGCTCCGCGAGGCGTATTATGCCAGAAAAGCACTGAGGAACGCCGATTTGGTAATCTTCTCGTCACATTTTTCTAAGGATGGCGTAGAAAAATCAGGTATCCGCATCAAAGATAGTGCCGTTATTTCTCTTTCATGCAGCAATGTATTTAGACGTGAAGGCAGATGTGCTTATTTCGCACCGGGGAAGGAAGTTATCGATCTGTTGTACATATCGTCGATACTTCCGTATAAAAACCAATTACCTGTTTTACATGCGACAAGACGCCTTCATGATGATGGCTTTAATGTCAAGCTGACACTTATCGGAAAAAATATTGCAAAAAACTACGCAAAAAAATTCTATGCATATATAGATAAGTTTGGTATGCGAGATTACATCGAGCATATCGAATGGGTAAAATACGATGACATTCCGGCGATAATCGATAAATGCGATATATTTATTAATGCAAGCTCGACAGACACATGCGGAACATCTGTTTGTGAGGGAATGGCTCGCGGCACTGTTATTGCAGCAAATAATACTTCATTTAATAAAGACATGCTTGCTGATGCGGGGGAATATTTTGACATTAACGACGAAGACACAATATATGCCGCCCTACTGAAACTTATAGAAAATCCAGAACTGAGAGATGAATACGCGAATAAAGGATACGAGCTTTCAAGAAAATATACGCTTGATGATACAGCAAAAGCGTATTACTCATTATTTATTAAAGATAAATCTGGGATTTGATGGGCACTACCTAATCATATTTAATTGTGTGGGGAGAAAAGATGGGTATAAAGTCAATAATTAGGCAGATAATCCGAGAGTACAAAGTCAAACGTTGGACGAAGATAATAAGAACTACAGCCAAAAATTGTGGTGATAAGTTAAGGGTAAACTATCCTTCATGCGTGACTCCAAATACTGAGCTTGGCAACAATGTAAATTTCAATGGTATGCGCATATTGGGATATGGCAAAGTTGTGATTGGCGACAATTTTCACTCTGGAACAAATTACAAAATGCTCTCATCTATACATAATTATGATAACGGCACAACAATACCCTATGACAGTGTTATGATACCTAAGGATATTAATATCGGAGATAACGTATGGTTTGGAGACGATGTTATGATTCTTGGCGGCGTAACACTTGGCGAGGGTTGTATAATTCAAGCGGGGTCTGTTGTAGTATCAGATGTGCCTGATTGCGCAATTGCAGGGGGTCATCCGGCACGAGTTTTTAAATATCGGGATAAGGATCATTATTATAGTTTGAAATCCCAAAAGGCATTTATGTAAATGGATGTAAAGAACAATACGATAAAAAACCTTGGCAGAGAATCTATCCTGTATTTTTTGTCACTGGTTCTGCCTAAAGCAATTAATTTTCTGTTATTGCCGCTGTATTCTAATTTAATTGATCCCGACGAATACGCAATAATGGCATATACGCAGAAAATTTCGGCGTTTACCGTAATCATTGCCTCGTTGTGTTTAAACTTCTTTTACATGAGATACTATGCACAAGTAAATGATAAAAAGAAACTGAACGGAACTGCATTTTGGTTTATGTTTCTTATGAACATTGCAGTAACGCTATTGTGTTTCCTGGTATTGCCAATTGTATTTAAATCAACAAACTCTGTAGTGAAGTTTTTCCCGTACATGTTGTTGGAGCTGATTATCGCTTTTTTTACCACGATTGAATTTATTCCGATTCGTACAATGCGCATGAGTGGAGAAGTCAAGTTCTATTTTGTCAGAGCGGTATTCCGCTCACTCTTAGGAAACGGTCTCGGCGTCTTATTTGTAGCTGGTTTAGGTATGGGGATACTTGGTCGATACTTAGCTGAAGCGATTAGCGGTGGAGTGTTTGCTACAGCTCTGGTAATATACATGATCCAACGTTCGTATTTTAGGATTGACAAAAATCTACTAAAGGAAGGATTAAAATTTTCGCTCCCAATTTTGCCCTCTGCTCTAGTTGAAGTAACGACTCCCTTAATAACGACTATATTGATTGAGAGAGCGCTCAGCATGACAGAACTCGGCATTTATTCTATGGGCATGTCGCTGTCGCAGGTTGTTTTTCTTGTTACCGGTTCTGTCAGCATGACATTTGAGCCGGAGCTTTACAGAAAGTCTGCCCAAGCTGACTTTCCGGAGTACGCGAGGAAGATTAAGAATATTAATATGGTCTTTGTCGCTTGGTTCGCAATAGGCTGTGGGTTGTTTGTCCGCGAAGTTGTGTTGCTTGTTTTATCGGAGAAATATTTTTCTGTATGGCCGATTGTACAAATTATGATGATTTCATATTGCATAAACGTGTTGAAAGGTTTCTACAATCAGCTGATTATTATCCAGGGGAAAACGAAAGCTTTGACGGTTGCCAATGTTATTAATTTCGTAGTAAGTGCTGCAATTTGTTATTTTCTTCTTCCTTTGTTCGGCGAAAATATGCTTGGATGGCTTGCGTCAATCACCTCATTTGCAATGTTCTTGGTTTATTACACGGTAACCGATAAATCTAATTACAGGACCATACGTGTCAGCCGAGACTTTTTTGTAATTGGGATTATCGGCGTTCTGCTTTATGCTTCGAGAATCACTCACGCCGCAGGAGTGTGGCCTTCTATAGGACTAAAATTAATTATATTTGCTGCATTCACAATAATACTGATGCTTATTTATGGGTTGAATCCAAAGATAATAATTGGGGAAATAAGAAATGTACGAAAAAGCATGAGTAAGGTGATATAATGCTTGTAAGCGAATTCGATAGTATATATGAAAGCATTAGTAATACCGCTTTTCCCGGATTTGAAGGCATAAAAATTGAAAAGTACCTTGCGATTGGTTTTTATTACTTTTCTGTAGAAAGCAATAAAGACAAAAAGCCGTCGAGATTTAAACAAAAGCGTTCTCTTTTGTTTAACAGCATATCGGAAATAGCCCATTACGATTTCAATATTATTGAGCAAGGTAAGGCGATGTTGTTCTACTGTGCTTCTCACGGTTTACGAAGCGACTATATAGACACAATTAACGGTGTTCTCTCAACAAACAAAAATGTGTTTTCTCTTACAGGAAAAGAACTCAGCGGTTTTAGACGCAGAATCGTTTGGGGCAGAACATCTTTTAGATGTCTCTGCTATATTAGCGTATGGAGAAAGCTGCTCGGAAAATGCGGACTTACGGGTGACATGCTTGAATATTTTATTTTAAAGCTCGTAACAGGATACACATGGTTGTCGGTACTTCGGAGGAATAAAGCATTACTTATGAAGTGCGCAGCGATAATAACATTCTTTGATGCGGAAGAAACGGAGAACTTACTTGTCCAATATGCGGTACAGCTCAAAATCCCGACAGCAACACTTCAACACGGTCATTATAGTTATGATGTTCAGACAGGCGGCGATAAGACGAAGTATAATTTTGCTTTTGAGGGTTTTGTGAGTGACGAATTTTGGGGATGGGGCCAATATTTTAAGGACGAAGCGTTAGCCGCAGGAATACCGGAGGATAGGATAAAACTTGTCGGATGCCCTTATAATATAGGATACTCAGCGGAAGAAAACGATTCTGCTGTGAGTGTTATCGGGGTTTTACTCGACGGTGGAACAGCGTCGATACCAAAAAATTATAATATGATAAAGATTGTTCTGGCTTTTGCACAAAATCATAACTACAAAGTAATTATTAAGCCCCATCCGGGTCATGATCCGCTATATTACATAGACAAAATTGAGCAAGAAGAACTGCAACGTGTGGAACTGCAACGTGTGGAAATATTAACAATCCCAGTGTATGAGTATGCAAACAAAGTAGAATTCTCAATATGCGGTAATTCTTCCGTGTTTCTCGAATTGATTATGAAGGGAAAAAGGTGCTTCAGATACTGCATCAGTAAAGAAAATGATATTTATCGGCGAATGAATACACCTCAATTTAGCTCTCTGGAGGAGCTTGAAACTATTGTGGAGTCAGAAGGCGCGCTCGACTGCGCGGAAATCTGCGCTTATTTGAATGCGCCGGGCGACATAGCGCAGAATTATCACAAAGCAATTTCGAATCTTTGCGGAAACGTATGAACTAAATGTAAAAAATAACATTAAAGGAGGCTATTTATGCGATGTGAGGAACTCCTACTAAAACAGATTGATCATCTATTTTGGCTCGATTCGGCTGACACCAAATTAATGGGGTAAATCCTCTACATACAGTCCAATATAATGTGTTTCTGTATTACCTCTCAAATACGATCTACAGGAACAACAATGCAGCAAAAGCATCAAAGAGACTACTTGTGACAAGATTTACGGAATAAGCAAAATGATGATTTCGGCAGACCTATTCTATCAAGTCAATCTCCTGATGTGTTCATGTGTGATCACCCACATGGGGCAATTATGGGTCGTGCATCGTATGAATACTATTTTTCATTCAGTCAAGGATGTACCGTAGGAAATAATCATGGTATATATCCTATTTTGGTCATAACGTTTCTATGTTATCAAATTCAAAGGTACTTGGTAACAGTCATATCGGGAACTATGTAATCCTATCGGCGGACTCGTATGTAAAAGATACAGATATTCCAGATGGTTCGATTGTCTTCGGACAAAGCCCTCAATTAGTAATTAAGCCAGCTATGGAAAAAATTAAACAGCATATGGAGGCAACATGGAAAACGGTGTAAATGGAAGTGGAGTTTTTAAAACAATTGCAATAATTCCAGCTCGTGGAGGAAGTAAACGGATACCCCACAAAAATATTAAAGATTTTTGCGGGAAGCCTATACTTGCCTATTCCATAGAGGCAGCAATTAAGAGTGGCGTGTTTGACGAGGTTATGGTGTCTACGGACGACGAAGAAATAGCTAAAGTCGCCGAAAAATACGGTGCAAAGATACCGTTTCAACGAAGTAATTACACATCGGGCGACTATGCAACGATACAGGATGTTGTTGTGGAAGTACTGGAGAACTACAAAAACAAAAGAAAACAATATGATGGCTATTGTTGCATATATGCTGCGGCACCATTTGTAACTGCTGAACAACTACGCGAAGGTAATAAACTGCTATATGAACAGGATACATGGAAAGTTGTTCCGATAGTTCGATTCTCTTATCCGCCACAGAGAAGTTATGTGCTCAAATCAGGATACCTATCATGGAATTGGCCTGAGTACAAATCGACACGTTCACAGGACTTGGAACCCTGGTATCATGAATGCGGCTCGTTTTTTTACTGCCGGACAATTAATAAAAATCAAATAGAAAGAGTTGTACCGTTAATCATTTCAGAGACAGAAGTCCAAGACATAGATACAGAAGAAGATTGGCGAGTAGCGGAATTCAAATACAAGTATTTGAATAAATCCAAAGACAATTAATGATTGGAGTACTTACATGAAGCTTGAAAACTATTAAGATTAGGAAAAACATATATCATTACAGAGATGTCTGGAAATTATGGCGGGTCAATTGAACATGCAATTGAGATCGTTCATGCAGCCAAGAACTCCGGAGCCGATTGTCTAAAACTACAGACCTACACAGCAGAAACGCTAACGTTGAAGTGCGATGCCCCATATTTTAGGTTCGTAGTGGCCTGTGGGCTGACAGGTATCTTTATGACCTCTATACAGAGGTGGAACAGCGTCAATATCAGAAAATTATAATATGATAAAGATTGTTCTGGCTTTTGCACAAAATTATAACTACAAAGTAATTATTAAGCCCCATCCGGGTCGAGATCCGTAATATTACATAGACAAAATTGAGCAAGAAGGACTGCAACGTGTGGAAATATTAACAATCCCAGTGTCTGAGTTAAGGGGAACCCAACTTAAAGACTTTTGACAACAACAATGCTTGAACGCGAACTATGCGCTTATACTGGAACTTCTGTTCAATGGTTAGCAATGGTACAGCGGCACTACAGCGCTTGGGTTACAGAAAAGGAATCTTTCCAAATGCCGAGAAAATTTACGAGAACATTCTCTCTCCCACTTTACCCTTGGTTAACCGACAATGATGTCGAGGACGTACTTCATGCGGTAAAAATATCTGTACATAGTACGCTAACTAAAAAAATAAAAAAAGGAATTGAGTAAATGTTTACAAACAAAACACTCCTCATCACCGGTGGCACCGGATCTTTCGGTAACGCTGTGCTCGAACGTTTTCTTCAAACGGACATTGGCGTGATCCGTATCTTCTCCCGCGATGAAAAGAAACAGGATGACATGCGGCATTTATATCAGGTGCAGTATCCGGAATTGAGCGAGAAAATCAAGTTCTACATCGGTGACGTGCGGGACTTGGCATCAGTCAAGAACGCCATGCACGGTGTTGACTATATTTTTCATGCCGCAGCACTCAAACAAGTACCCTCTTGCGAATTTTTCCCGCTTGAAGCGATGAAAACTAATGTCATCGGTACAGACAATGTATTAACTGCAGCAATCGACGTGGGCGTAAAGATTGTTATTTGCCTGTCGACAGACAAGGCCGCATATCCTGTCAATGCTATGGGAACAAGCAAAGCGATGATGGAGAAAGTCGCGGTTGCAAAAAGCAGGACAACAGACAGGACAAAAATATGTGTCACTCGCTATGGCAATGTCCTGTGCTCCCGTGGGAGTGTCATTCCACTATGGATCGAGCAAATCAAAGATGGGAAACCTATTACTGTGACTGAACTAAACATGACACGGTTTCTCATGACATTGGATGAAGCTGTAGATCTGGTTCTCTATGCTTTTGAAAATGGAAAATCGGGAGATATTTTTATTCAGAAAGCGCCTGCATGCACTATTGGTGTGTTGGCGCAAGCGGTAATAGAATTGTTCCATTCAGAGAATGAGATAAAGGTGATTGGTATTCGTCATGGCGAGAAGATGTATGAAACGTTATTGACAAACGAGGAATGCACTTATGCTGAGGAATTGGGAGGCTTTTATCGCGTCCCATCGGATAACCGAGACCTAAACTACGACAAGTATTTTATTAAGGGTAATACTGAACGGAACACGTTGATGGAATTTAATAGCAGCAACTCTCAGTTTATGAATGTTGAGCAGGTAAAAGATAAATTACTTAGCTTGGATTATATCCAGAGTGAGCTTGCAACATGGGAGGGTAAGAAATGAGATTCCTTGTCCTTGGTAGCAATGGCATGGTCGGACATACGGTTTCCCTATATTTGAAGAAACAGCACCATGAAGTGGTCGGTTTTGGAAGACGTCCGTTTCAATATACGGACTATATTATTGGAGATGCAGAAGATACTACATTAATTGAGAAAATCATCACCGAAGGAAAATATAACACCATAATAAACTGTATTGGTATTTTAAACCAATCAGCTGAACAACAACAAGCAGATGCAGTTTTTTCAAATTCATATCTTCCACATTATTTAGCAGAAATAACTAAAGATATGAAAACGCAAATCATAAACGGCAGTACAGATTGTGTTTTTTCTGGAAAACGTGGTGGTTACACTACAACAGATTTGCCTGACGCTGATTCTTTCTACGGTCGGTCAAAAGCTCTTGGAGAACTTATTGACGATAAAAATGTCACTTTTCGCACGTCTATTGTCGGCCCAGATTTAAGGCCTGAGGGGATTGGTTTGCTGAACTGGTTTATGAAGCAGGATAATGAAGTTAACGGATACACAGGTGCAATATGGACAGGCATTACGACACTTGAATTTGCAAAATTAGCGGAGTATGCTTCAACAAAAAGGTTGCATGGACTATTCAATGCTGTTCCTAAATGTTCAATCAGTAAATATGAATTGCTGAAGCTATTTAACCGATATTTCCGAAACGATGAGGTGAAAGTTAATGCTGTGGAGGGGCTTGTTTCAGATAAATCGCTGTTGCCATCCGAAATCTATGATTTTGTAATACCTAATTACGATAATATGATTCATGCGTTGGCGGGATGGATGCACGAACATACGCAGCTTTATCCACATTATTTTCTACAGTCAAGGAGAAATTATAAGTAGGCTTAAACTTATGATAGTAATGGGTACACGCCCAGAGCGCAGATTCGTCTTTGACAAGCGTGTTATCCAGCATCAACCGCTAGGTTTCTTTGATTACAACAAGCTTCAGCAGAACGACTACTGCGTCGTTTCTGATAGTGGTACGATTCCCGGAGAGGGCAGTTACTTTAAATTCGCTGCTGTATCTATCAGAACCAGCACAGAACATCCCGAAGCCATTGACAAGGGTGTCTTCACTATCGGCAGCATCACGACCGAGCAGGTTCTGCAAGCAGTCGACCTCGCTGTCGCAATGCACGAGAACTGAGACTACGGTTTGACTGTCCCTTCTTATGCCGACGAGAATGTAAGTGTGAAAGTGATTAAAATAATCCAAAGCTATACCGAAATAATTAATAAGATGGTATGGCGCAAGTAATACTTGCAAGGCGGGCAAATTGATTGTCCGGAAACGTGAAATGCAAACTGGTGCTTGGTTCAAAATTATCACCAATTATTTAAAGAATATTAAGTATTGGAGAAAATATAAGATGAATAATGATCCTGTGATTAAAACATTTATTCCATACGGGAAACAGTATATTGACGAGGACGACATAGTCGCTGTGTCGGAGGTACTGCGGGGTGCGTATATCACCACGGGGCCAAGGGTAGAGATATTTGAAAGAGACCTGTGCAATCTTACGGGGGCCAAGTATGCCGTCGCTATAGCAAACGGTACTGCGGCGCTGCACGCGGCCTGTTTTGCAGCGGGAATAGAAGAAGGTGACGAGGTCGTCACCACGCCCATGACTTTTGCCGCATCAGCCAACTGCATACTATACTGCGGCGGAACTCCTGTTTTCGCGGACATTGACCCCGACACGTGGAATATTAGCGCTGACGAGATCGAAAAAAGAGTCACCGACAGAACCAAGGCCGTGGTGGCTGTGGACTTTACTGGGCAGGCGGTAGACCTTGACAGGATCAGGGACATCTGCATCCGCCAAAACCTAATTTTAATTGAGGACGCCGCCCACGCCATAGGTACGAAATACAGGGATAAATACGTAGGCAGCATAGCCGATATGACCATCTTCAGCTTTCACCCCGTCAAGACAATAACCTGCGGGGAAGGCGGGGCAATACTGACGGACGATGAGAATTATTACCGAAAGCTCCTCCGCTTCAGGACCCACGGCATCATCCACGACCCCAAACTGATGAGGCAAAAACCGTTTAACGGCTTTTACGAGCAGATAGAGCTGGGCTACAACTACAGGCTTACCGATTTTCAGGCCGCCCTTGGCTCCAGCCAGTTGAAGAAGCTTGACAAATTCTCCAAACGGAGAGCGATGATAGTGGATATTTACAACAGGGAGTTGGGAAAGATACCTGAGCTGATACTGCAGAAGGAAATTCCCGATTCGAAAACAACAAGGCACATTTATATAATCCGCCTCAATAAAAAGCTACTCAGAGCGAGCAGAGGAGAGTTCTATAAAAGCCTGAATGAGGAAAATGTGGGGCTACAGGTTCATTACATACCCGTCTACTATCACCCCTATTATCAGTCGCTTGGTTACAGAAAGGGCTTGTGCCCTGTAGCGGAAGACCTGTATGAGGACATCATTACCATACCGCTTTACTATTCGCTCTCTGATGAGGACGTTTACAGCGTTATAGAGGCTGTGAAAAAAACTGTGGATAAATACAGAAAATAAGAAAGGGCTAAAGCTTGAGCTGTGTTGCCATAATAACTGCCCGCAGTGACAATAAGCGCATACCGAAAAAAATATCAAGGGTTTCTGCGGCAAACTGATTATCGTATAGTCTCTCCAGGATTTATTAATACGGAAGGTCAACGCACTACCAGCGAGTTGATTAAAAATCTTGTACTGAACGATTGTGCTATCCGTCATCTCACTGAGCCGGAAGAGGTTGCCGATTTTATTGTTTACTTAGCCAGTGATAAGGCCCGTTGTATTACGGGTCAGATTTACCGGATAGACTGTGGTCAGTATATTTGAGATTGGAGAAAAGATGGCTAAGAAGTTTATTTTAGGAACAGTACAACTGGGAGTGCGTTATGGCATTAATAATAGCTATGGTAAGCCTTCACAACCCGAAGTGACTGATATGTTGCATTATGCATTCAATCAGGGTGTTCGCTGGCTTGATACGGCTGAGGCTTATGGTTCTTCTGAGTAGCTAATAGGTAACTATCATAGGGAAAGCGGAAATCATTTTAATGTATGTACGAAACTCAGAACCAGCAATATAGATGGAATTACATATGTCGCATTAGAAAAAGATGCCTTGCTTCTATTGAAGAATTGGCAATACAAATATTGCGCTGTACAGTTTGCACTTATTTGACTGCTGCCATCAGAGGCAATTCATGGAGGGTTTGAGTAGGCTGATAAAATCCGTAGTTGTTTAAAGTCAAATGTTGGTCATCAAAGCCTGTTTTACATACCGAGATATTTTAGATGCTTACAGAGAGCATCCGGAGTGGCTTCAAATAAACTTGTTTATAGAGCAGAGGAGCGTATAGATGAAATTATTTGATAATATCAAGAATAATAAAATTTATATCGTCGCCGAGATGTCTGCAAACCACGGCGGCTCACTGCAACACGCCCTCGAAGTGGCGCACGCCGCAAAAGAAGCGGAGGCCGATTGCCTGAAAATTCAGACCTATACGGCTGATACGATCACCATAGACTGCGACAACGATTTTTTTAAGGTAAAAGGTGGCCTGTGGGACGGATACACAAGGTATCAGCTATATAAGGAAGCTTATACGCCTTGGGAGTGGCAAGGCAGGATCAAAGAAGAATGCCAAAAGATCGGACTGGATTTCTTTTCTTCGCCTTTTGACCCCAGCGCGGTTGATTTTCTCGAAAGCATTGGGACAGAAGCGTATAAGATTGCTTCTCCGGAACTGGTCGATATTCCTTTGATCGAATATACCGCTAAAAAAGGCAAACCGATGGTGATGTCCTGCGGCATGGCGAATCCGGAAGAGATTAATGCAGCAATAGCTGCCTGTGAGAGGAACAGTAATTATAATATTATTCTGCTGAAATGCACTACGGAGTATCCTGCACCCATATCGGATATGAATCTACTTACGATACCCGATATGCAAAACAGATTTGGATATCCTGTTGGTTTGTCGGATCATACGATGGGCTTTACCGCCGACGTGGTCGCAGTCGCCCTCGGCGCAGTACTTATTGAAAAGCATTTTTGTATATCTAAAAATGAAACAGGAGCAGATATAGCATTTTCGATGGATTTCGATATGTTCAGAGATATGGTCAAGGCGGTGCGTGAGACAAAAGAGCTTCTGGGGAAGTGTACCTATGAACTATCCGAAGGCGAACGGAGAGCCCGAAACGGAAGGCGTTCGCTGTTTGCAGTGAAGGATATTGGAAAGGGAGATATAATCACTGAAGTAAATGTAAGGAGTATTCGGCCTGGCGTAGGGTTGCCTCCAATTGAACTAAAAAATATTCTAGGCAGAAAGGCAACAGTTGATATACCCTTCGGCACGCCTATTTCTATGGAAGGTTTAGAATAATTATGTAATGCTTGGAAAGAGGTTAAAGATATGGTGATTATAATCGGTGCATCAAGTTTTATTGGTGTATATACAGTCGAAGCATTTCTGAATAATGGTTATGAAGTTTTATTTCAAAAGCGAGGCGTTAGATCAAAAGTAATATGCAACGCTGAAATTCCAAATATAACCTCTTCATATGCATTTTCTATCAAAAAGCACACGATGACTTCAGATATGATCCTAAGCGTGCAGATTTCTGGGACATAATGACTGACTACAAGTTAGAACTCGACAAACAGAAAATGAAAATCTTCTTTAGAACAGACGCAAACATTACAATAGCAACTGGACACCTCATGAGATGTATTTCGATTGCCAACGAACTACAAAGCAGAGGGGATCGAATTGCGTTCATGATTGCTGATGAGGCATCTATTAGTATCCTCGAAAAATACCAGCTTGATTATTTCCTAATAGATGCAAAGTGGGATATATGCGAGAGTGGAATAGCTGAAACCCTTCGGATATTGACTGCTGAAAAACCGGATATGCTCATTGTCGATTCATATTATGTAGATGAGAAGTATTTGGCTGAACTTTCTAAGGTGGTTAAGGTTGCATATTTGGGAAGCAAGGAAATAACTTGCCCGCAACTTTCTTTATTAATTAATTATAGCAATCTGTTAGACAAAGATTTCTATAAAACCAATTACAATGAGACCGTGCTTTTACTGGGCCCAAAATATTCGCCGCTAAGAAAACAATTTGATATTGATGATACTACAGTAAGAGAGTGTGTTAAGAATATTTTTGTTAGCGTTGGCGGCTCGGATACGTTTGGTGTCACACTTAGTATATTAAAAAGACTTATGCAATATACCGCCAAATTATGCATCAATATCATAGTTGTTGCTGGCGCAATGAATAGATATATTTCTGAATTAAAAGAAGTTGAATCGACAGATAGATGCATCTATGTTTTAGTGAATGCTAATAACATGGCAGAGATAATGCTTGGCTGTGATTTGGCGGTTTCAGCGGCTGGTACTACTATAAACGAGTTGTGCGCGTGTGGTGTACCAACCATCTGTTTTGCAATATCGAAGGAACAAGAAGAGCAGGCAAAACAATATGAAAAAGAAAATGTGGCTTTTTATTGTGGAAGTTTTGTAGACGAACCGGACATGGTGCTTGATAAAATTATTTTGAATGTTGATATGCTTTTACATGATTATGAGCGCAGAATTGACATGGCAAAAATTATGAGAGATTTGATAGATGGCAAAGGGTGCTCATTGATTGCCGATCATATTCATGAAATATTAGACGGAGAACGAAATACATGAAAAAGATAATGATCCTTGGAGCAAGTAGGTTGCAGGTGCCAGCCATACAAGAGGCAAAACGGCGCGGTTTGTTTGTCATTGCCGTCGATTATGATAAGAATGCTGAAGGCTTTTCAGTTGCTGATAAATGTATTGATATCAGTACAATAGACTGCGAGGGTGTTTATAAGGCGGCCTTAGAGAATAAACCGGATTATATAATCACGTCGACCAGTGATATGCCTGTTCGTACAGTAGCGTATGTACGAGAGAAGCTCAATATGCCGCTTGATATATCATACACTGATTCGTTTTGTGCTACAAACAAAGCATTTATGCGTCAACGCTTTCGTGAGTGCGGAATTCCGATACCAAGGTTCAATGTTATTGAGGAAGAGGACGAATTTAAGACATTATATCCAACATATGGGGATAGATTCATAATCAAGCCTGCTGATAATGCAGCCAGTCGTGGCGTCAGACTTGTCGATATAGATAAAGGTACTGATCCATTAGAATGCTACAAATTCAGTTTTGGCAGATCAAGAACCGGAACAGTACTTATCGAAGAGTATATGCTGGGGCCGGAAGTCAGCGTAGAGTCGTTCACGCTGAACGGTATTACTGATGTTATCGCAATAACGGATAAGATTGTCACTCAGCCGCCGTTCTTTGTCGAGCTCGGACATACCGAGCAAAGCCAACTGAGCGAGAATATAAAGCGGCAGATAAAAGATGTAGTCAAGAGAACCTTGTCGGCGGTAGGTGTGATTAATGGCCCGTCGCATACCGAGCTTAAAATTACGACGGAAGGGCCGAAAGTAGTTGAAACGGCCGCACGATTAGGTGGAGATTTCATTACTTCAAAACTGGTTCCGCTTTCCACCGGCATTGATATGACGGTCTGCTCTATTTCCCTTGCGGTTGGTGAGCATGTGGATTTGACGCGAAAATATGATAGAGGCTCAGCAATCAGATTCATACCGACTACTTTCGGAATAATAGCTGGAATTGATAATATAAAAAATGCAAAAAAAATGTTTGGCGTTACGGAGATTGAATTGTATAAAAAAATAGGTGATCGAATCGGTGGAACTGAATCAAGCAACGACAGAATAGGTCATGTTATCGCTACAGGAAAGGACGCAAATCAAGCGGCAGCAATTTGTGACGCTGCGATGAAAACCATTTCAGTTGAAATCGTTTCAGAACAATAATAAATTGCTGTAAGTGGGATTCTGGGGTTGAATCCCCATCGAAAAAGGTTAACAAGAGTTTGAACTAAGGAGGCTTAACTGAATAAATGAAAAATGTAGCCCTAATCCGACTACAAAAGCATTTTTCATTTATTCAGTAAGGCATAATAGTGGCCCGGAGCGAGCTATCATATTATGAGTAGGGGTAACCATCGACTTGAAAACGCAAAGGACTCGCAGAGGAGGCCTAATGGACTCACTGGGGCTTCGCCCCCGTCCCCGAAATATCTTTGGATGACGAAGATCGAGGGTTTTATCAAAGGGGACGGCAGGTCCTCAATTTTTTTAAGTTTACAAAACGATCATGACGGATAGGAGGCATTAAAATGGAACGCACTTTAAACAACCAGAACAACAAATTAAGTGGTGTCGAGATGATGGGCGACAATATAAAAAAAGAACTTAAGTTTTGTGGAAAAGATGTTGTGCTTCACTCTCTTGTAAAAATTATACGGGCAGAAAATGCAGAACTAGACGATTATTGCAGGGTTCTGGACTATACATTTATTGATGCCGGGAAATCACTAAAAATTGGTAAGCATTCAATGATCACATGGTATGTCTTAATTGAAGGCGGTGGAGATACTTATATTGGGGATCGAGTGTTTATTGGTCCGGGGACAAAAGTGCTTACAAGCACCTATGAAATACAGGGATACTATTCAGCTGAATTTGTCCCAGATGAATGCCACAAGATTAACTATTGCTCTATTAAAATTATGGATGACGCATATATTGGCGCCAACTGTGTCTTGATGCCGGGGGTTACAATAGGGGAAGGTGCCGTAGCGGGAGCGAATAGCCTTGTTAATAAGGATTTGGAACCTTGGGGAATCTATGTAGGGACTCCTTGTAAACGAATTGGCACGCGAGAAAGGCCATCTGCAGAAATGACAGATAAATTATACCAGGATGTGGATTGGGGAAACCATTTAGTCCCAAATTTTGAATAATTATGAGTTCAATGTTAGGGATTGGAAGTGTATTTTTTTATGATGATCAATTAGAATAGGTGACTACTCGGCGTAACGTCTCCCGTTGGTCACAGTTACGCACAGGGTCATGGAACATGGTGATGCGCTCAGTACCCAGGATGAAGCGATTCAGGTTAGGGAGTATCTGAAGAGCCGAAAGGAGATAGACTCCCTGGATAAGGAAGTCCGAGTCGCATCTTGCCCTACTCAGTATGATGATTTTAATGCCGAGGGTTGGTGGGAGTCGGGAGGATCTGAAGCGAGGAGTGCAGGAGTATATGAAA
>JQID01000170.1 GCA_000770645.1 Desulfosporosinus sp. Tol-M
CTTGAGCGACAGGTAATAATCATAGAGCAAAAAAAGCGTGTGCCTTTTATTCCCCAAGAAAATGAAGAAAAAGGCATCCATGTGGTTGAGTTTTCAAGAAATCGTAATGTCGGTAGATACGGATTCTTGAATGACATTTATAACACGGAAGACATTTAGTTTTTTTAGTTCTAAACAAATAGCAAGGAGATAAAAAATGCGTGTGAGCTATGAGAAACTATGGCACATTTTATTGAGTAAACAAATGACAAAGGAAACGTTCAGGAAAAAGTGCGGCCTCAGTTCAAATACGATCGCCAAACTTGGGAAAGGACAAAATGTCACTACGGATGTGCTTGTGAAAATATGCAAGACACTCGATTGCGACATCTCAGAGATTATGGAAGTATTACCAGACGAGCCGACCAAGTAAAAAATCGTTTCAAGAGATAATCGATGCTTTAAAAGTCAAGAAAGGAGCATATATGACCATTGAGGAAATTCTACGTTCAAATCTAACCGTCGATCAATATAATGCCGTAGTGGACGAGTCTCAGCACATTCTATGTTTGGCTTGCGCCGGTTCTGGGAAGTCTCGTACACTAGCTTATAAAATTGCCTACTTGGTGTCCAAAGGAGAGACACCAGAATCCATCGTCGCCTTCACCTTTACTGAGAAGGCTGCTGAGTCCATTAAACGTAGAGTCGCCGAGGCTCTGCGAAATTTTGGGTTGTCCGAAAATTTTATCGGTGCGATGTTTATTGGAACATTGGATTCTTTTTGCCAAAAGCTACTCGGAGACATCAACGCCAAATATCGGCAGTACGACATCCTAGATAGAAACGGGCTCATTCTCTTCTTAATGTCCCGCTTCCATCAAATCGGGCTGAAACATGGTGAAGGGCGCTACTTCAAAGAGAATATTCTTCCGATTGCCGACGCTTGGCAGACGATGAACAACGAGAACATTGACTTGGCAGATATCGAGCAGTACGATGCTACGCTGTTTAAGCGTCTGACAAAGCTGGGAGAAGTCCTTGACCGCGACGGCTATATGGATTTTTCATTCGCCATTCGACTCGGTGTACATGAGTTAAAGAAGATAACTGACAAGGCGAATTCCTATATCGCAAAATTCAAATACCTCCTTGTCGATGAGTACCAGGACATCAACCCTATTCAAGAGGACTTTATTAAGACGTTGGCGAGCCACCTCGATATGCTTCTTGTGGTGGGCGACGATGACCAGTCCATTTATGGTTGGCGAGGCGCAAATGTACAGAACATCCTGACGTTCAGTAAACGCTATTCAGATGTCGCCGTCCATCGCCTTTTAGTAAATTTCAGAAGCACGGCCGCTATCGTCGACGGTGCGAATAACTTTGTTCAGCGCACCATAAGTCTTGTACGCCTAGGCAAGGAAATCAAATCGCATTCCGACGGCAATATCCAGGATTTGCGTAAACTATGGTTCGACGACCGCGAAGAGGAGGCTGAGTGGGTAGCACAACGTATTGAGAGTCTCATTGGAACGAAATATGTGGAAGGCATCAACCCTGACGGTTCGGAAAAGTGCCGCGGTCTTACATACGGCGACTTCGCTATTTTACTGAGGTCGATACATAACAGCAATGGAGATAATAGGGACAAGCAATTTGCCGAGGCACTAATACGGCATGGTATCCCGTTTAAAACGACTGGCGAAGGGGGCATCTTTGACCGGCCATATGCAATTTGTGTTCAACAATCAATGGAATTACTTCGTGAGGCAGGCATACCGCGAGAGGCGGCATTGGACTTTTTTGACAAAACCATACTGCCAATATTTCCACACGCCAATGAGAGCAAGTTTATCGCGGTGCTAAACAAGTGGCATCAAAACATCCATGCCTCGACATCCTCAGCTCGCCGCAAGGTTTACCCACAGGAGTTTCTGCACGATCTTGTCGACGTTTTTAACGTTCGTGATTTTGAGGACGAAACCGCATTGCGCGACCTTGGCCTTTTTAGCAAAATCATCCTTGATGTCGAGAAAACATATACCAGTATCGATTCCTCATATAGGTATGCGGAAATGCTAAACTTTATCTCCAATATTGCTATGAACAGCTATGAGTTGGAGTCGATTGATTACCTCGTGAAAGAAAATGCGGTGGACATTTCCACGATACATAAAGTTAAAGGGCTTGAATATCCTGTGGTCTTTGTCGTCGATTTAATAGCGAGCCGTTTTCCGCACAGGAATGCCACCTACAACGGTAAACTTCCGCATGACCTTATGCTTGCGGCCATTGACCGCGGAGCCTACGGTACGAGGCTCGAGGACGAAGCACGCTTATTTTACACGGCGATCACTCGTGCCGAGAGGTGTCTTTACCTTTCGGGCAGTACGCATCACCCTGATTTGAAACGAGCATGTAAGCGCTCGGCGTTTATCGCGGACTTTACGCATTCAATGTTACGCGAAGATGATAAAACACTTGATGCGCTCGCCGAGGAAATCGAGCCGCAGCCGCGCTTTGACGAGAGTGAATTTCCGACGGATTACTCCTCGGTAAAGAGTTATTTGACCTGCCCCTACTCCTACAAACTCGCCACGATAATGGGCTACAACGCTGCTGTTCCTGAACTTTTCGGTTTCGGCAAAACGAGTCATACTATTTTGGAACGTCTGCATCAGCGGTTCAAGGACAGAGCACCTTCTGCGGAGGAAGTAGCGGAAATTGTAGAGTCCACCTTTATGCTGAAGCACGTTTTTCCAAGTAACGACCCTATAAACCGTCCCGGCTCGTATGAGCGGGCAAAGACTCTTGTACAGAGAATCTTGACGGAATACTCGCAACGGTACTCCGCCGACTTCGGTCGCCTGCGGCAGGACGAGGCGCGGTTTGAAATTTCGGTTAAAGACGCTCTTATAACGGGCGCGATAGACCTCTTATTACTGGAAGACCCACAGCGTGGAATTGTCACGGCGGACGTTATCGACTTTAAGTCGATGGAAACTCCGGAGGATGTCGCCCTCCTATGATTGGCGCGATATGTCCATCCAGGTACAATTATACTCCCAAGCGGCGAAAGAGGTCATCGGTAAGAACGTGGAAACAGGGTATATCCATACGCTGAAAGACAACCGCAGGACCTCTGTCCCCGTGGATACAGAGTCTGTGGATAGCGCCATCGGCGTAATCGAATGGGCCGTCAGAGGAATTCTCGACGGCGATTTCCCAATGCGAGCCTGCCCGCAAAACTGCGGAAATTGCGATTTTAAAGCAATGTGCGCGCAGAAGAGGCAGGCGTTCAAAAACGAAACACAACCCCCGCAAATCAACACTCCTGCGGGGTTAAAAACAATAGCCGCTTTTGAAAGCAACGACGGAGGCGGTGGTGTATGAGGTTTAAGTTTGAAGCAATAGATATATTTTCAGGTTGCGGCGGTGTGTCCTGCGGTCTGACCTCCGCTGGATTCAAGGTGAAAGCCGCCGTTGAAATTGAAGATAACGCTGTGGATACCTACCTTGGATATCTCCCGCTTGCGCATGTAAACGTGCTGAGGGGAACAGAAAACGGTGACATCTGCAAAATAAGGGGCAACGCTATTCTGGAAGCCGCCGGAATAAAGAAAGATGATATTTACCTCTTCGCAGGTTGTCCGCCGTGCCAGAATTTTTCACGGCAAAACCCGAACAATACAAAAAAGCCCTTAGAGGAGCGCAAAAAGTTGCTGTTCGAGTTTTTACGAATTATCGAAGAGTTGGAGCCGCCGTTTATCCTGATGGAAAACGTACCCGGCATTAAAACGGACAGCAACAAGGAAATACTCGATGAATTTCTCACTCGCCTGAGAAAGAAGTATGTGGTGGTGGACGATATTCTAAATTCCGCCGACTACGGGGTTCCGCAAATTCGCAAGCGTTTTGTGCTTCATGCGGTTCGTATTGACATCCATAATGAATTGATCGAAAGCGGGTTCGAATTTGGACTCCCCAAAGCAACGCACTCCGGAAAAGCGGGCGACGGTCTGCCGCCTTGGCGAACGGTACGCGAAGCCATTGGAGACTTGCCGGCAATTGGAGCGGGCGAATCATACGAAGACCCCGAAGGGCGAATACACAATCATAAGTGCGCAAATCTGGACGATATTAATATTCGGCGCATTCGAGCTATCCGTGCCAACGGTGGTTCTCGCGATGGATTACCGGATAACTTGATTTTGAAGTGCCATAAGAAGAAAGACGCCGAGGGCAACGTCTTCTCCGGGCATAAGGACGTTTATGGCATAATGGACGCCGATAAGCCTTCTCCGACAATGACGGGAGGTTGCCTGTGTTATTCGAAAGGGCGTTACGGGCATTATGAACAAGACAGAGCAATTTCAGTTCGGGAAGCGGCGCGTTTGCAAACATTCCCGGACAATTTCGTATTCAGCGATTCGCTGACGGCGGCGGCTTTGCAAATTGGCAACGCAGTACCAATTGATCTCGTGAAGGCGAGCGGAACTGTGCTGAAACAGGCAATGTATATCATCAAGGCAAAAAGGAGCAAGGAAAAACATGGCTAACTTTTTTGAAATACTATTGGAAGTTCTTAAAACAGATGAGCGTTTCTTTACGGAAGATGGAACACTGCTCCGCAACAAGGTTTATGAATCCGCCATGAATATGGATGCTGGGCTTATCGGTTTGCTTCTTAGCAACGACGACACAAAAAAGCGCTTCTTTGCGGAGGTAAACGGCATCTTCGTCTTCGACAAAGTTGGTTTTGGATGGGTGGTAAACAATCGCCAATTTCTGCCCGATAGCTACACGCGCTTCAAGAATCGTATTGGCTTGGTTGACTCTCACGGTGACCTTGTTTCTGCGTCGAACGATGTGGTGCTTTCGTTTCCCTACAAGGATTGCGTCCTTGAGGGTGGACAAACGAAGGATGACCAAAAGCACGACGAAGTTTTCTATAATGCTACCCTCGCCCCAGACGAGGTGGACAGACTGCTCTACCCAAAGGTGCTGGTCGGTGCACGGCGCTATACCGCAGACGGCATCGAGGAACGTGCGGCATTCGATGGTAGAGACAACCTCATCATTAAAGGGAATAACCTTCTTGCCATCGCCTCACTTTTAAAGCGGTATGAAGGCAAGATTAAGTGTATCTACATCGACCCACCGTACAATCCGTCTAGTCAGGCGAATACATTTGCATACAACAACACGTTTAACCGCTCTACATGGCTGGTATTTATGAAAAACCGTTTAGAAATTGCCAAACGGTTGCTTAAAAATGACGGTGTTCTTATTGTAGCTATTGATAAAAACGAGCAACCTCGCCTGCAAATTTTGATTGAGGAAACATTTCCCAATAGTGATGTTGACTGCATTACTGTTGTTCATAATGCTCGTGGGGCAATTGGAACGAATTTTTCATATACACATGAATACGCTATTTTTGTTACACCTAAAGGCAAAAAAACCATTGGAAATAGAAAAATAGAAAAAGAGGAAATTGATTGGCGTCAACTTCGTGATAGAGGTGGAGAATCGTTGCGTACGGATGCAAGGAATTGCTTTTATCCGATAATTGTTGAAAATAGTAAAGTTGTGGGCTTTGGAGATGTTTGTGCAGATGATGAGCACCCGAATCAGAATGAAAAACATGGAAATCAAATTTATGTTTATCCAATAGACAATAATGGTGTTGAGCGTAAATGGCGTTATGCAAGGCAAACTGTTGAAAGTATAATAAATGTTTTACGCATCAAAGAAACTACAGACGGGCTTGGTATTGAAATAGGGAAAGATTTTGGGACATACAAGACAGTTTGGACAGACAGGAAATACGATGCAAGCTTAAATGGGACACAGCTATTGAAAAGTATTTTGCCTAATACGAAATTTACCTATCCGAAATCCATTTACAATGTTATTGATTGCGTAAATGCCGTTGTCGAAAATGACAAAGACGCGATTATTCTTGACTTTTTTGGTGGTAGCGGAACTACTGGTCACGCCGTTATGGAGATAAACAAACAGGATGGCGGACATAGGCGTTTCATATTGGTTGAGCAGATGGACTACATCGAGCAAGACACCCTGCCAAGGAATGTGGCAGTTATGAAGTCGATTGCTCCTGAAGCGAGCATCGTTTACACCGAGCTCGCCAAATGTAATTATAGATACGTTGAGGATGTCACGGCGGCAAAAACCGATGCCGACCTGACCGCCCTACTTGAGCGCGTCCTCAACACAGGCTTCATCAGCAGCAAGGTGAACCCCGCAAAGATTTCTGGAGCCGCAGTGGACTTCGAATCACTGTCCACTGAGAACAAGAAGCTCTTCATCTTGGAGCTGCTCGACAAGAATATGCTATACATTAATCTCTGCGACCTTGATGATGAGGAATACGCTATAAGCGATGCGGACAAGGCTTTCTCTCGCAGCTTCTACGGATTGGAGGACAAGTGATGTTCCTTTTTCAGCAGATAGACTCCATCCACGACTTTACGCCGATCGCCTATAAGGAATTGCCGGACCTTATTCCCGACAACCTCAATCCAACGTTCGAGCTGCGTCCTTATCAGAGCGATGCTTTCCGCAATTTTATCACGTTTTATGAGAGCGACAAATGCCCGAATCCGACGCAGGTATTGTTCCATATGGCTACCGGTAGTGGCAAGACGCTCATCATGGCGGGACTAATTGTATACTTATATCGGCGGGGATACCGCAATTTCCTCTTTTTTGTAAACCTTGACAACATCGTCAAGAAAACGAAAGACAACTTTTTAAACACGGCTTCGGCAAAATATCTGTTTGCGGAGCAAATTATTATTGATGGCGAAACGGTCAACGTCAATGAGGTGAGCAATTTCCAAGGCGCAAGCCCGGATGCCATCAACATCTGCTTTACGACCACGCAAGGGCTTCACTCGGATATGTGGTTTCCGAAAGAAAACTCGCCGTCATTTGATGACTTCGCCGATTCTAAGACTGTCTTGATTGCCGACGAAGCGCACCATCTCAACGTAGATACACGACGTGGTAAAGTGGATGCTGCCGAGGAGTCCTTACGTCAGAGTTGGGAAACGACGGTTCGCCGTATTTTCGAAACAAACCGCAATAACCTACTGCTTGAATTCACGGCCACCTGTGACTTGCAAAACCCGTTCATTATGAGCGAGTATGAGAACAAGATCATATTCGATTACCCGCTCCGCAAATTCCGCGAGGAGAAGTATTCGAAGCAAGTACGGGCAATTCGGGCTGACATTGGCTACACGGACCGTATGCTGACGGCATTGATGTTCAGCCAATACCGTTTGAAGGTGTTCCAAGACCATCGACTCTACATTAAACCTGTGGTGCTATTTAAGGCGAAAACAATTGCCGAGAGCAAAGAGTTTGAACAGACTTTTTACAAAATGATTCGTGCGCTCACCGGCACGACCTTGGAACGCATTGTTTCAGCTTCACCGCTTGCGGAGGTCATGCGTATGGCGAACTACTACGCTTCCAAGAGTATCGACTTCGAAGAGTTGGCGCAGGAATTGCGCGAGGAATTTAATCCCGACCACTGTATCTCGGTCAACGATGACAAGGAGGCAAACGAGCGACAGATTCTGCTTAACTCCCTCGAAAGCCGCGACAATCCATATAGGGCTATTTTCGAGGTCAAGAAATTGGACGAGGGTTGGGATGTCCTGAACCTCTTTGACATCGTGCGACTTTACGAAACCCGCGATGCTTCCAAGGGTAAACCCGGTGCAAGCACCATCGCTGAGGCGCAGCTAATCGGGAGAGGCGCACGGTACTGCCCATTCATCATCGATGAGGACGACGAGAAATATAAGCGCAAGTATGACGGAGATGTAGACAACCCGCTTCGTGTCTGTGAGGAGCTATACTATCACTGCCAGTACGACAGCCGTTACATCGACGAGTTGAATAAGGCATTGATTGCCACGGGCATCATGCCAGAGAGCCAGACCGAGGTTCATTACATCCTGAAAGAATCCTTCAAGCAGGACGACCTTTATAAAACAGGCATCGTGTTTCTAAACAAACGCGAGGTCAAAAGTCGCAAAGATATTGTGGAGTTGCTGCCATCCGTCCGCGATAAGGAATACACAATAACCGTAAACACGGGCAAGACAGCGATGGACACTATGATGATGAACGTGCATTCAAACACTACCGTTAAGACGTTTCAGCACAGAACGACGATTAGAAAGGTAGCCGCCTATAACTACTCGATTGTTCATAGCGCGCTCCGTCGTATCGACGTGTTTAAATTCAACGTTCTGCGCGGCTACTTCCCGAACCTGAGATCTCTCAGGGAGTTTATCACAGATAACGCGTATCTCGGTGGTGTGAAAATGCTAATCGAAAGCCGTGACGAAATACCTGCGCCCGAAACCTTCTTCGAAGCCTGTATGTATGTCCTGACGAAAATTGGTGGCGAGATTTCAGCCATCAAGGAAACCTACGAAGGGACGACGGATTTCAGAGATAAAAAATTTAGCGAGGTTTTCCGCAGCAAGACGCTGCACATCACAGACCCACACGGAGAGGGCGAAGGCATCTCGCAAAATGCCCCGTCCATCCGCCCCGAATGGAAAATCAACCTTGGCGTTGCCGATTGGTTTATATTCAACGATAACTTTGGCACAACCGAGGAGAAAGCGTTTGTGGCGTACTTTGCCTCTTATGTGGAGGCCTTAAAAAGGGAATACGAAACGGTCTATCTTGTACGAAATGAAAGACAGCTTGTTCTATATTCCTTTGACGGCGGCGAGCGTTTCGAGCCAGACTATTTGATGTTCCTACGCCGTCGAAATAGTACTGCGTCTGAGCAGTACCAAATTTTCGTTGAGCCGAAAGGCAATCACCTAATAGCACAAGATAAATGGAAAGAGGACTTCCTCTTGCAGATTGAGAGTCGCGGGATTCCGAAAAAAACATTTGCAGACGACAACAAATATTACGTATGGGGCTTCCCATTCTACAATCAGCAGAACAGGATGAGTGAATTCACGAAAACTTTCGAAAAGGTTCTGCCTTCATACGGCGATACTCTGAAAGTCGCAGAAACTCTCGTACCGTATGGCCAGGGAGACGAATAGCTACTAGTACACGACACGAAAGCGAGGTGTGACATATGGCGGACGTGTATGATAAAGAAAAGCGCTCCGCCATGATGCGGAATATTAAAGGAAAAGGCAATAAATCCACCGAGTTGGCACTTATCGCTATCTTTCGTGAGCAAGGCCTAAACGGTTGGCGACGAGGATACCCGGTCAAAGGACACCCTGACTTTGTTTTCCTCAAAGAAAGAATTGCCGTATTTGTAGACGGGTGTTTCTGGCACGGTCACGATTGCCGGAATACGAAGCCAAAAGACAACGAAGATTTCTGGTCGAAGAAAATCAGTGCTAACGTTGAGCGGGATAAAACTATAACGATGATCTTTGAGAACAGAGGTTGGACAGTTCTCCGCATCTGGGAGTGCGAGTTAAAAAAGAAAAACCGAGCAGCACTTATTAAAAAACTAAGTGTGCTTAAAGACTGTGGCGCGTAGACGACAATAAGTGAAAAGAAGCACGGGAGTAAACATATGGCTACGCAAGGCTAGCCTAATATATAATTAACATCATGGTTTGAACATGTATCATACTATTTAATTTTTCTCTTAACCTTTTAATTTTCCTTGGTTACAGCTAAAGGTGGGTGCAAACAGCTCTTTTAGGCTATTGTGTGACAGCAGTATAAGAAAGTTAAAAAAGCAAGGCAGTGTGGGCATCTCGAACCCACCTGTCTTGCTTTTCCTTGTACTATAAGCTTTTCCGCAATCGAATAATTAAAAAAATAAACCAGACATTGTATGAATGTCTGGTTGATTTCCTGGTGGAGGCGAGGGGATTTG
>JQID01000034.1 GCA_000770645.1 Desulfosporosinus sp. Tol-M
TTTTATGGCCGCCCTAGCCAATCGGATGACGGAAAGTCTTACCTTCCCCTCCTCTTTGGCCTTCATGGCAACCTTCATATCCTCAACGAGGCGATCTTTCAGGGTCAATTCGAGACACTCCTTACTTGAACTTGCGTTTACGTGCTGCTTCCGACTTTTTCTTTTTCCTCACGCTTGGTTTCTCATATGCCTCGTGCTTACGAGCCTCAGCACTAACCCCTGCCTTTTGACAAGTACGCTTGAACCGGCGGAGTGCGGCATCCAGGGATTCGTTTTTACCAACTCTGACTTCACTCATTGTCTTATCCCTCCCTCCACTGGATCATCACAAATATACTTCACTATTATAATGGATGAAGTAGTTTGCGTCAAGTAGAGGCCATTCAGGAATTGCCTCTACAGAGTTCAACCTGAAATCATCCCATCTTTTACTTGAGAGCCTTTCCTCCGAACAAATGAAAATGGAGGTGTCCGACGACTTGACCACCGTCTGCCCCAGTATTCGTGACCACTCTATAGCCCGACTCGGCCACTCCGAACTCCGCAGCCAAGCGTTGGATCACACCAAAAAGATGACCGATTAACGTTTCGTATTCAGGCGTAACATCATTAAGACTCCGCAAATGATGTTTCGGAATAATGACCAAGTGCACAGGGGCTAGCGGCTGAATATCATGAAAAGCGATCACCTCATCATCCTCATAGGCAATTTCACTTGGAATTTTTCGAAGGGCAATTTTACAGAACAGACAATCCTCAACTTGCATTTTTCAATCCTCCTACTCTTATAATCCGAGACCATAATTGTTCTAACATAAAAAGCGCCAACTGTGCTATTGAGTAGCAATTCAACCGTTCCTTGTCCAGGATGGTGTGATTTTGCGAAGAGAGCAACATCACACCCTTCCCACCATCCCTTTTTCCAAAACAACCGTTACAAAATGCCGAGGAGTCCAAGGTCTTCCAGCCTCATTGGCCGGTATTTTAACCTGAATATAATGGGGAGTATAACCTAGCGCACATCCCTGCGAATCAATCCATTCGATCAGCACTTCCACCGGTTTTCCTATAAAATAACGTACATACTCTTCCTGGCTAACACGAGCAGCCAACAACAGATCCTTGACCCTTTGTGCCTTTAATTGTCTCGAAACTTGATCAGGAAAATTTGCCGCCGGGGTTCCTTTCCGTTTCGAATAAGGAAATACATTTATTCCGGAAAAACCGCAAGCCTTCACAAACTCTAAAGTAGCGGCGTGATCGTCTTCTGTTTCCCCTGGAAAACCAGCAATGATGTCCGTAGTGACAGCAAGATTTGGAATTCGCTGACGAAGTCTTTCCAGCAGGTCCCGATATTCATGCAAAGTATACGGCCGGTTCATTCTGGTCAGTATCCGGTCGCTTCCACTCTGTAAGGGCACGTGTAAGTGGGGACAGACCTTATCAGACGAAACAATACTCTCGATTAGCGCAGGCGTATATTCCATCGGTTCGATCGAACTCAAGCGCAGACGACAAAGCCCAGGTATTTTGACTAATTCCCTCACTAAGTGAGCTAAGTTCCATTCTTCCCCTAATTCTCCCCTTAAATCTTGTCCATAATATCCGGTATGAATTCCCGTCAAGACAATTTCCGGATATCCGGCCTCAACAAGCCGACGAGCCTCCGCTAGAGCATTCTCTGGGAGACGACTCCGCAAAGGACCGCGTGCATAAGGAATAATACAATAGGTGCAGAATTGATTACACCCTTCCTGAATCTTGAGAAGTGCTCTTGTCCGATGCTCTTCGCTCAGTTGGGGAAGTTCTTCAAACTCCTCCGCTTCCCAAATCTCATGCACAGCATTCTGAGGTTTTCGCTCAGTTGTAACTTGTTCCAGCCACTCTAACATCTTCATTCTATCTTGCGTCCCGAGCACGAGATCAACGCCTTCAATACCCAAAACATCTCCCGGAGCGGTTTGCGCATAACAACCCATGACCACGACAACGCTCTCAGGATGTTCCCTAATCAT
>JQID01000005.1 GCA_000770645.1 Desulfosporosinus sp. Tol-M
TAAACTGAATTGAACCATCTGCCTGTCCCTCTATTCCAAATTGTCGTTGGTATTTCAGTGGATTAAGTACTATTGATTTAGAATGGTTTATATCTATTTTAATTGGTTTGGATTAATACTGTTCTAAAGTTTAAGTTTATCAAGAAGATAATAGTATCTGGACCGGAGGCGAATTTGAATTTCATTTACAATTAATCACATCCCCGGTAACATTATTACTACACACTATTTTAATCGTCGGATTCACCGGTATTACCGTACTGAGATCGATCATACTTTCTCCAGGGGCAGCAGTCTGATTAGCAAGATCTAGAGTGGCCAGAGAAGCACTGGTAAAAATCAGTTGGGTGCTTCCGCACCTCCGCCTCCCCCGGTTCCGCCTGCTGCAGACACAGTGCTGGGCCAGGCCTTACAATAGTTTTAGAGAAGCAAAAGGGACGGTCCATTTACTTCTACTAATGAAGCGAGAGAACCATCCCTTGATACACCTCCGGATATAGCTTTAGAAATTAACTGTTTACTGCAGAATGACAGGATTTCTGTCTACAGCGTTGGTCAGGTCGTCCACAATGTAAGCTTTTACTACGTCCCCTGACTTGATATTAAAACCGGCTTCAGCATTATTAACCATATCAAAATCAGCTTTTGTGGCGTTAATTGCTAACTGTATCCCGTCCCTTAAGTGTACAAATACAACTACTTCACTCCCTTCATGGGGGGAAACCGAAGTAATATTGACACTGAAATATTTGAATCCCGATATACCATCTTGTACTGTCATCATGATTATTCCATCTGCTGTTTGACCATTATTATAGTTGTCATCGTTTGCTGCCGTTACGATGTATTTTGGTTCAGTTACTGTCGTCACTTTTCCAGCCTCAAACGCGGCCAGCGCTTCATTTAAAACTGTTGTTGCTGTATCCAAATCCACCTGAGATTTACTTGTTGCAGTCTCCAGTACCGCTTGGGCAGCATTGATAGCAGTCTGCAAAGTTGATTTAGAACCCACTGCATATTTACCAAAGTCGGTTCCTTCCACCGCTCCGTTCAATATCACTGTCGCGTCAGCAATCTTTGCTGCCAGCGCCTCCGGATTCCCTGCCATATTTAGCTCACACGTAGCAACATTACTGCCATAACCTGCAACAACCGTTAAAGGTCCGTTGGCGTCGGTAGGAATCTGCAAATCCATAATGTAATTACCGACTTCGTCTGATTGTATTGAGTCCACAAATAATATGTTCTGCATACTATCAAGCATTTTTACAGTTACCCATGTAACAGGGTTTGCCTTGCCCGAAGCGGTAATTGTATCTCCCACGGAAACAACATTTTTATTTAATGTTAAGCTAATACTTACTGCAGCAGTCATTTTTGTAACACTGGGCCCGTTGGTGCTCCAATTGCCGGCCGCATCTCCCGCTTCCACCTTGAAGGTGTAAGTAGTGCTGGCGCTAAGATTCGTGACATTATATTCCGTGCCAACTACGGTATCCAATAATACTCCATCTTGATAGATCCTGTAGCCTGTCACGGCCATGTTGTCTGTTGCTGCACTCCAGGTAAGAGTCAACTCGCTGCTGCTCGTATCAACTGCTGTAATTGTACTGCCAGTTGGCCAAGTTGGCCTCACCATTTCACTTACTGTTACACTGGGACCATCGGTACTCCAGTTGCCCACATCATCTCCAGCCTCAACTTTAAAGGTATATGGGGTATTTGCAGTTAAGCCGGTAACGTTGTAGGTCCACATACTCGCCGGTACAGTGCCTATAAGAACTTCATCCTGATAAATTTTGTAGCTTGCTACTCCGATATTATCATCAGCAGCAGTCCAGTTCAGGGTCAGACGGTTCGCAGTAACGTTGCTGACAGTCAGACTGCTACCTTGTGGCCAGGTAAGCACTTGAAGTTCAACTGTAAGCGTTTTTACCGGGCCGTTTTCACTCCAGTTGCCAACCATATCACCGGCCTCAATCTTAAAAGTATACTGGGTGCCTTCTGTTAGTCCGCTAATTGTGTAACTTAAGACGTCGGCATTTACTGAGGCAAATTGTACACTATCTTGGAAGACCTTATACCCTGTCACCGCTGTATTATCCGTAGCAGGAGGCCAGGACAAGGTCAGTCCGCTGGAGGTCACACCGGATACGGTTATGGTATTGCCCGGCGACGGCCAGGTTGGCGGAGTAGTATCATTCTCCGTGGTGATAGTGAGGCTGGGGCCGTCGATAGTCCAGTTGTTCAGCTCCGAGTCCCCGGCTTCAACCTTAAAGGTATATGCGGTATTTGGGGTCAGACCTGTTGCCCGATAAGTCGTAACTCCACTGACAGTGTCGATTACAGTATTATCTTTGAGAATCCTATTAGACGGAGCGTTGGAGGCAGTCCAGGAAAGATCAACACTGGTTGGGGTTTTACCGGGTACAGTCAAAGTGCTTCCAACGGGCCAGTATGATAGCAAATCGCTGGACATTTTGAACAAGGCAGCCCCACTGGTTGGCCAAGTGCCGTAATCTGGAGAGACTGTGGGGGTTATTGTAATAGGAACTGAAGATCCCGCAGTATTGCCGCTGATTAGGAGATTACTATCGGCATCGAACGCGATACCGGCGCATGGCCCATTAGTATCAACTGTACCTTGACAAATAAAACTTGAGGTATATATTGTGAAAGCCTTGTCTAATTTTAAAACAACAATATTAGGGCTTGCACTTAGAGTAGTTTTATATGCTCCCGCCGTTGTTGGAAATGTTGATGAGCCCTGACCGGCAACGTAGACGCTGTCGTTAGATAGCGCCAGGGAAGTACCAAATTCATTACAAGAACTCGTACTGCCGAATAATGCGCTTCCGAGAAGGGAACTAAGATCGGCATTCAATTTAAGCACATACATATCTGTCGCTGTTCCGCTAGTGGCATAAGAACCGATACAGCCAGTATCAATTAGAAAGCCCCCTCCTGTAGAAGTTAGACCCGTAGCATAAATATTTCCATCTGAATCAACGGCCAGATCATATATCATATCGCTGCCATTTCCCCCCAAAAAGGTGCCAGCTTCCAAAGTTCCCAAGTCATTGCTCAATCTGGATATTACTCCATCACCAGAGCTGGTATTGACACCATCATTTATTTTCGAATCATAAGATGACCCGGCTAATGGATAAACAGAAGTACCTGGGATATAGGATCCAACATAAATTTTATCTTGGCAGATAGCAATGTTTGCATGGCCATTGCCCGTCCCTATACCCAGGAATGTGGAGGCAATAGGACTGGTCGTAATTGGATTGCTATTCTCATCTGAACCGCCGCTTAGGTCATTTTTCAGCTTGGTAACAACGATATAAGGCTTTCCAGATGTTAGGGCTGTACCGGCAATATTGGTATTGGCATTACTCGACGTATTCGGATATTTATTTAGATCGCTGGAATTATAGGTGGAATTCACCGTAATAATAACATTTCCTTGGCTGTCAAGCGCTATTTCATCACCATAATCATTATAAGTACTGCCAAAGGTTGTCAAAGCTAATGTAGTTAAGCTATCACCGCTTAGTTTTACCACAAAAACATCACTTCTTCTTTGATTTGATGTGTCAGTTGTGGAGAGAGCATTGCTATAAACACCAGTTGTAGAGCTGGGGAACCTGGTGGTAGCCTTATAATCACAGGAACTCGTTGACCCGACAATAAAGATATTACCATTCGTATCTAAAGCCATACCATTAACATAATCATCATTACTACCACCAAGAACAGAGTAGTTTAACACAGTTTTTAAGTCCTTACTGAATTTATAGACCGCAACATTTGCTCTATTAGATGCGGTATTTATATAACCGCCTACATATACATAATCACTGCTTGCAACTATTGGAATATGGTATACACCATTGGTCATCCCTTCTGTAGCGGAGCTAAAAACCCCCGCCAATAACGGGTCGATGACCAGCGGATAGGCCGGATTATAGTCGCCCAGCTCAAAACCGTAACTGTTGCTTCCCTGCAGGTCATATTTGACAGCTACATCAACTTTCTTGCCATCTATTTCCTGGTAAGCAATGGGGCTGGTCAACTGTACATTGCCTAAGTCCGTTCCAATTTCCAACTCGCCTTTCTTATTGATAAGAAGCGAATCGGCTCCATCAATAGTCAAGCGGATATCCTGCGGATCGCCGCCCGGCTGGATGGTGAAGATCTTCTCTATATTATTGCCATAGGCTTTGAGGCTTAACTCAATACCATCATACACTTCTCCAAGGCTTACTTGATTATAGGCAGGAATATTGGTACGCCATTTACTGCTGTCGTCGCCTATATACCAGTTACCGCTTGTCTGGCTTTGTCCAGCACCTACTGGATTTACCCCTTTCGCCCCTACCAGATTCTCCTGTACTTCACTGGTCTGGGTTTCTCCATTCACATCTTTGGAATGTGAATAGGTAATACCCTTATCGGTCACAGAAGCAGTCCCGGCAAAAGTACCTACGTAAAACTTCACAGCCGGATCTTCGATTTGTCCTTGATTTTTGATAAAAGGTATTTGGACGGCGGCAAGATTGGACTCGATTGCCGAGTCCGACGCTGCACTGCCGGATGAATCATCAGCATAGGCAACTGTTGCGCTTAAGCAAAGAAGCAGAGTCATCAAGACCAGTTGAAATATTTTAGTTCTTTTTTTCACTGTATATCATTCCCCCGTTTTTATGATGTATATAGGGCCTTATTTTTATAAAGCTAAACTAATATATAATAAGACTTTATTTTCTCGTTTAATTCCCTAATTGACGATTATTTAAATACAATATGAACACATATTAAAATTTGATAAATTTAGGTTATTGTTACCCTCAAGCGGAGTAAAAACTTCGCTTGAGGTATAATTAATTGTTTTTAAAAGCTGTTATAGGAGCTTATTGGGCTAAATAATTAGATAATCCGTTACAGTTACCGTTGGAGTCTACCGCTTCTATACGGACATAAGTACCGCTGGTCGGAGTAAAGCTAATTGAAGTACTGGAATCTGTGGTGGCATAATCAGGAGTACTGTAATTGCCCCAGTACTTGCTGGTATCCACATAGATATGGTAATGGTTAGCACCAGTTACACCAGTCCAGGAAAGGGTTCCGGAACTAAATGTCGGAGCGTAGAGAAATTTTGCGGGGATATCAGAAGCAGTAGTCGAAAAATCAACAGTGCTAGCACCTCTGGTATTACTATCATTATCAACTAGCTGCGGTACACCAAACGCATATGTTATGCCATATCGCAGGTTATGAACAGATGAATCAGTTCCACCATAAGTCATGGGGAAGAAGAAGCCTGTATGAGTAGCAACGCACATAGCGGGGAAACAATCGGTCCCCACAACTGAGTCAACGCCTTCCTTTAGAGTCATACCTGAAAGAACACTATCATGATTATTTTCGATAGGCCTGTCCACGATAAAACCGATATTACCTTCAACGGGAACTTTATTGGAGGAGGTATTGTCCCAAGGCATCTCGCTGATATAGGGAGTACCTGTGTACTCGTTTGAACTATTTTTAGTTTTGAATTTGAACATCCTGTCGCACTTATTACCGCTTGAGTCTACCAGGAATTCTCCAACATTTAAGTTATTGTTTGCCCGGATCACTCTGCTGACAGTTACTGTATATTGGGTATCAGTTGTTAGCTGAGATTCGAAAGTCAATGTAGCGGTACATCCATTGGGCAATGTTATAGGCGAAGGAAATTCAGAGGATGATACGCCGCTTCCTGAAGCAGAAGATATATTGCTAATGTCAATTTCGGTATTGCTGCTGTCATAAACTGTAAATTGATAGTCGGAACCATCAATACTCATGTTCTTATCTAAGTAAACCTTTAACTGGTCGGCTGTGGGGGAAGTGTTGTCAAGCAGTTGGTAGCCAAGAACATTGATCGCCTTATTGGTTGCCGCGTTTAGCGCAAAAGCACTCTGCACAGTAAGACTCAGTAACAGCCCCAGGATAATAATTACAGAAACGTACTTCCAGCTTTTACTGCTGGATATTTTATTAAGCATATAATTGACCTCCTACAATAAATTTGCATTGATTTTTGGTTGGTTCTTATTTCTTATTTTGACTGTTTCTTAATTAGTTATAAAATACCTTTGTTGTATTTGTTTTTTGATGCCCCAGTGGCATCATCTTTTTTATTAACATTTTAACAAAATTTCAATAATTAATATCATCTCCTTTTCGAGGTTAGTGCGTCAAATTATAACAGCCACCACCTCCTTAGATTTATTTTTTATTAATTAAAAGCCAGGTAGTTGCGAAAACGCAAAGCCTGGCTTTTATTACACACTGGCAATCCTTTCCGCAATGGGAGGTGCACCAGTTTCCCGGAACACCCAGATCCAAAGGCCATAGCTTAGGGCCACAGGCCTTTAGATTCGGATTCTTATTTAATTTTGCTTTATTGAAGGACAACCGGGTTAATATTTATATCGTTAGTCAATCTGTCCACAATGTAGGCCTTAATCAGATCGCCGGGTTTGACGCTGAAGCCGGCGACGGCATTGTCTGATTCAGCAGATGCCACGGATGTCGCACTGATGGCAATCTGACTGTTGTTCCTGATCTGGACAAACACCACCATCGGTTTCGTATAATAGGCATTTACTGGCGTAGTATTAACGGTAAAATACTTGAATCCGCTTATATTGCTGTTCACAGTCATAGAAGTGACTCCGTTTACAACCGACGGAGTATAAACGTTATCCGGAACTACTGCCAAAGTATATTTTGGCGCGAGTATCGTTTGACTGACACTGGCGTCAAGGTAATATTTATCCCCATAGGTAAAATCATACAGGTTTGCCGCACTAATAGTAATTGTATACGTACCTGACTTGCTAAAAGCATTACCATTAATACTTATCTTACCGGCACTTACCGTATATTGATCAGAAGTCAAAGAAGTGTTGTTCACAGCCATATTCGAGATATACTTGCGCCAATCCGCGTCATGGAAGGCGATCTCGATTACCTGGCCCAATACATTATTGGTGGTGTCGCCAGTCAGAGTCGGCGGATTCAATGGCGTTCCTTCTCCTGTGTAAAGGCTCTGTCTGACAACCGCATCACAGTATCCGGTAGCCTTGATATGGATATATACCAAGCCTGGAAATACATTGGGCTCGATGTGGATATTGCCGGCTTCAATAGTATACTTGTCGGCGGATACTACATATTCGGTGGTTTGATCTTCTCCGGTACCTAAATAATAGGTGATGCCAACGATAGCTGTCCGCCAGGCCGCATTATCTGAGAAAGCTAGATCAAGGGCTCTGCTTACCATAGTGTCCGTATTGTCTTCACAAACATTCGGAACCAGGTTAACAGCTGCCGGAGCGATTAATTGAGTTACACTTCCATCATCAAAACCGATAGCCTTAACGGTGATCGTATACGTACCTGCAGCACTAAATACCTTGTTGTCAAGTTTAATCTGGCCTTCACTAATAGAATAGAGACTGCTGTCTATGCTCTCTCCGTTGAGATATATTCCGCTGACAGCTTCCCGCCAGGTCTGATTATCGGCAAAGGTTAAAGTTATATCTTTACCCAGGTAATTATCGAGACTTTGCGCTCTCAAGATCGTCTGAGTAAAGGCCCCTGCAACGATATCCTGCTGGAAGCTGGTATCTAAGAAATGTAATTGTCTCGGTACACCTGAGCTGACCGTAATTGTGTAAGTACCGGCTTTAGTAAAGACCCTGCCGTCAATATGGATTGATCCCCAGGTTACTTTACATTGGCTCACATTAAGAGAAACATTATCAACTTTCACATCGGTAATATAGGTTACCCAATTCATATAATCATAGGGATCAAAATAGACATCTATATCCTGACCAACAGAATTACCCGACGTATCAGGAGTAAGTATCGGACTTGAAAGATAAGTATCCATGGTTAACTTAGCATCGGCATAACCGGTAGCCATGACTGTAATTATTATAGTGCCTCCGGCATGATTATATGGCAGGCCGACCGTAAGCTTGCCCTCCGCTGTACTGAAACTGCAGGCATGTTGATGCTGATCAGCATCAGTAGACATGCTGCATACGGTCACGCCGGTGATAGCGCTGCGCCAGGCTACGTTTTCGGTAAAGGTGATGTCTACTATTGGGTCAGATTGATAGCCTTCCAGAGGACTGACTAAAACTGTAGTTGTCGCCAAAGTCGGCGGGGTCTTCAGAGGCGTTTCTATAACCGTCTGGGTCAAAATAGCTGGGGCATAACCTTCAGCTTCGATAGAAATATCATAATCTCCGGCTTTATTAAAAACACTGCCGACAATCTGAATCTTTTCAGCGCAAATAGTATACTGTGAACTATTCTGGGTATTAGTTAGAGCATTGCCGTCCACCTTAACGCTGGTGATGGCATTTTCCCATGTAGAGTCTTGGCTAAAGGTCAACTCGATATCCTGATTTACCATGTTATCCGTAGTATCTGTCGAGACGGTCGGTGGTAATTTGGTACCATTAATATCTTCATACAAAAGGATCGGATTGTTTGAATCAACAGCATTGCTGAAAATAACAGCACTATTGCCGTCTCCTTTTGCAGGAGTGATTAGGTTAGCGGAAAGAAGTTTTTTGCCCGCTGCTTCGGCACTGCTCCCATCTATGATATCGCTACCGTTGACCTTGGTATAAGAAGTAACCGTATTGTAAGTATACTCACCCGTACTTGAATTATATTTCTGGTATGTCAGAGCTTCCCCGGTCCAGACCATGATTCCCTTGTCACAATCCGTAATCGTATTGCCACTGATCTCGGCTTTTACATCCTGGCTGAGGAAAATCCCCGCAGAAGGCATATTATCGATGCTTCCCTGATAGCCGCTGATGGTATTATCCTCGATGGCTGCCATACCGACGAAATCCTTGATGGCATAGCCGGGTTTTCCACCACCATCAAAGTTATTGCCACTGATCGTGATGGTTGAAGGATCGGCATTTAAGTCATAGCGTACCTTGTCTCGGTTTTCATCTATGTTTATTGCGCCTTTTTTGGCTGCTCCAAAATTACAATTGGTGATTTGGATATTTGCCGTTTTATAATAATCTTGCATACGGAAATCAACCGCATAGTTACTGTTTTCCAGACCGGTAAAAGTTACATTATCAAAGGTCGCACCCCCGACAACTTTAATCGGAGCTGAGTTTGCTGTTGTACTATAATATTTACCGTAAGCGTCGAACACAGCATTTTTTAAGACCGTGCCATTTTCAAGTATGGCCCAACCCCTGATCGTCTTTCCCTGACAGTCATAAGTCCCGCTTAAAGTTGCTTCCGTTGAACCTAATCCATCGGGAGAATAGAACCAGGAATCAATGATAACAGTTTGGACGACTGAATTAGGTAAAGCCCTTTTGAATTCCTCAGGACCAGCTACATGGGCCACCGACATCCAGCGAACGGTTATCGGTATATCTATAGTCTCAGATGAACAATTATTATCAAGATCGGAAGTGATAGTCGCCGTTAGCACCAGTGAGACATCATTAGTGTCAGCTGGTTTGAGGATATTACTATCTGCACCAAATAATGCTTTCAAATCAGCAGTGGTATTTTTATCTTTAAATACATCCGAACGGTTAGATGTCCAGGTTATATGGGCATTGGGGATAGGAGAAAGGGGCAGGTCGATATTTTGAGTAACACTATCGGCACTGTCGCCATCCGTAAAGCCTAAAGATATGCTACCGTCTTCCAAACCGGCTTTAACAGCGGCTATCACGCTTGCTGCATCGTCTTGCCCACTGCCAAAGACCACAGTGGCATCATTTCTATCAGATATTGTATCGTATGTAATATCTGATAAATGTTCATTGCCGCTATTATCGACCGCCGTGGCATTATAAACATATGTTCCCGGACCGGGTGGGGTATCGGTAAAGTTGGCTTCGAAACACTCGGTCTGAGGTTTCTGGACGATCGGCCCGGTGTTGTCGCCTATATATTTTCCATCACGATAAACCTTAAACTTGGCAACTCCGAAGCTTGGGCTGCCAACCCTTAGAGTCACTGTGGTATCGGTTTGGGAAACTAACTGGGTATAAATCGTATTGGTCATATAAATGGGATTCTCAAACACACCGAGAACCTCATCTATACCCTTGCTGTCAAAATTCCATAAAGCCACTTTAATAATTTGATCGTTTATCTCCGACTTATCCGTTTCCAGCATCGGCATCCACCAGTTCGAATAACCTTTCCAGGTCGTATCCAGCCTGTAGACGCTGATCTTTTCAATATCATAATCTTTCAGGGACCCGAGGGGCAGAGAAACGGTGACTTTGCTGCTGGCGGACCCATCAGGACCTTTTACATTGACACCATAAAAACAAGCTGCTAAACCGCTCTTTGGTAGCAGGCCTTCTGGCACACCGGGAACTTCGGAGTTGGCATTACGGACATTCACGGTGCTGACACCGCCGCTTTGCAGCTGGTCAGGATAAACTTTAAGCCCCCCCTCATAAATGACTGGCGCATTTTGAGTCATTGGTATATCGGCGCCCAGAGCAGCATAGATGATAGCCTCAGCACTGGCGCTGGCCAAATCCTTTACTCGTACTCCAACCTTTGACGTACCGGTGAGCACCCCGCTGCGCTCCACTGAAGCTGTCGTACCATTAACGGTAAGGCCAGCCCAGTCAGTAAACGTTGTGCCATCAATCACGATACTATATTCCAAATTTGATGCATTGGCAGGCAAACCTTTCAAGGTAATAGTTGTTCCCGCTAGAGTCGCTCCGCTTAACGTAACTACGCTGTTGATAAGAGTTTTGATTTCGGAAGTCAGAACAGCAGATTGATTTCCCGCTACATCCTCTGCCACCACTGTACATGTGTAGGTGGTGTCGTCGAGAAGACCTGTAAATGCTTTCGTCAGACCAGAGGCATATTCGGATTTTGGTATACCGACGCCTGAACTTACCTCAATTTTATATCTATATATGCCTACATTGTCGTCTGACGCAGGATAATTTACGGTAAATCCCTCGGTTGTAATGTCACTCGCCGTAATAGCAGCTCCAGCCGTCCAGGTGGGAGCCTCTGTGTCGGCGGGATTGCCTCCGCCGCCTGCCGGTGCCTGCCAGGTTAAGATGGGATAACCGCCGTTGATATTGGTGGCATCCTGCACCCAAGGTACCGGTGCCTGCGCAACGTTAAGCAGGGTTAAGAAGGCAGCATCCTTCATTTCCGCATCGGTTTTCAGACTGACGTTTGCCCCAACAGTACCCTGCATAACTGCTGCGTTCGGGCCGTTGAAATAGCTGTCAAGTGCCGTGCCGCCATTGATTCGGCCGATAATGCTGCCAGTGCGATCTGCTCTGCTTGCCGATAAATCTCCGATATTGTAGCAATATTGCACTACCGCCGGTAGGTCCATACTCCATCCGATAATGCCGCCAGACCAGTTGGTTCCTGCAATAGCTCCTGCGTTATAGCAGTTCAAAATTCTGCCGTAGTTTCGTCCTGCAATACCACCGGCCCAGTTTCCACTGATAGGTCCGGCATTGAAACAATACTGGATCGTACCGTAGTTATACTCCACGATACCACCGCAATTAGCGAGATCATTTCCAGTAATATTTATAATATTAAAGCAGTTTTCAATTGTACCATTATTTGTTACCGCAATGGGTGCTGTTTGAATGCTGCAGCCCGCAATGCCGGTAATGCCAAGATTCTGCACGGTGCCCAAGGCACCGATGGTTGTAAACAAGGTTGCATCAGAATTGCTGATTTTCTTGCCGTTTCCGTTAAAGGTGCCGTTAAAGCTACCTATGATGGTGGCCCAGGTACCTGTGGTTAAATCGATGTCTGCGGTCAACGCCACAGTCTTTCCCTCATAAGTGTTCCCGCCGTTCACCGCCGCAGCAAATGTCATAAGCTCCGCCGGGGTTCCGATGTATTCATCGGCTTCAGGCGAGCCAGCGAATACTGCTGTTGGGAGCATGGTAACAATCATGCAAATACAGCACAGCAGGCTCAGTATTTTTGTTCTTTTGCGTCTCTTTCTCATTTCGAACCTCCTTAAATTGATCATCATTCAGATTTCTGTATGGGAAAACCCAAGACCTAAGCTATTTTAGTCTTGACTTGTTATTGGGACAGAAACCACTATCAGAAATTACGATTTGTTTGAGTATCCTACAATGACATTAACTCGACATTAGTGTCCACCTCCTTGGAACTATTCTCTCTGAAAATCATTGAACTTTAGAGCTACCGATTCAAGATAGAGATAGGGTTCAATGAAGTGCCTAATGATGGGCTGTCCTGTGACAATTTGATTTAAAGACATTTTGATTTGGATTAACTGCATTTATACAAACATCACTCATCACTTCAGTGCATTCCGGATAGTACTCTCCTGAGCTGTGGTAATGACTGCTTCAC
>JQID01000023.1 GCA_000770645.1 Desulfosporosinus sp. Tol-M
CATATAGAGATTCTAGGCTTAGCGGGATCTTTTTTTGACAAGATACCCTCCCTGAGTTTTTCCAATTCAGCAACTGAATTTATCCTTGTCATAATCTTCCCTCAATCATAATTTTTTAAGGCGTCGGCAATCTCGGCAGGTGATATCCTACTATGAGTTGTCTCATCAACCTTTATCATCGGACCACAAGTGCAACAACCTTGGCAGTTGACAACCTCCAGGCTAAACTTCTCATCTGAATCCGTTTCGCCGGGTTTAATTCCGGTCAGTTCCTGCACTTCTTCAAGAACACTCTGCGCACCACGAATATGACAGCCTGTCCCCGTACAAATGTGAATTTTATGGCGTCCTTGGGGAGTCGAATTGAATGTTTTGTAATAGGTAGCAATACGCAGTACCCGACTAAAGGGCACTTCTAATTTCTCACTGATCTTCTGCATTACTTCTCTGGGAAGCCATTGATTCTCTTCCTGAATCTCCATCATTACGCGAATCAGTTGACGGCCTTGCCCCTGATATTTATTTAGAATATGATCAATTGCTTCGTTATCCATAACCTATCTGTCCTGACCTCCTTCTTTCCCGTAATCCACTGTCAGCTCTTTCGCCTTAGGCGATAGCAAAGCGCTTCTCACTTTCCTCGTACCTGACTAATCCTTGCCTTAACGTAATATTAAGGTGCCTTGATACTTCAGACGGGGTCAGTTCTAAAACCTTAACGATCTCTCCGCTTGTCCGAGGTCTTTCACGCAAGAGCGAGATAATTTGGCTGTCCACCAATTTCTCGAGAACTGTTTCTTTAAACAATTTGCTAAACTCGTCACTATTGAAAAAATTATAATACACTTCCGCTGATTGGACTGGTAATCTCATTCTTTCCCTTTCCACCAGCCGGATGAAGGGGACGATATCCGCTGCTGCTTGGATTCTTGACTTGAGGACATTTTCATCTATTCCTTCGCCCTTGCCGAGAGGTCCAAACCCCCTCACCTGTTTGCCAAAGTCATTCATCAGTTCGGTAAACAGGATTCCATCACCGGCAGACATTGTTTCGAGTCTTAGTCTGCCAGGGTTCAGCCCAATATGCTCCATTATTTTCTTGCAGAGCAGGACCATGTTCAGCGCATGATAATTACCTTGGGTACCATAGCTGCAATCATTGAATTGACAACCGCCCACAAACACGCCATCTAATCCCTTGAGAAAAGCCCTTAAGACAAATGACAAGTCAACCCGACCGGTACACATGACACGTATAACTCTGCTTTCAGTTGTATATTGTATTCTGGACACGCCAGCTAGGTCTGCAGCCCCGTATGCTCACGATTGGCAAAAAAAACATAATATTTTGGGTTTGAATTTAAGCTCCGCACTCATTCATCTCTCACCGCCTTATTTCGTAATCCCATCTTTCCGCCCACGGAACCTCTACAAGCCGGCAACCGCTGCATCGATTTGGCTCAAGATCTGTTCATCAGTAAAGTGTTTCAGTTGGATAGCACTGGTCGGACATACAGTGTTACAAAAACCGTCTCCCTTACAGAGAGCGGGATTAACTCTGGCCTTTCTGCCTTTCGGCGTCATAACAAATTCGATGGCGCCGTACGTACACGCCGTGATACACGCCCCACACGAAATACAGCTATTTTCCGGCACTTCGGCAACCGCACCGGAGGCAACAACTGAATCATGCGAGAGAAGCGT
>JQID01000129.1 GCA_000770645.1 Desulfosporosinus sp. Tol-M
ATTGATGTCACCTCCTGCAATGAATAAGACAATATTTTCCCTGTCCGAGAGCGTCCGAAAGCGTCCGCCCAGTCCGTTTTTCAAAAGCCTTGTTTTGATAAAATTTGATTGACCCAATGAGAAGGGCATTCAAGCAAAAGTGCCAAGAATCACATTTGGTAATTATATCAAATATCTTGGCGAAAAGCAAGAATTTCTGTAGAAAAAGGGGGTGAGAAGAATGGCTAAAAAATCTAAGCAGACTTCTAAGGCGGTAGCTTCCAAGGCAAGCAAAATCCTCAATGATAATCGATACAGCAGTAACTCGAAGTCGGTTGCAGGCAGCGCTTTAAGTCAAACCAGACCTGGCAGGAAGAAGTAATCTACCGAAGCACGGGACAGGCAGTGACGGATAACAATCAGCCTGCCTGTTCTCCCCTTGAGGGGAATTGATAAACAACGTTAACGCTTACTAAATAAATCTCAATGTCCGAGATGCGCATCAGGACGGCGGGATGCATAAGAGTTCAGGGCACAGCGATATAGGATGTGTCGGGAATGAAGATGCACCCACCGTGATTTCGTGCGCCCATTTTTGGACAAGCGGAGTCTGTGGCCATCTTCACCACAGGCTCTTTTTGTATTCCGCCGCCCTTTGCCCGGACGGAAAGGAATACAAAATGAAAATCAGGGTGCTGTATGAAGACAACATCAAGAACGGTCATCCGTTCTACACAACCATTGAAATCCCGGACGGCGATTACAGCGTAATGCTGGACACCGACTATGAACAGCGGCTTACGGAGGCAAAGCCGGAAAAGCGCGGTGAAGTCAAACGCTGTGAGACCGTTCAGGAGGTATTCGACCTTATGAACAAGCGTGAGTATAACAACTGGCGCCAGCACAACAGGCATTGGGACGCCAACGCTGTCCCCAGCCGCATTGACGGCAAGCGCGGCAAAGCAGTCCGCATGGAGGAACAGCCGGAGCCCGGAGATGAAGGCTCAAAGATTCCAAACTATGTCGACGCATTCCCGGACTTCACCGATGAGGAGCATCGTGAGCATCAGTATGATTACGAAAACTGTTGCAACCGCATCCGCGGCGCAATGAAGCCGGACTATGCCGAGATGATAATCGCCATCCATCTTGATGGTTTGAAGCCGGGTGAATACGCGGAGTCCATCGGCGAAAAGCTGAACACGTTGAATCACCGTCTGCAGCGTGCAGAAAAGAAATTCAAAGAACTTTTTCCGAAAACGTCCTTTTCGTCCCTCTCCCATGGCTACAAGGCAGAGGGACAACCCTCAAATCAAAATTGAGGAGGTAATTCTTTATGGAATTACAGGTTTTCAGAAATGCCGAGTTCGGCTCGGTGCGTACAACAGTTATCGAAGGCGAGCCGTATGTTGTCGGTAAGGATGTGGCGGAGGCGCTTGGATATACCAATACCCGCGATGCCCTTGCCAAGCATGTGGATGAGGAAGACAAGGGGGTAGCAAAATGCGACACCCTTGGCGGAAGTCAGGATTTCATCGTTATCAATGAATCCGGCTTATACAGCCTCATCCTATCCAGCAAGCTCCCATCCGCGAAAAAGTTCAAACGCTGGGTAACGAGCGAGGTGCTGCCGGCCATCCGCAGACATGGCATCTACGCTGCCGATGAGCTTCTTGCCAATCCCGACCTTGCCATTGCCGCCTTCACGGCTTTGAAAGAGGAACGGCAAAAGGTCAAGGCGCTTTCGGAACAGGTAGCCGTGCAACAGCAGCAGATAACTGAAATGAGGCCTAAGGCGTCATATTACGATGTGGTTCTTAACTGCAAAGACCTTGTCGCGATATCGGTCATCGCCAAGGATTACGGATGGAGCGCCAACAGGCTCAACAGCTATCTGAACGAAAAGGGAGTTCAGTATAAGCAGGGTAAGATTTGGCTTCTGTATCAGAAATACGCCGAAAAGGGATACACCAGCACCAAGACCTTCAGTTCTCCCGGCGGCGACGGAGAGATGCACAGCCATGTTCATACCTATTGGACTCAGGGCGGGCGGCTGTTTATCTATCACACGCTGAAGGCGGACGGTATCCTCCCTTTAATCGAACAGGAGGTGTGATTGATGGAACGGAATGAACGATTTAACGCCTCCGGCTGTTATGACCCCGTCCCCTTCGAAGTCATGAGCAAAATCGAGCGTGAGGAGCGCAAGGCGGTTAAATCCGCCTTCCTCCCGCTCGTGTATATCTGCTGCCCATACAGAAATGATCCCGCCGGCAACAGCGAAAAGGCGCGCAGGTTCTGCCGCTTTGCTATAGACCGGGGATATATACCGCTCTGCACCATACTGCATTTTCCTCAATTCATGTCGGACACAGACCCGGAGGAACGTGAACTCGCCCTCTTTATGGACATAGTGCTCATGGGCAAATGCCAGGAAGTCTGGGTGCTCGGCGACACCATCACCGAAGGCATGAGCCGTGAAATATATAAGGCGGAGCGGCGCAGGCAGCCTGTCCGCTATTTCAATAATGACTTTGAGGAGGTGGAGCGTCATGCGTGAACTGCCCATTGCATACGGCGGCAGCTGTTTCGCAAAGAAATGGTCGAATAAAAAAATCACGTTTGACGACCTCTGCGAAAGGCTGAAAACGACCATCCGCACCCCGGAGGCTGCCGAGGAATATCCGAAGCTGCCGAAAGCGGAGCGGGACAG
>JQID01000016.1 GCA_000770645.1 Desulfosporosinus sp. Tol-M
CTATCCGGAATGCACTGAAGTAAGAATAATCCAGGTCAAATGATCAATGTTTTTAACGATCCCAACAATAGGGAGTGCATGGGCTGTAACGAGTGTTAAGATGTCTGAATCATGCCCTGAGCGTAAAAAGGTTTTAGGAGAAAAGCAGTTGATATGGATGTATGACAAACAGGAGATGCAATTATGGGTTTTACACATAAAATCCTGGCAAAATTTTCGCTATTTGATTTAGTTATTATCGCTATGATGGCTTCTTTGGGGATAGCCGTGAAAACGGTTATCGTGCCTTTAACGCATATTATTACCGGAGTGCTGTTTATTCCAGGGGGAGCGGCAGCCGGGGGTCTTTATATGATGTGGCTGGTACTGGCGGTCGGAATAACAGGTAAACCAGGAGCTGCGACCTTGACCGGCTTTGTACAGGCTTTAGTGGTAATGAGCACAGGTATTACCGGTTCGCACGGAGCGCTGAGCTTGCTGACCTATACAGTTCCGGGTATAATGGCCGACTTGGGGTTGTTAATTATTGGACACCGGGTTTGTTGTGTCGGGTGCGCCTTCTTGGCAGGATTAATGGCCAATGCGGCAGGTACGGCATTAGTCAATTTGGCATATTTTCGTCTTCCTTTGATCCCCCTTGTTCTAAGCCTGAGTACAGCTGCGTTGTCAGGCGGACTAGGCGGGATCATTGCTCATAAGATATTAAAACAATATAGAAAATTCCGCCAGGTGGGAGACCCCGTTCCTCTGACAGACTCGGGAAATACCCAATAATAAGTAAATATATATTCAGCAAAAATATAAATCAATCAGCTAGGAGGAAATTCATACTTGGAGCCTGCAGTTGTGGTTCAGGGCCTGACCTATCAATACAAGTCCGATGGGCCGCTTATCCTTAAGAATATCAATTTTCAAGTCGCTCAGGGGGAAATATTAGCGATAATGGGGTTAAGCGGTTGTGGCAAGAGCACCCTCTGCAGCTGTCTCTGCGGCATTATTCCTCATTACTGGAGTGGGCTGATGGCAGGGAAAGTTATGGTGAACGGCAAAAACATTCAGCAATTCAACTTAGCTAATTTAGCTTTAGAAGTAGGCATGGTTTTTCAAAATCCTGATACGCAGCTTTTTTCATCTACAGTTGAAGACGAAATTGCCTTTGCCCCGGAAAACATGTGCCTGGCGCCGGACATAATCCGAGAGCGGGTAGATCAGGTAATCAGTCTCCTGGGAATTACTGCACTGCGGGAGGCAAAGCCTAACCAACTTTCCGGCGGGGAGAAACACTTAGTGGCTTTGGCTGCAGTTTTGGCTTTGGACCCGCCGGTGTTGATCCTTGATGAGGTTATGTCCCAGCTGGATTCTGACGGTAAAAAATTAGTGGCGTCGGCAATCAAAACATTGCACACGCGGGGTAAAACAATAGTTGCTGTCGAGCATGACCTGGAAACAGTCAATTTTGCTGACCGTTTACTGGTGATGAACGATGGGGAAATAGTCCGGATTGATGTGACAGAATCGCTACTCGCGGATAGGGATTTTCTTCTTGCCAACAGGTTAGCTTTCGCCTAAAACCATTTGGACGGAGGACAGCTTATGACCTATTTAGAACTAAGCCAGGTAAGTTTTAATTATCCAAAGCAAAATAAACAAGTTTTGAAGGAGATTAATCTGAATATCAAAAACGAAGTTACAGCTATTGTCGGCGCAAACGGCAGTGGAAAGACCACCTTAACAAAACTAATGCTCGGAATTTTACAGCCGGTCAATGGGCAAATCCGCCTGGAAGGGAAATCTTTAACGGAATATTCGTTAGCCGAAGTGGGACGCCGTATCGGCTATATATTTCAAAATCCGGATCAGCAGTTTTTTTGCCCTACCGTGTTTGAAGAGATCGGTTTTAGTTTGACTCACCGCGGTTATGGACCGGAAGCAGTGCGGAAAAAAGTGAATTATTACCTGGATTACTTTGAACTGTCAGCCTACAAAAATGTTTATCCCCTGCATTTAAGCCAAGGTGAAAAACGGCGGCTGGCAATTGCCGCTATTCTGGTCAATGACCCCGAATTTCTGATTCTGGATGAGCCTACCGTAGGTTTGGACGTTTACCGCAAAAAGCTTTTGCACGAGCATTTGCTAAAAACTGTCGGCTTAGGATGCGGCATGATCCTGGTTAGTCATGATATAAAATTCGTCGAGAGGGTGGCAGAAAGGGTTGTTGAATTGGAAAACGGCCAAATCCGGAGAGATAGAAGACAGAAAGATACTATTGGTCAGGAAGCTTGATCCCCGGACTAAAATAGTAATGGTAGTGTGTATCTCTACTTTAGCCATAGTATATAATACGCCGCTGCAGCTTCTCTGGCTCTTGTCAGGAACTGTTATTCTGTTAAAAGTTCTTCAAGTGGAATTTAATTATTTATATAGATACATATGGAAGTTGTTGCCTCTGTTTCTCTTACTGTTAGTTGTGCAGAGCGTTTTTTCGCGGGGAGGTGAGGTGCTGCTGATGGTAGGCACAATACCACTGGTTACCGATTATGGTCTGCTGCAGGGGTTGAACGTGATTATCCGCATGTTTGTAATTATTGCTTCAGCAGTATTGCTGGTTTCTACCGGTTCCCGCGATATTGTGTTAGGGTTGGTACAATGGAAAGTCCCTTATGAAATAGCATTCATGTTTTCTATTGCCCTGCACTTTTTACCAGGGTTTCGGGAAGAAATGATTAACGTAGTTACGGCGATTCAATTAAGAGGGATAGAACTCAAAAAAATTCCTTGGGGAAAGAGAATCGCACTTTATTCCAGGCTGATTTATCCGGTGGTATATGGGGCGGTGCTCAAAGCCCAGCAGTTTTCTGTAGCTATGGAAACACGTGGATTCCGGGTTTTTCCGCAGCGAACTTACCTTCGCAGGTTACGATTTTGTTTGCTTGATTATGTACTACTTCTGATTTTCCCGGTTATGACTGGTTTGCTCATTGTCCAAACAATCCAAAAATAGGACTGACTGTTGTTGGAAGTCAAGTGATAATTACCATAGCTCAAGACAGGACTATCCAGGAAGCGCTGAAGCATAATCAAAATAAAAAATCTTAGGGAGGGGTGCTCCGGTGATGGCTGAAAACAGGTCCTTTAAAATAATAACCATAATTATGGCAATTCTTGCGGTTATTATTGGAACATTTGCCTATCTGAATGCAAAGGACGGGATAATTGAAGAAGGCAAAATAAAACTAAGAGCAGGGAATACTGTTCTTGGGGAAATTACTCTGGCTGATGTGAAGAAATTATCTGCTGTAAATAAAAAATTAGTGATCAATTCGACCAGTGGCTTAAGCAAACACGAGTTTACCGGTACACCGCTGCTGGAAGCACTGAACCATATTGATCCCGAAATCGTCGAACGGTATAAAAAAGTATACACTAAAGGAACGGATAATTACGTTTCGGGTGTAAATATGGAAGAAGTAGTAGAAAAAAACAATGTTTATCTTATTTATGCGGATTATGGCAAACCATTACCCAACAAGACTGGGACAGGTGAAACTATGCGAATTATCATCTTAAATGATCAGTTCGGACAGCGGTTTACCAATTATCTGGGGGAGTTACAGTTTGAATAGAGCGAGTGTTTAGTGAAATATTTTTTTGTCCATTTGTTTAAGTTTACCTTCAAAAATATACCAATGGATTTTAGGTGAGGTATAAGGATTCCAAGCGAATTCCAATGTTCTTCTCCCACAGAGTTTTTTTGAAAGAAACTTTTTGCCCTGCCGTATAAATTCTCACTCTTTCAGCCCCGGCAATGATTCTGAAGGCGAGGGGATTATCTTTAATAATAAACCCCGACAGATCAGCAATGCCATAATCGAAAAATACAGGGGCAAGGGGAGTGGTAGGCCCGACGATTGTGATCCTTTGGGCATTCTTGGATAATTCCAGCATTCTGGGCAGGGTTTTATCTGCTATACTTGCACTGGTGATATACACATAGTCGCTTCCCGGTAGTAGATATTCACTGGCAGAGAGGGGAAAATCTCCTTCTTGCGGGTTCCAGCTGATGATCGATAAATCACATATAGGTTCAAACAACTTTTCAAGATAGGGGAAGTGTCCAACAACCGCAATTCTTTTCCCTCTGACCTCGTTTTGGGACATAATAAAAGGACTGAACATTCTATCCTCCACTCTTCTGGCATCTGAAAAATCCACGCCGTTTTTCCTGGCCACACTAGGGTTGTTGTAATAGGAATTGATGGCCGCAAGGCCGACGGATGCTTCGGCAAAGTTCCAAGATTTGACGCTGGTGGCAGCCTCACGCAGGGATGCTCCGATCAGATTTTTGCTGAACATGGGCATTCTGGTTTCATAAGGGCGAAACCCGGAAATTCCCGAACCGTTCCCGCTGCGTACAAACGAAGTGCCATTTCCGCAAATAAGCTCGTCGACAATGAGGTTTTCCGGGATTCCGTTAATCAAAGCATCATATATTTGCCACATAACTTATCCTCCATGTAAATTTTCAGTGATTCTTCAGTTATCATTTCACCAGTGCGCAGGCGGTTGCGAAGGATCAGCAGCGTACTGTCGATTTTTTCGATGACTTCTAAGCTTTGCCTTTCAGCATCTGAGATTTCAATGACTTTAGATATCCCGCCATTTTTAATAACGATACGTTTATCGGCGCTGAGTGCCAAGAGGGGATCATGGGTGGAAACAAAGATTATCTTTTCACTTTTGGCCAAGAGTTCGACAGCTTGCCGCCTGTCAATTCCTGCATTTTCTATTTCGTCAATCAGTACGATAGGTGAATTACTCATATAGGCGGTGTCGGCAATCATCAGCGCTCTGGATTGTCCGCCACTGAGCTGGGTCACCTTTATATCCTCGGAGAATTTTTCACCCGCAAGGGTATTGGCACACATTAAACACTTTTTTACTACTTCTCCGGCACTCTGTGTTAGTCTGCTTTTAGCATGCATTTCCAGAAATTCACGGACAGTCAGATCCATAACGAAATTCATATTTTGCGAAAGCTGGGCCACCAATTTGCCGTTCATCTCGAAACGTTGCAGGTCATCAAGTTCTGTGCCATTGACCAGGATTTGTCTGCCTGTGGGGGTATCTCCCTGGGCTAAGCACTCGATGTCGCTTAAGAGTCTGCTCTTACCGGATCCTGTGGGTCCCACAATGCTGATGATCTCTCCGGAGGCAATGGTAAGTTCAATGTTTTCCGGTTCGTTTGATTTATTGAAGCCTCCAATAATTGTTAGGAATGATACTGCAGCGGAGGAGTCTTTCGTCTGTGTAAATGTCTCCAGGAATTCGCTGAAATTAATCAATACTCCATATCTGTCCAATCCGAATTCCCCAAGTGTTTCATCGTCGACCTCCTCAAGAGCCTGAGGCAGTGGCAGTCTCCTGGAGATGGTGCCCAGTCGGAAATTGGCAAGGAAGTCTCTGGATATGGGGTATTCCTGAATTATTTCGTCAAGACGCCTGCTATTTAGGAGAGTAATAAAATCTTGTACTGTCATATTTTCTTAAACTCCATTTTCTTTAGCATTCCCATTTGATACGACTCACCAATTCTTGTTTCTCCTGTGCAATAGGAGCAAACCGCCGCGGGAGTTGTAAACTGCAGTTTCAAGTCTTTGAGAGTACAAATGTCCCGGGCCTGCAGTAAATATTTTGCTACCAAAAAGATTCCCTGTCCGGTGATGCCGTTCACAGAAACGACCTTTGCGGAAGAATTGACTTGCTTGACATTGAAGGCAAATACTTCCCGCTCGGCTTGGGAAACGATATCTCCTTTGGTTACGACGACGATATCTGCGAATTTAAGCATAGGACCTATTTTGCGCGGCGTGTTAACCCCAGATAGATTATCGATGACACAAATGGAGAGGATTCCGTTGATGTAGGGAGAACAGCGGTTGCAGAGACCGGCACTCTCTGTAATCAGAAGATCAAATCCGGACTGTATGCTCCATTGGACTGCGTCCTCAATATTGCTGACGAAATAATGGTCGGGACATATTTTCCCGGAAAATCCGGTCTGAACAGGAATGCCAGCTTCCCCATAGCGCAGATTATCGAAGGAAGTGAGACAATCAAATTTTACTACGCCGACACTACCGTTCTCCATATTAAGACATTCAATTAGTTTCAAGATGACGGCGGTTTTCCCCGAGGTGGGCGGTCCGGCGACAGTGATGAGCTTCATAGTATAATCTCCTAACAGTTTTTGCTTTATGAGTTTATTAGACCATAGTATTAATAAATTAATTCTATATTACTTATGATACCTAATAATTATATTATTGGATTTTTGGATGTATACCTTGATAATTTATCAAGAAGATATAATTTAAATAAATTTGTATCAATAAGTTGGCTTCTGTTTGTTAAGGTTTGATATTGTTAGGATAAGCTTAATCTGAATATTATATCAAGTTTTAGGTCTCCGCTTTTATGTAGTAAAAAAGCATTCCTGCTCCTTAAGCCTAAATGGCAATTAATAGGAGCAGGAATGCCTTATTCTCACTGGAGCTAATTATTAGAAGAGAATGAATGTTATTAATCGTTAAGTACTGAATCTAAAAAAAGATTGATATGTTCTTTACATAAAGCCGGATCTATTTCATCAAGATCTAGTATCAAATCGGCATAATTATTTGAGATATGATCTAAAAATGGGTTATGCTCTTTTTTTAAAACACCTATAACAGGGATTGGGCCTTTTAATATCTCGAAGACAGTTTTAGCAAAGTGGGGAGCATGTAATTCAAATTTCCCCAGTTCATCCATCAGGACGATCTTTTTAGTTCGTTGCGCATCCCTTAGGATACTAACACCCTTATTTTCTAAAGAAGTGGGAAAGATTTGAATACCCCTTTTATTTATAGAAGTGATGGCAATAATATCAGCTTCTACTGATACGGTGTCGGTAACATTTAATAAATAATAAGGTTGCGAGGAAACATCAAGTATTCTGAAAGCAAGAGTAGTCGAATCTTCATCATTTACACGCTGGATGTAATAGCCTCCCGTAATATTAAGATAGGGATAAAGGCATTCTTTAAGGAGGGTAGATTTTCCAACACGTTTCGTACCGGTAACAAAAAGATTTATTGACACATTCGCTTATTCCTTTCATAGTTTAGTGGAATTTAGTCGTACCATAGCCAATTGGTTCAACCGACTACCTTTTTAAATTGCTTAATATCGATCAGGACAATAGCTTTATTATTTATTGGATATGGCAAATCCGCTGATAGACTTACTTTTGCCTACGTTTCCTAAGGTCAAGGAAGATGAGGAAAGGCTTATGAATTCAAAAATGCACTATATTTCCTCCAATTTGTTCAATTAGGGCTATTTCACTTTTAAAAGTTTAGATCCATATCTTACTAAAAAATAACCCAATTCCATCTGTCTTTCCCTCTTAAAATACATTTTTACATCTCTATACATACATTCTCTACTATATTCTCTACAATCTGACATATTCCTTTCGTGAAATGAGAAAAATAGATTCTACTCAGAAAAAAGATTGGAGATATGTTGCCGCGAAAGTTAAGACGTAACTCAAACAAAGGCATACAATTCCACCTCTTGGCGGTGGAAAAGACGGGTTACCACTGATGAACGAATGTCCGGTTTGCTTTCGGGAAGATCAGAATGTTCTCGGAAAATAGTAAAGCAGGGGGAAGTTAGGATAACTTCCCCCTGCTTTACAAAAGTCACATTTTCATATTGTATTTGAATTAGAATTAGAGGTAGCGCTAAAGCAGCCATGATACTACTGTAGCATCGAGATAATTTGTTTGAGAATAGGCTGAGTAGAAACGTATTTAGGTGGCATAAGTTAAAACGGAAGACCCAGTCGTCGAATGAGTGCCAATCCCGCTCGTTTAGTGAGAGGAAGAAATACTTTGCGCAGAAGAGGAGCACCAATACGTTGGGCTAGGGGAATTCCCACTTTACGTGCCAAGGAAGGGCCAAGGCGTTGGGCAATGGGAAGGCCTATTTTACGGGCCAGGGGAGGCCCAAATTGTCTTATGAGCGAAGGACCGTATTGTTTCAGGAGAATTCCTGCTTGTTGTTGCCAGGGGTTAGAAGACGCCGGAGCGGGAGAGGTTGGATGTTTCGTTAATAGAGGAATTTGCTCCTGAATGGAAGAAGTGGGCTGGGTTATTGGCTGAACAATCGGTCGGGTAGTCGGTGTAGGAATTCGCTGTTGAACAGGCGATGGTCCTGACCCTTGAACAGGGTTGGTTCTCTGTCGCTGAATAGGGGAGAACTTGTTCTGTTGATTAGGGAAATAAGCCTGTAGCCCCATCAACGATGTCATGGGTAAGCCCCCTTTATATTAAAGGTGAGAATCATTTGATTTTGGATATTTATAATACACGTTATGCAATAATTAACTTAATGTTCCATAATAGGACATTATTGGAGAGCCTTTTTGTTTCATTCAATCAGAGCAATCGCTTCAATTTCAATAACAGCGTCCTTTGGTAAACGTGCAACTTGTACAGCCGAACGGGCAGGAGGATTACTTGGGAAATAAGTGGCGTAAACGGCATTCATCGCCGTATAGTCATTGATGTTACTCAGGAAAACCACGGTCTTTACGATTTTGTCCATAGAAGAGCCTGCGGACTCAATGATCGCTTTGACATTATCAAGGGATTGTTTGGTTGCACCCTCAATATCAGCGATCAACTCTCCGCTTTGCGGGTTCATTGGAATTTGCCCGGATGTGAAGATTAGATTTCCGACCTTAATCCCTTGAGAATAAGGGCCAATGGCTGCAGGTGCGTTTTGAGTACTGACAGTTTGTTTATTCATGGTATCTACCTCCATCGTATAATCGATTTAGTTCCTGCCCCACAAGTTTTGTCGTGCAATATTTATGTTATGAAAAATCAATATTAGTATAACTGATTTCGTGTGAACAAACCAAGTAAAGAAATTGAAACTAAGCTGAGGTGGTAGACCAATTTTTTTTGGATTTTTGCGGGGGATCAGGTTACAATAGAGATATTAAGTACTGGCAGGAGAAAAGGGGGTGCTGGATTTATGAGTTTAGTTTATTCGGTCTTTGTTCCGCATCCTCCCATCCTCGTTCCGGAGATTGGACGGGGAGAGGAGCGTAAGTGCCAAGCGAGTTTGGAGGCCTACCAAGAGATTTCGAGTCGTTTAGTTCGAGCGGAGGTTGAGACGGTGATCCTGATTTCCCCTCATGCACCGCTCACAAAGGACGGGATTACACTTTTGACAGAGGAAGTTGGCCGGGGAAATTTCGCTCAATTTGGAGCTCCGCAATTAAGTTTTTCATTTGCAGGCGACCCTGCGGTGATTGCGCAATTTCAGAAAGAACTTATGGGAGTTATTTCTATACAGGGACCTCTGGATCACGGTGCCCTGGTACCACTTTATTTTTTACAAAAGGCAGGTTGGAGTGGGAAGGTTGTACTTCTGGGGATGCCCTTGGAGAGACCGGATGAATATGGTTTACGTATGGGCCAAATTCTGGATAAGCTGCCCGGTCGCTATGCGCTAGTTGCCAGCGGGGATCTCTCCCACCGTTTGAAGGAAGACGGACCGTACGGCTTTGATTCTGCCGGGCCGGAATTTGATCAGGCCGTACTAAAGGTTCTGCAGCGGGATGCGAAAAAGCTCACTGATTTGCCGGCATACCTTGTCGAGAAAGCCGGCGAGTGTGGGTTCAGAAGCCTGCGTTTGGCACTTGCTGCTAAAGAAGGAGCACCGGAAGTGTTGTCCTATGAAGGACCGTTTGGTGTGGGGTATATGGTGGCTGATCTGTATCATTCGTCCCCCTTGCCTCTTTGGGCGCGACGTTGTCTGAGGGCCTATTTACAGAATGAGGACCCTGGCCTACCGGATTTACCAGACATATCCTCATCGCCGTTTGGTGAACGGAGAGGATGTTTTGTAACCCTAAAACAAAATGGGTATTTACGTGGCTGTATTGGCACAACTGAGCCTTGGCAGGAAAATCTGGCCTTGGAAATTCAACATAATGCCTTGGCTGCAGGAACACAAGATCCGCGATTTCGACCGGTTCAAGCTGACGAAATAGATACTCTGAGTATTACCGTTGATGTGCTCGGAGAACTTGAGAAAATCGAAGGGCCAGAGGATTTGGATCCTTGGCGCTATGGCGTTGTTGTCCGCCAGGGTAGGAAAACCGGGCTTTTGCTGCCCCATTTGGAAGGCGTAGATACCATTTCAGACCAAGTCAGTATTGCCAAACAAAAGGCGGGAATTTCGTCAGAGGAAGCGGTGGAGTTTTGGCGCTTTGAGGTCAAGCGGCATTATGAGTAATTCAAATGAGGTAAGTAATTCAAACAAGTCGGGAAATACGATTTATGCCCATCAAGAATCCCATACTGCGGCTTGTCTGTTGTGTCCCCAGCATTGTCAATTAAGGAACGGGCAATCCGGAAGGTGTCATGTACGGCAAAACCGTGAAGGAGAAATTGTATCTCTGACCTATGGTGAAGTGGCGGCTTGGCATTTAGACCCGATTGAAAAGAAGCCCCTCTATCACTTTTATCCGGGTTCCTGGATTTTCTCCGCGGGAGGCTTTGGCTGCAATCTAAGGTGTTCGTTCTGTCAAAATCACGAAATATCCCAGCAACATCAACCAGGAAGAAAGGTGACTCCCGCTGAACTTGCCGGGCAGGCCCGAAATTCCTTGGGGTTGTGTTTTACTTATTCAGAGCCGAGTGTGTGGTTTGAGATGATTCGGGATACCGCCCCCTTAGTGCGAGCTCAAGGGGGGAAGGTGGTTTTGGTTAGTAACGGAACGATTTCGCCGCGCTTTCTCGAGGAGTTGATTCCGTGGCTGGATGCGGTCAATATTGATATTAAGGCATTTTCGGAGGAGTTCTATCAACGCTATTGCGGCGGCAAACTGGCTTGGGTTTTAGACAATGTCGAGCGTTTGGCTGGGCGGGTGCATCTTGAACTGACAACTCTTGTTATTCCAGGAGCCAATGATGACCCGAAAGAGCTTACCGGATTGGCTCGATGGCTGCACCGGCTCGATGTTCCACTGGCTTGGCATTTGAGCCGTTATCACCCAGCTTATCGTCTGGCGGTACCGCCAACGGATCGACAAACCTTAGAGCGCTTATGGAGTATAGGTAAAGAGTGGCTTCCTTATGTATATTTGGGGAATGTCAGCGGCGGGGATACGACTTTTTGTCCTCAGTGCGGAGAGGCTGTGATACGGCGTGAACCTGTGCTGGTGAAGCGTCTGGAGCGAGGAAACTGTGCGAAATGTGGGGCTGCTATTTTCGGAGTCGGCCTGGATTAATTAAAATCAATCCCCCTAATGCATTTAGAGTAAATAAAGTCATCAATTACCAAATAGTCATTGGTATTGTAAAAGTTGGTTAAATGCTGATTAAACTCTCTTAAATCCTCTTCTTTTACGCTCAGAATACCTTTGCCGTCGTTAATGAGAATCTTGTTCGCGCACAAAGTACTGGTCCGTTTGTTCCCATCCCAAAATAATTGGCTCCTTATTCCCCACAAAAAATATTTGATCGCCTTTTTGGTGACATTTTCGATGTTGTTGATTTTTGCTATTTCTTGAATAACGTTCTCTTCGAACGGTATAGGCGGTACATAATTTGTTCCGGAAATACCAATTTTCCCATTGCGCAGAACCCCCCATTCAAGGGCTTCATTCCTAGAAATATAAGAGTTTATCTTACAAACAAATTCAAGGTCAAACGGCTTTTCTATATTATTTAAGAGAAATTTCCAAGCATCTCTAAGATTCAAAATACATTCGATGTCCGAAATCTTAAGGTTAGAAACACTTATTCCATCGAGAATAGTCTGTGTGTCAGGAAAGGTTACGTTGCATCCTTCAAGTTTTGCGCTGTTGTATATGTTCTCAACAATTAATTTTTTGGCCAGGAAAATATTTTGTTCTAACGTTAAATTATATTTGTCAGGCATGTTTCACTCATCCTTCCGACAGGGCAATAGGGTTCTTCCACAATGACAATTTACCAAATTATTACAAGCATATCAAATCAAGGGGAATAGTCAAGCAAGAGGAAATTGCCTTGTTACAAACTTGTTGGATAATAATCAGATGTAAATGAGATACTAATATTGAAATTTGAGTTATCTGTTCATTATACAATAAGCAGAAGGAGGTTTTAGATGTGTTTAAACATGTCAAAGATATGGAATATACTGTACATGTCGATAAACCCGATCCCCGATTTGCTGTCTTATTACTAGAGCAGTTTGGGGGCGGTAATGGTGAGCTTAAAGCGGCTATGCAGTATTTCTCACAGAGTTTAGGATGCAATAATGTGCAAATCCGAGATTTACTGCAAGATATCGCAGCGGAAGAGTTAAGCCATTTAGAAATGGTTGGCGAGAGCCTAGCAATGCTGATTGGTCCTGTCGATAGTATTTCTAAAGATTTTCAGGCAAATCATATGGCCTTGCTTGGAGGGGGCCCTCTGCTAGTTAACTCTGCTGGAGTACCCTGGACAGCAAACTTCGTCAATTCAACAGGAGATCTTTATACAGATCTTTCGTCAAATGCAGGGGCAGAACTTCGAGCTAAACTTATTTATGAGCGACTTCTCCAACAAACGGACGATGCTGGAGTCAAAGACATGATTCGTTTCCTCTTAAGTCGTGAAGAAGCGCATAACTTCTCCTTTATGCAAGCGATTGAGACATTAAAGGGAAGCGGCGTCAATAAAGACTTTCGGGATTCCGATTTCTCTAAGAAATATATGAACCTGTCGACGGGCCAGGGAGATAGTCGCGGCCCATGGAACGAAGGTAACGAGATCTCTTATGAGGATAACCCGAATGAGAAGTATGGCGGACCGGCACAGTACGGAAAAGATCCGCAACCTACCGGAACGAAGGAAGTCGGGCCGGGATATAATGACCACATTCGAAATAATCCTCAATATTCACAACCTCAGCCGACTAATAAAACAGTAAACTAAGCTATTTTTAAATAGGGTAATGGCTAAAGGGGCACGAGTTTTAACTCGTGACCTTTTAACTTAGAGCTTAATCGTTGTGTTCATGAGGATGTTTAGGGTGTTTATGGTCATATACATGATCGTGTGCATGTCGGCGAACATTCTCATGTGAATGCTCATGTGAATGCTCATGCGAATGTTCATGCGAATGCTCATGCGTATGCTCATGCGAATGCTCGTGGTCATGGGTAAGCCCAAGAACGTGAGCTATAATATGTTCTTTATCCGGGAGAGTGTCAAACCAGCCATTATTAGCATCCTCTTTGTTGTCCATAAATTGCAGATAAGGTTTAATATCCAGTAAGGGGGTTCCGTTATAGGTATCAATACCCGAAGTTGTAACTTCGTTTCCGATAATTTCCTTTACCTGGACAATACTTAGACCTATGGGGTTGGGCCTTTGTGGGGAACGGCTGGCAAAGAGCCCAATTTCAGTTTCAGGAGCCCAGGGGGATCTGGTGAGCAGTTCTACCGGAGGGACCACTTGATCGAGGTGATAGAGGACATAAATGTAGTTGAAGGTATTTAAGGTTTTTAAAGCACTTGTATATTCAGGATTAAGCGTTAGCCAAAAATCACCGGGTGCGTCAGCAATTGGCTGATGGGGGGTATTAATGGCCAAATAAGGTGTATGTATTGTACCAATCGATTGAAAGGTGATGTCCATACTAAGCTCCTTTTTTTAACCGTGGTTCTAAGCTTTGCCGATATTGAATATCTCCATTTTTAAGTAATTACAAGTTATTCGACAGACAGAAAGGATTCCCTGTAAAAATGGATAAATTAATAAGTTTAACTGTTAAATAATACTCGACAGTAGTAGTATATGTCATTAACGGAATCTTAGTCTACCACTTGACTAATGAGTTGCTTTTGTGCTAAATTTAATTTAATTTAGATTTATGATTCTAGTGCGA
>JQID01000135.1 GCA_000770645.1 Desulfosporosinus sp. Tol-M
TCATAGCGTTCTATTTGCTGTTTGATAATGGAACTAATTTCTTCTGGACGCAAGTTCATCCTGTTATTTCACCCCTACTTCCTGAGGTTTCTCCGAGGTTTTCCGTAACCCCACACGCATCCGGTTCAAGGCATGGGCAACCGTCCCATCCATCACACGATCTCCGACCTGAATAAGAACCCCACCAATAAGTTCAGGTCGTACATCGCGAATAACGCGAATATCTTTTCCTGTCATCATACTCCCAATAACCTTTTTGAGATTGTCAAGTTGGGGCGCACTTAACTCGACTGCGCTGACTATTTTCGCTTCCACGACTTTACGCGCCTCATCAGCCAACTTAGTAAACTCACGTTGTATGTCAGGTAAGAGATTCTCCCGCCTCTTGTCAATCAATAGGTGGAGAAAATTACGTGTCGTTTTGCCAAATTCTTTCCCCAACAGTTCATCCATCACGGCTTTCTTTTCTTTAAAAGAAATGTGGGGATGAAGCAGGACATTTCTAACCTCTTCGTTTTCCTCGACTAGCTTTGTAAGTTCACGCAGATCGCCATCAATCAGGTCAAGAGACGTTTCGGAAGCAATTTCAAATAAAGCCTGGGAATACCTACGGGCAAGCGCTCCATTTATCATTGCAATTCCCCTACCTCTTGAATGAATTGCTCAATGAGCTGTGATTGACCCTTCAAGTCTAATTTTTGACGTATAATCTTTTCGGCTACTAAAATTGACAGATCAGCAGCTTGGCCCTTAACATCGGCAATCGCCCTGTCACGTTCGCGTTGAATATCAACAAGGGCGGATTTTTTAATTTTTTCGGCCTCCTCATGGGCTGCAACGATGATTTCGTTCGCACTTGCTTCGCCCACTTTGGTTGCTTTGGCAATTACTTCTTGAGCTTCTTGACGAGCTTGACGCATTTCTTCCTGATATTCGCGTTTTATTTGCTCCGCTTGCTGACGTTCTTCTTTTGCTTCAGCCAGGTTGGTCTCGATAAAATTCCGCCGTTTTTCCATCATGTTATTTAACGGGTTCCACGCTACCTTGCCAAGAAACCAAACCAGTAACACAAAGGATATCATCTGAGCAAGCATCGTCCAATCAAATACTAAAGGGTTATTCAAAGCCTACCCCCCTCTCAATTTAGGTATTGAAGCTATAGCCCTTTTTTAAGGGAGACTTACGTCCCCCCATAAATTTAGAACGGGCATAGTCTTGGTCTCAACACATTCGCACAACAACCTACTTCGTGAACATAAGAAGCAGCGCAACAATAAAAGAAAGAATAGGCAAAATTTCGACCAAGCCGATACCTAAAAACATAGTACCCATTAAAGTCCCTTTAGCTTCCGGTTGTCGGGCAATACCCTCGATCGTTCTGCTGATAACAAGACCATTACCAATCCCGGCTCCGATAGCTGCGAATCCTGCAGCAACTCCAGCACCAATTGCCGCCATTGCCGTAATTAAACTAGTATCCATTAATTGTAACTCCCTTCTTAATTCACAATTTGAACCCCATATCACCTCAGTGAAAGTTTACGTTACTAACGTATCTT
>JQID01000047.1 GCA_000770645.1 Desulfosporosinus sp. Tol-M
TGGAATTTAACAATCATCAGGAAAATGATAAAAAGAATGTAGTATTGCTTATATATCGTTTTATTGATATAATATGCATATAATAGATGTGGAGGTGAGCAAAATGCCTAACATCAGACCGAGTTCGGACTTGAGAAATAAATACAACGAAATTTCTGAGTTCTGCCATAAATACAAGGAACCTGTTTATATCACAAAGAATGGGCAGGGTGATTTAGCAGTGATGAGTATTGAAACCTATGAGAAGCTTGCCGGGAAATTCGAACTTTATAAGTTGCTGGACGATGGACTGAAAGCGGCTGAACAGGGTAAAACAAGCCCCTTCCGCGAGGCGTTGGAGGATATTCGGAAAGGGTTGGTTTAATTGAGCATTTATACCATCCGCATTACCGAACCGGCGAAAAACGATTTAATAGAAATAGGCCGTTATATCACGGGAGAGCTTTTAGAACCTGCTATTGCCATAAAGTTAGTGGATAAAATCGGTGGTGTCGTTCTAAGTTTGGAGGAAATGCCGCACAGAAACACACCGGTATCGGATGAAAGGCTGGCTTCCTTAGGAATACGAAAGCAACTAGTAGAGAATTATATTATTTTTTATAAGATATCCGAAGCAAGAAAAATTGTCACGGTGATTCGGATACTCTACGCCAAACGGGATTGGCTGGCATTGTTGTAGCCATCGAATTAAAATAAAATAAACAATTCAAAAGATCGCTACGGCGGTCTTTTTGTTTTGCGGCAAAGGGGACAATCACCTTCTGAATGGCATCTGAAACGGACCTGAAAGGACTATTCAAATTCATCATATTTACCCCGCTTTTAGGGTATAACATATATAGTATAATGAAACTATTAAAAATATACCTCAAAAAAGGAGGTGTTGCCCAATGACTACTAAAAATAAGCCCAATAGATTATCCAAGGAAAAATCACCCTATCTGCTTCAACATGCTGAAAATCCCGTAGATTGGTTTCCTTGGGGAGATGAAGCTTTTCAAAAAGCGAAAGCTGAGAACAAGCCTATTTTCTTATCTATTGGGTATTCGTAGTTGTCTGCTACAAGCGACTTGTCACTGGTGTCATGTCATGGAGCGTGAATCCTTTGAAGACCAGGCTGCTGCTGCTGTACTTAATCGCTATTTTATCTCCATTAAGGTTGACCGCGAAGAACGCCCTGATGTTGACCATCTGTACATGGAATTCTGTCAGGCCCTTACCGGATCGGGTGGTTGGCCGCTCACTATCATTATGACACCTGCGAAAAAGCCCTTTTTCGCCGGAACCTACTTTCCAAAAACGCAGCATTATGGACGTCCAGGACTTATGGAACTCTTGGAACAAGTGGGGACTCTCTGGAACACAAGCGAAGGTAAATTGCGGGAGTCTGCCGATAAAATAGTTTCTGCAGTTCATTCCGGACGTACCGGTACAAATAAAGCAGCGATCCAATCCTCCCCTTTGGCTGGCGCTGTTTTACTGCAAAACGGCAAGGGTTCCGCTTCCGAAGCCATGCAAACATGGGGGGAACAAATTATCAAAAAAGCTTATGCGGACTTGACCCGCAGCTTTGATGCCCGTTACGGAGGATTCGGCCGTGCTCCGAAATTTCCTACGCCCCATACCCTAACCTTTCTCCTTCGCTATGCAGAGGACCACCCGCAGGACAAAGCCCGGGAAATGGTCCGTAAAACCCTTGATGGAATGGCCCTCGGGGGAATCTATGATCATATCGGGTTCGGGTTTGCGAGGTACAGTACGGACGAGAAGTGGTTAATCCCTCACTTCGAAAAAATGCTCTATGATAATGCCCTGCTCGCCTTTGCCTACCTGGAAAGCTATCAGTTCGAGCACCGTCAAGAGGATGCTCGAATAGCACAAGAAATTTTTACATATATCCTTCGTGACATGACCTCCCCGGAAGGTGGTTTTTATTCCGCGGAAGATGCCGACGCTGAAGGAGTCGAAGGAAAATTCCATGTTTGGACTCCCGAAGAAATTGAAGCCGTACTGGACAAGGAGACAGCCGCAAAGTACTGCGCTGTTTATGATATCTCCTCTGATGGTAACTTTGAAGGAAAAAATAACCCCAATTTATTACTTGGAGCTTTAGCTAAAATCGCCCGGGACAATGCCCTGACCAAGGATCAGGTATTAAGTTCCCTGGAAAACGCACGCCAAAGCCTATTCGCCGCACGGGAGAAACGAATCCACCCTCATAAGGACGATAAAATTTTAACAGCCTGGAACGGACTTATGATCGCTGCCTTGGCGAGAGGAGCCCAAGTTCTTGGAAAAGGCATCTACCTGGAAGCCGCCGCCAAGGCCGCAGATTTTGTCCTCAGCCACCTTGTGCGAAATGATGGGCGACTCCTGGCCCGTTTCCGCGAAGGGGAAGCAGCCTACCTTGGGTACTTGGACGATTATGCCTTTTTCATTTGGGGGCTCCTGGAACTTTACTCCGCCAGTGGTCAACCTCAATATCTAAAAACCGCACTCCGCCTCCGAGAGGAACTGGAACGGCTCTTTATGGACGAAGAAGACGGAGGGTACTTTCTTACCGGCTCTGATTCTGATGCCGAAGAGCTTCTCTTCCGGCCTAAAGAAAGTTATGACGGAGCCCTCCCTTCCGGCAACTCGATCACTGCGCTCAACCTTCTGCGGCTGGCGCGCCTAACCGGTGATGAACGCTGGGAAAAGCAAGCCGAACAACAGCTTCTCTCTTTTCGCCCCGTTCTGGAGGAACATCCCTCAGGATATACAGCCTTTCTCCAAGCCCTACAGTTTGCTCTTCATCCAAGTCAGGAATTAATTCTGGCAGGTTCGCTCGAAAACGGAGAACTTCCTGAAATGCGTCAAATTTTCTTTGCCGAGTTTCGTCCTTACTCTTCAGTTCTTTACCAGGAAGGAAGCCTGCCTGAAATTATTCCCTGGACTAAGGATTACCCCATTGAGCCAAGTCATGTTATAGCTTATCTGTGTCAAAACTTTACTTGTCAGCGCCCCGTCCGGAAAATCGAAGAATTCAAATCTCTTCTGAAAAAATAGGGTTAGTCATTAGATTTTTTCTTTGATAACACCTTTACGGAAAGCGCCTAAGAGCATCTCCAGATAATAGATCTGTTTTTTCAGCTTCTGGCCAATATCGGTATCCGCTATCTTCTTCCGTTCAACAACCTTCTCAACAACGCTTACTGTCGAGCGGATATCGATTCCGTCGTTTACCGATTTTTCCACGGATTCGAAAGGCTGATGGCTTACCAGCTGCAGACCGTAGGAATTAAAGATCAGAGTATATCCGGCGATCCCTGTTTCTCTTTGATAGGCTTTCGCAAATCCGCCGTCAATAACCAATAATCTACCATTGGCTTTTATTGGGCTCTCCCCTTTGCCGGTCTTTACAGGGACATGTCCATTGATGATATGTCCCTTCTCCGGATCAAGTCCAAACTCCTTAAGGATCATCTTTGCAATATTTTCATCATTGACCAAAGTAAAATAGGGGGTAAAGCGTTCCTTGTGGGGAGTTTTGTCATCAATGAAATACCTTTCCAAGGTTGCCATCTTGTCTTTGCCGAATAGCGGGGAATCCTGATGGCACCATAGGTACCAGAAAAAATCTGTAGTGTTGTCCTTGGTTTCCCTGCCGAAATAAGCTTCCCTGACCCATTGCTCCATCTTGTCCAACAAGGCCATGCCTGAGTCTTCCTCACCGTTGAATTTTAATTTCTTCAGGGTCCCGTCAGGATTCATGGGAATAGATGCATGGAACAACAGGTTGGAGTTGTATTTTAGATACATGCTGCCTTTGGCGAACATGAACCTGATATGTTGTTGGAGCTTTTCACTCTTCAGGAATGAATACCTTAGCTTGTCAATAACCAATTTTTCTTCTTCGGTCAGCTTCCAGGGTTCTTTTGGGTCGATGGTCGGGAAGGTTTGGATATTTAGTTTGTATACTACGTCTCCGACGTTGATGGTGTATTCCTCATAATTGATTTTATCCAGGAGCAACCGATCAAAAAGATCATATTCCGGGTGGTTTAAGGCAATTTCATGCTCGAGTTTGAACTGGATAATCGTGATAGCCTTATGCATTTTTGAGAGAAGATCAATATCCGAATCCGGTACGATATCGTTGGCGCTGATTTTTGGTTTGAATTTGCGGCAATCATCTCCCTTATAGGTAGTCAAGGCAAATGTAGCAAGGGGGAAGAGATTGATCCCGTAGCCTTCTTCCAAAATATCCATGTTAGCGTATCTCAAGCAGATGCGGACTACGTTGGAAATGCAGGCGCTGTCACCTGCACCGGCACCCATCCAGAGAATGTCGTGGTTTCCCCACTGAATATCCACGGAATGATGTTTCATTAGGGTATCCATGATGTAATGCGGTCCCGGTCCCCTGTCGTAGACGTCGCCGATGATATGCAGATGGTCAACGGTGAGCTTCTGGATCACATTTGAGATATTTATAATAAAGTCTTCTGCACTATCCAGTTCTACAATAGTATCGATGATTTGATTGTAGTATTCTTTTCTATTGGACCGGTCCTCATCCTTATGCAACAGTTCCTGGATGATGTAAGCAAAATCCGGAGGAAGTGCTTTTCTGACCTTGGAACGGGTATATTTTGACGAAGCGTCCCTGCACACCTGAATCAGCCTGTAAATGGTGATCTTATACCAATCGGTAAGGTTAACCTCCCTCTCTTTGACCAGCTGAAGCTTTTCTTCAGGATAATAGATGAGTGAGGCAAGCTCATTGATATCATTTTGAGAGAGTGTTTTTCCCAGCACATCATTGATTTTTCTTTTTACAACGCCCGAGGCATTTTTCATCACATGGTTAAAGGCTCCATATTCTCCGTGAAGATCGGTAAGAAAATGCTCCGTACCTTTGGGAAGATTCAAAATGGATTTGAGGTTAATGACCTCAGATGCGGCTTGTGAGATAGTACGAAATTTTTGAGACAGGAGTTCAAGATAATCCTGCTGCTTCATCAGATCTTTGGTTTTGAAATTATTCAAATTACATCCCCCCATGCTCGATGCGAGTCTCGCTCACTCAGGATCTGTCCCTTCCAGTATTCGACAAATTCCTTAGGAACTCAAATGCTGCACGCATTTATTATTATGTCATCACATTGGTCTTAATAACTTGATTGTGACATACTTTTGACGCATTTTCAACCGAAATTAGAGTATAAATTGTATATAAACTGTATTAAAAAAGTTGGTATCCACTTATCTGTTGATTCAGATAGGAGGATACCAACCTGTCAATTATCCAACATCGTATTTACTCCAACCAGTAGCACAACTACAATTTACTAAGTTTTTGCCAATCGGCTAAAAACTTATCGATCCCAGCGTCTGTCAAAGGGTGACGAAATAACTGCCGCAAAACGCCAAATGGAACTGTTGCATAATCTGCTCCGATTTTCGCTGCTTCCGTGACATGCACAGGGTTTCGAATGCTTGCCGCAATAATTTTTGTTTCAAGTCTATGCACTTGAAAAATCTCGCACATATCTTCCAGCGAGTTCAGCCCATTTTCACCGATGTCATCCAGACGACCCAGAAATGGACTGACATAAGTGGCGCCCGCTCGTGCTGCCAGCAGCGCTTGGTTCGCTGTAAACACAAGCGTTACATTCGTCTTGATTTTATCTGCCCTTAAGGCTTTGACTGTTTTGAGACCGGCTTCAGTCATCGGAATCTTGACCACAATATTCTCATGAATTGCTGCTAACACCCTTGCTTCTTGCAGCATTCCCTGATGATCAAGCGCAATAACTTCTGCGCTTATTGGTCCATCCACGATCCCTGTCACAATGTTAAGGAGTTCGTGAAAATCCTTACCTTCCTTAGCCACTAAACTGGGATTCGTCGTAAGACCGGCAATCACGCCCATATCCCAAGCTTGTTTTATTTCATCAATATTCGCCGTGTCTAAGAAAAACTCCATGAGGTTGCCTTCTTTCTAATGCTATTTTTTTACCTCCTCGTTAGTCTTGGAGAGATGCTGACCACGCAGTGGATTATTTATATGCAAAGTTTTATTCTCTTCCAGATACATCGAATTTATTCCTTCGATTTGCCGGACATTATCCGAACTGTCCGCATAAATTACCCCCACTGCTTCACAGAATTCACAATAAAGTTCGATGCGATCCGGTAACAACTCGAAAGATAGCTGAAGGTTTCCGCAAGCACACCCTAAATCTCCTTGCTTGGCCAGATGATGGAGATAATCTAAAATCCTTAGCATCACTTCAGGATTTTCGAAATCTTCCTCATAACCTAGCCCTGCTGCCAATTCCCCAATGGATTGTTCTTGTTCATGACAGGCTTGGGTAACTTTCTGTCGAGGCCCAATATATCCGACAGGAGCTTCCACGGCAGGACAAATAAGCGGCAGCTTGTTATAACCCCATAGGGTATGCCGATTTAATCGTAAATAATGGGTCTCCCCACAGTAAGCGCAAGCATAAGTGACGTTAAACTGCTGAAGGTTACCGCTGGTTACGGACATATGCTGAAGACCGCAACCACATAGCAGGTTCTTTCGACCTCGCCGAGAAAATGCAAAGAGAGAGAGGGCATGGAATTCTAACTTACCGCATTGGGAACATTGAATAGCGATCGTCGTATTTGTTGTTAGAATCATAATTCTCTCCTCTTCCTACAGCATATACTTCATTCACTTTATACTTCGTCATACAAGAGGATTTTCCTGCCTTTAGCCTAACAAAATAGTATATATTGTTAGGCGATCACCTGTGTTTACTATTAGGACACCGGTAAAATTTCCCTCACCCGTGCTCTCAGCTCAAACAAATCAAAGGGCTTAGCCAAATAAAAGAGAATCCCAAGGTCCTTTGCTTGCTCCAAGTTCTGAGAATCACCATAGGCCGTCATCATAATCACACCAACTTGATATTCTAAGGCACGAATTTGTTTTAATGTTTCCATCCCGTTCATTCTTGGCATTTTCATATCCATCAATATAAGATCTGGCTTAAAGTCACTCAGTAACTGCAGTGCTTCCTCTCCGTTCTCCGCCATTGCAACTTCATGTTTATCCTCCTGGAAGGTCTCGAAGAGCAGGCGCCGCACACCAAATTGGTCATCTACAACAAGAATTTTACCCACTTCCTTCATTCCTTTCCCTTATGTTTATCTCATATAGAATATTCTGTGAAAATGGTAAAACTCCTTCTTTTATAACCCATTCTGAGAACATTTGTCCATCTTGTCTATATCTCCTGGGGATTCGAGGGTTTGCCACAGTCCGGCGTAAAGGGATTCTAACCTCATCCCCCAGGGCGCAATCCTGCATTCCCACATCAATCACAGTTAGCTGCATACCTATTTTTCCGGCAACGCGAACCGTCTTCCCCTTAAGTTCCACCCGTTCCAGCCCGAGGAAAAAACCAAACAATGCCGCAAGATTTTTAATCACTATTTTAAGGAAATCAATCCATCCCTGGGGTGTGAAACGCGGTTCCAACCCAAATCCATCCGCATACCCCACAGGGATCACAGCAAGCTGAGTCTCAGCCTTCGTACGATAGATACTTTGATACCCTACATAAGTGCCTTTGGGGACTTTACGCAGATGAACTATCCTGCTTTTAGCAACCCAGGGGTCGCTTAACTTTAATTTTCCTTTGAATCCTTGCCCCGGATAATGTCCGATCAACAATGTCCCGATTCGCACAAAGTCATGGTGCCACTCGGAGTAATCGAGAAATGCCGCACTGTTGCAGACATGTTTCCAAGTCGGATGAATTCCCAATTCTCCCAGACGGGTCGTAAAGGAAATAAAGCGTTCATATTGCCTTAATGTATAGACCCTATCCCTACGGGCTGCACGAGCGAAGTGAGTATAGACTCCTGCAACCTGAAGATGGGGCGCTTTTTCCAGGACATAAGAAAGCGCTTCCAGTTCGGAGAACTGAAAACCTGTTCTCCCCATGCCAGTTTCTACCTTGAGATGCACCTGGACTAGCGGAGAATTTTCCGATTCCAGAGCCGAACAAACCTTATTCAACTCCACAATCGAAGATAGTTCGGAAAGCGTTAACTGTAACCGTGCCGCAATGGCCGCAGACCAATCTTCCTGTGTGGTTGGCCCCAGCACCAGGATTAGCCCCTCTATGCCATGCTCCCGCAAGATCAGCCCTTCTTCAACTCTTGTGACCGCAAACGCTTCACATCCGGCTCGCGCCAAGGCACGCGCGACTTCTACCGCACCTAAGCCATAGGCATCTGCTTTCACAACTGCCATACACTTAGCTTCAGGACTAAGGTGCTTAATTATTTCTTGATAATTCCCCACTACGGCATCAAGGTCAACTTCAATCCAGGTTCCAGCCATGGTCTTATCCCCTCCGTATTTGCCGCAGCTTACCGATTATTCCCTTTAATACGTCCGAATAGATCGGTTCCAAGTGGTTCCAGAGAAAATAAATTACCGGGCGATACACTATGTCCCATTCTCCGATAAATTCCGTGTACTCTCCGTTAAACCCCTTCTTAAATCGATAAAGACCGTAAAGCGGATTATCTTCCGTCAAATGCCCGGGAACCCCTCGGAAATCATAGAGCGTACAGCCCAGCGACTTTGCCCAACGAATCATTTCCCACTGAATTAAGTAATTAGGCATGACATTACGATGTGAATTTGACGAAGCTCCATAGATATACCAGGCTTTATCTCCAATGACAAAGGCCAAAGTACCCGCTATGATTTTTCCTTCATACTCGGCAATAAATAATTCTCCCATGCCTACAGGGACCAAGGAATCATAGAGGTCTTCAAAATAAGAATAGGCCCGCACCAAGAAGCGATCGCGCTCGGTCGTTTCCTTTAAAACCCGATAAAACTCCGGTAAATCTTCTCGAGTGCCGCGTCGGATCTGCACCCCTTTTTTCTGTGCCAGGCGGATATTATAACGTGTTTTTTGTTGCATATTTGCCAGTAAAGTCAACTCATCCGGAGAAATATCCAAACGAAACACGTACTTTGGTTGAACCCCTTCAAAGCCCTTACCACTCTCGGCAGAGCGAAATCCTCTGGAAAGCAGATATTGCTCCAGTTCTTTTTCTGAAGACGGCAGATCAGGGTCCACCTTTAAAAAAATTGCCCCGCGGGCTTTCGCTAACTTGCGAATCTCCGCGAGTACCAAATCTAATAGCTCGATATTCTTCCAGTCCAGCACCGGTCCGCGGGAAATGTAAAAAATGGGAATACCCACTACCGGGATTTTGCGTTCAAGAATAGAGGCTGCCGCAACAATCTCTTTGTTTTCTTCAATAACCAACCGCCAGGGTAACCATCCTGTCCGGCTCTTAATCTCTCCCCACTCCCAAGACTGGAGCACATGCCCTTTTGGATGCTTGGCCAAAAAAGCATTAAAGCGTGTCTGTCCACTTTTATCGAGCCACCTTGCAACATAGGCCACCGGTTCAGTCCCCTTCCTCTTGCCATTCTTTCCAAGATTTTGCTCTACTAATCAGCGACTCACTATTATACAGAGAAGAGTTCGTGCCAAACTCTTAAGCCAAGGTTTAGCAGAACTCTCCTAAGGCGAGGTGCGAAGCGCGAGGTCCGATATTCAAAGTTCGTACATCGTCCCGTGTGTTCCCGAAGTCTGGTTATTACATTCATATTCTCTCAGATTTTGAGAACACTCTGTTGTACGCCCTCTTCCATACAAAACCTTATGTTTTTAAATTAATTCTCTTATACAAAATAGCTGCGCATATTAAGAAAATAATTATATGAGGTATACCATATCCCCAATGAGCAATAAAACTACTTGAAGGTGTATTATCAGATATTCCATATCCATGAAAAGTAAACCACAGAATAATTGGTGGTATCTGTATTAATCCAACTATAACAAAGCCTATATATGTAACTATCTTTTCATACATGGAAATAGATAAAAACAGAAGTATAATACCCCAAGCTAATGAAAACACACCCCAGATTACAACCTCTCTTTCTGTTGGACCATATGCATGTATAATGTATGGTATTGATACGATAATTGAGCATATTGCTCCAATAATCTTATAGAACTTTGAACTGCTGCATTGCATGGCCTATAACCCCCATAACAGGTAATCACCCAAAGTATAAATCAAAGTAAGTGTTACACAAGCGCAGTGTCACACTAGTCCTTTAGCGCCGCTCGAATAAACTCTCTGAAGAGCGGATGCGCACGGTTCGGACGGGATTTAAATTCCGGATGGAACTGGGAAGCCACAAACCATGGATGATCCGGATATTCAATAATCTCTACCAGACGGCCATCCAGCGTTGTCCCCGAGAACTTCAGCCCTGCCTCCTCGAGCTCAGAACGGAACTGGTTATTCACTTCAAAGCGGTGACGGTGACGCTCATAAACGACTTCATCTTGATACGCTTTCTGTACAAGGCTATCCTCCACTAACTTCGTAGGGGAAATGCCTAAGCGCATGGTGCCGCCCTTTTCTTCAATATCTTTTTGCTCCGGGAGGATGTCGATGACCGGATAGGGTGTATCGGCATCAAATTCCGTGCTGTTGGCCCGTTCCATACCACAGACATTACGGGCAAATTCTATGATCGCAGTTTGCAACCCAAGGCAAAGTCCTAAGAAAGGAATTTTTTGTTCTCTCGCATAACGAATCGCTTTAATTTTACCCTCAACTCCCCGGTTGCCAAACCCTCCGGGAACAAGGATTCCGTCAATGCCGGTTAGGTACTGTTCAACGTCTTCTTCTTCAATGTTCTCTGAATTTACCCAACGCACATTCACTTTTGCCCCATGCTCGGTCCCTGCCGACCTTAAAGCCTCAGCAACACTCAAGTAGGCATCAGGGAGTTCTACGTATTTTCCAACAATCGCAATCTCGGTCTCCCGCACCGGGGATTTGAATCTCTCCACCATAGCTTTCCACTCTGTCATATCAGCGGGAGGAGCCTCAATGCCTGCGCGACTAAGAACAATATTATCAAGCCCTTCCTCCTGGAGCTTCAAAGGGACTTCATAAATAGTTGGCGCATCCAAACACTGTATGACAGCTTCCAGTTCAACGTCACAGAACAGGGCCAGCTTCTCCTTCATATCACTGGAAAGTTCTTTCTCTGAGCGGCAAACAATAATAGTGGGCTGAATGCCGATTCCCCGCAATTCTTTAACAGAGTGCTGTGTCGGTTTTGTTTTTAGTTCTCCGGACATGCGTAAATAAGGGACTAAAGTAACATGTATGTAGATGACATTCTCTCGCCCAATGTCATTTTTCATCTGCCGGATTGCTTCGAGAAAGGGAAGGGATTCGATATCTCCGACGGTTCCGCCGATCTCGGTAATCACGAAGTCCGGATGACTTTCTCGTGCCACGCGGTAGATCCTTTCTTTGATTTCATTGGTAATATGCGGAATGACTTGAACAGTCCCACCCAGATAATCCCCTTTACGTTCCTTTTGGATGACTGACCAGTATATTTTACCTGTCGTTACATTACTATTTTTCGAAACCGGCACATCAATAAAGCGCTCATAGTGGCCTAAATCCAGATCTGTCTCCGCCCCGTCATCTGTAACGAACACTTCACCGTGTTGATACGGGCTCATAGTTCCGGGGTCAACATTAATATAGGGATCGAATTTTTGGATTGCCACTTTTAGACCCCTATTTTTCAGAAGACATCCCAAGGATGCAGCCGTGATTCCTTTGCCAAGGGAAGACACAACCCCGCCCGTTACGAAAATAAATTTTGTCATGCGCTTTACCATTTCCTTTCAGGCCTTAAAATGTATACCCAGTTTCTCAATCTAAGCAGTAGAAATATATCTTACCGGACAATCTATTTTCTCAACAAAGCACATAAATAAAGCTAGTTCAAGAGCCGCACTAGCTTCATTTCTAATGTCAGAAAGAATATATTTTAATCCCACTGTTCTATTTTAGCTAGACTCGAAAAGGATGTCAAGATAAAGGACATCCTTTCTCAGCCGGCACATAATTTTTTCATGCACTGACGTTGAGGTGGGCTGTCAAAATAGAAACCCTGCACCGAGGTGCAGGGTTTACTCTTGCGACTCAAAAGTTTAGTCGCTGTCTTTATCTACCCTTGTAGACAGGAGGTCTTTTTTCAGCAAAGGCTACGCGTCCTTCAATCCTATCTTCGGTATCACGCAATATGCCCCAAAGTAAATATTCCATTTGGGAAGCTTGTTTGACCGGTAAATCTCCTCCGACTACAACAGCCATTTTTGCCGCTTTAACGGATAAAGGAGCATTAGAGGCAATCTTTTCAGCTATGGCTTTAGCAGTCTCCATTAACTTATCGGCGGGAACAATATCGCTGATTAAACCGACGCGGTAAGCCTCAGCCGCAGTAATTCTATCAGCTGTCAGGAGCATCCGCATAGCAATGGCCTTCGGGATAAACCTAATTAAGCGCTGGGTACCTCCCAATCCTGGCAAGCTGCCCACCTTAACTTCCGCTAGACCGAAAGAAGCCTTTTCCGAGGCAATACGAATATCACAAGCCAAAGCCATCTCCAGCCCGCCACCGATAGCAAAGCCGTTAATTGCGCAAATAATCGGCTTCCACATTTCCATTGGCGCCAGCAAATTTTCCTCCTCAAAATAAGTTGAGGCAAAATTAGTTGCCGGCGGCATACTCTTTTTGAGATCCGATCCGGTACAGAATGCCTTCTCGCCGGCACCTGTCAAAATCAGAACGCGAATTTCCGGATCGACTTTTGCCGACCGAAGGATCTCATGAAATTCCTTCCAGGAATCAGGGTCTAAGGCATTCAATTGTTCTGGCCTGTTTAACGTAATAGTAGCAACATGTCCTTCTTTGGTAAAAAGCACACCCATTTTGCTCATACTCCTTTCATTTAGCCAATGAGATTATTTAAATGTCTCGTAGGGTTTACCATCTTTTAATATTTCTCTGGCAAGTAACCACCTATGGATTTCCGAAGGACCCTCAACAATCCGGAAAATGCGGACTAGACGATAAATATACTCGATGGGCATTTCTTTGGAAAGCCCCAGACCACCGTGAACCTGAATAGCACGGTCAGCAATTTTGGAAAGCATTTCTGTACAATACACCTTTAACATGGCTGCTTCTTTACGCATATCCTTATGACCCTGATCAACTTTCCATGCAGCATGATAGACCATGAGACGAGCGGCGTGCAGTTCCATCATTGAGTCTGAGATCCACCACTGGACTGCCTGCCGTTCCGCCAAAGTTTTCCCAAAGGTTACTCTAATGTTTGCTTGATCGATCATCAGCTGAATGAGACGGTCTGCATAACCACAGCACCGGGCAGCAAGCTCTATTCTCCGTACTCCAAAACGGTTTTGTAACGGAATAAAAGCATAACCTACCTCACCTAAGACCTGGCTTGGTTCTAACTCCATGTCTTCAAGAACGAGTTCGTAAGCAAACATATCCCCAATAGTATTAACATTGCGTTCAATCTTCAATCCAGGTGTTCCTTTATCAACCAAAAATGCTGAAAATCCGCCCTTTTTACCCTTCGCCTTATCATTTATGGCAATCAGGATAAAGAAATCTACTTTGGGAGCATAACTGATCCAGGCCTTGGTTCCGTTTATAACCCACTTGCCATTTTTAAAATCAGCCCGTGTAGAGATAGCACTGGCGTCCGACCCGGCATTCGGCTCCGTCATAGCCAGAGCAGAACGTTTTTTACCTGTGGCATAGGGCACCAGATATTTTTCGTATTGTTCCGGATTGCAGCACTCCTTTAAGAAATTAAGGTTTGGAGCATCTGGAGGCAAAGTATATTGAACAATTGAGCGGTTCATTTGTTCAACAACAACAATCTTCGCCAAGGCGCCTAGATCTTGTCCGCCAAATTCTTCGGGAACCTCAAGTCCCCATAAGCCTAATTCCTCAGTTCTCTGCATTAAATGCTTTTCTACTTCCGGTGATATGGAGGGCATATCGGTTGTGCCCCTTGCTGACTCACGGTTGATTATTTCCTGTTCTAATGGAAATAACTCACTTTCGACAAATTTACGCACCATCTTTTTTAGTTCTAGATACTCGTCTGGTATTTGGAAATCCATTTACTTGTCCTCCCTTATTCTTAGCTCTTAACCAATGACTTTTTTTTCCCTGAACTTCGAAATCTCCGCCTCGCTTAATCCCAGGACTTCCTTCAGAACCTTATCCGTATGCTCCCCCAATAATGGCGCGGATGAATCTAATTGAGCGGGCGTTTTGGACAGATGCGCCGGTGAAACATCATATACATGCCTGCGCATTTCCCGATGGTTTAGATATGTCCAAAAACCCCTCTCATTCAGCTGTGGATCTTCCAGCAAATCCTTGGAATTTTGCACAACTCCGGCTCTCACCCCAGCCTGGACCAATCGTTCCATTAGATGATAAGCTTTATGTTGTTTAGTCCACTCTTCAATCATCCGATCAAGTTCATCTTGATTAGCCAAACGATTAGCCGTAGAAGAGAACTTTTTGCTGTCCGCCCATTCGGGGTTCCCCATCACATTTAGTAAGGCTTCCCATTCCGATTGATTAGAAACAGCAATAGCAATCCACCTTCTGTCGCCTTGAGTGGCATAAACCCCATGGGGAGCTACATTTAGGTCACGGTTGCCCAGTCGCTCCTGAACCTTACCATTTGCCGCATAATTCATGACTGCCGTAGGTAAAACAGCCAAAGTCGCCTCAGTTTGAGAAACATCTACGAACTGGCCCTGACCTGTTTTCCGCCGGTGCAATAGAGCTACCATAATAGCAAAAGCAGTATGGACCGGGTTCGGTACATGGTCAGGATAGTTAGTTCCCATGCCAAAAGGTATCTTATCGGGAAAACCGGTGAGATAATTAATACCCACCAAAGCATTCATGGCTACCCCGAAACCCATATAGCTCTTGTGGGGACCAGTTGAACCCTGAGCAGGCATAGCAACATAAATAATATCAGGTTTTATCTCTTTTACCTCTTCGTAGCCCAGATTCCATTTTTCCATGACCCCCATGGTAAAATTGTTAATGATAATATCACTTTCTTTAATCAGTTTAACGACTAAGTCCCGTGCTTGAGGTTTTTTCATATTGATATCTATACTTTTTTTGTTAACATTACGATTACTAAAATAACCACTACGCTCAATACCGGCAATACCGTCTTTATACGGCCCCATCAGACGAAGGATATCTACTCTCGTCTTGCTTTCAAGTCGTATTACATCTGCTCCATATACTGACAATAGCCGGGTAGTGGACGGGCCGGCGCCAACCCAGGAAAAATCGCAAACCCTGATACCTTCTAAAGGTTGCTTATTTGACATAGCTGACACCCCGTTTTACAAAGGATTTAATATCGTCTGCCGAGTAACCCAAGTGTTTTAACACTTCGGCGGTGTGTTGCCCGAAAGCAGGAGCTCCACTCCTTAATTCCCAAGGTATCTTCTCTAAATAGTAAGGAGGCCCTGGATAAGTAATTGTACCGTTCACTGACTCCGAATACATTTCTCTGAAAAAATTTCTATATGAGAATTGAGGATTTTCTAACACGTCTTTTGGCGTATTAACTGGATAAATCACTACTTTACGCTTCTGACCTTCTTGATAAAGATTTTGTTTAGTGTATTTTGCTAAGAATTGCTCAACAACTGTTTTAAAATAATTAATTGACTCTTTTTTTTTCCGATGCCCCGGTGTTCCCCATTCTTTGCCCCGTAGAACTTCAGCACCCGGTATTTTTTCTTCAATCATCCAGTCTACTAAGGGGTACCATAAATAAGCATTGCTTCCCATCGATGCTACGATATATACAAAACCGTCCTGACATTTGTAGGTTCCATTACCAGCTTCCACCAAGCCTATTCCGCGGCGAATCCGTCCTTCCAAATCATATCCTTGAATCGCGTTCTCTTGTGCCGTGACAACACTCTCTTGAATGGACACATCAACATATTGCCCTTCTGAGGTCATGTCGGCGTTAATTAATGCAACCATACTTCCATAGGCAGCATACAAATCCGCCTGAAAAAAGGATTGTTTATCGGGAGCCAGAACCGGCTTCTCGTCCCCATTACCAGCTAGATATAACATACCGCCCATTGCCAAACAAGTCAGGTCAGAAAAAGGATAGTCCTTATACGGACCGAACTGACCATAAGGTGTAATAGCAGTATGCACAAGTTTGGGATTAATCACAGAAAGTAATTCATACCCCAAGCCCAGACTTTCAAGATGCCCAGGAGGAAAGCTCTCAATCAACAAATCGGCTGTTTTTATTAGCTTTAGAAAGACCTCTTTCCCTTCGGGAGATGCTATATCCAGAACAATCCCTTTTTTATTGGTATTTAGATATTGATACCTAAGACTGTTTTCTATTCCGGCAACTTCTTTAAAAAAGGGTTTTTCTAACCGAGTAGGATCTCCCTCCATAGGTTCAATACGAATTACGTCGGCCCCCAGGTCCGCAAAGAGCTTACCCGTATAAGCTCCTAATTCACCCGCAAGTTCGACTATCCGCATGTTATTAATAACGTTCCCCTCCGATATGTTCTTCTGCATTAGTAGCACACCCCCCCTCGCATGTCTACTTGCTTAAGCGATATTAGCAAACAGACTTTTACATCTACAAAAATAAAAAGTCTGTCCGGTAACATAGCTCGTATCATCCGAAGCAAAGAACACTGCTACAGGGGCTATATCTTTTGGGGAACTAATTTTGCCTGTGGGTTGTGCTTTTACCACAAGATCTATTTTTGCCTGGTCGTCATCGATAATAACAACGCTACCTCCTAATTCATTTAGTTTTTTGGCCGCGCCCTCACCGATTCCGCCGCCTGAATCGGCTATCATGGCCACACGTTTAAAAAGCACGCTCCCACCTCCCTCATTGTCCAATTATACTATACTGAATGTGAACTGTAAATGCTTTAACCGCCGCAAATATAGATAACCTGGCCGGTAAATCCGGGCAAATAATCAGCTTTAGAATGGGAAAACCCGCTACTTTGGCGGGTCAAAATCTGCAAATATTCATTTTGAAGACGTTTTGCTGTCAAGGATGAGCCACATTTCAAGGAACCTTCCTACCATTTTTCTCCGTGCTGACCCTCATCCGTCTCATCAAAAACTTCATCTGTTTCCAAGATATCTTCATCTAAAGCATCTAAGGCATCTTCATCCAATTCTTCCGGATCTGATTTATCTTCCTCCTCAGATGATGCTTTGTTCATCATGGAGACAGGCACCAGCCGCCTTGGAATTTTAGCGGGCTCCCATACCTTCAGACCCCATTCACCCCGTCCGAGGAACGAAAATCGAGTGTCCAGGTTGATCTGGGTGAGTGCCGCCGCAATCCGAATGGCCTCCTGGGAAATATCCAAGCGCCGGAGTACTTCTTCGATTAAGTTATGATAATGCATGGGGTTCCCATGAGCTTTCAGTACCTCATAAGCTATATCTGCTTCTGTTGGCTTATCTTTTCTGGTTAAAGAGTGGGTCACAGCTCCACCGCCCTTCGTCGTTTTGAATATCAATATATTCGGCCCACCCCTAAATATTTCCTGCTTGTCGTTTCTTTAAACATAAAAAAATTTCCAAGTTACATCCTTTCCGGAGTTGATACGCCTAGAATTCCCAACACATTGCTAACAATTTGTTTCACGGCCCCCACTAAGCTCAAACGAGCCCTGCGCAGACCCTCGTCGTCAACGAGCACACGCTGGCTGTTATAGAAAGTATGGAAGAGAGCGGCCAAATCAAGTACATAACGGGCCAGGCGATGGGGTTCCATAAGACGTGCAGCAATACTAACCTCACTCGGCAAGTCAGCCATCTTCTTGAGCAGATCCCGTTCCTCTGTGCTGTCCAGGCGTTTTAAGTCTTCTTCACTCGGAGGGGTTCCAGGATCTCCAAATTCTTCGGCTTGCCGCAAAATACTGCACATTCGAGCATGCGCATATTGCACATAGTAAACAGGGTTATCTGAGGACTGCGCTTTCGCCAAATCGAGATCAAAGTCCACGGTAGAGTCAGGATCCCGCAAATTAAAGAAGAAGCGCGCTGCATCTTTGCCAACCTCGTCCATCAGCTCGCGTAACGTGATGTACTGACCAGAACGTTTGGACATTTTTACCACTTCTCCGTTTTGAATGAGCCGCACAAGTTGCATCAAGATAACTTGAAGATTATCTTTGTCATACCCAAAGGCGGATATCGCTCCTTTCAACCGGGCCACATGTCCATGATGATCAGCACCCCAAATATTGATTACCCGCGTGAATCCACGTTCAAATTTGTTGCGATGGTAGGCAATATCCGCAGCAAAATAGGTCGGCGTTCCATTGCTTCTAACCACTACTTCGTCTTTTTCGTCTCCAAACAAAGTGGATTTAAGCCAAAGCGCGCCTTCCTTTTCGTAAATGTACCCTTTTTTCTCGAGTTCTTCCAAGGTTGACCGTACAGCGCCCGAGTCATGCAGGGATTGTTCGTTAAACCAAACATCATATTCGACTCCAAAATCCTGAAGAGTTTTCTTGATGTCCTGCATCTTTTCTTCCAAAGCATACCTCACCAGAAACTCGCGCCGTAGTCCCGGTTCCACTGAAAGGTACTTATCCCCTACTTTAGCAATTAATCCCTTTACTGTTTCAATCAAGTCCTCGCCATGATAGCCCCCTTCGGGGAAAGGAGAATCCTGGCCCAGGCGTTGCAGATACCTTGATTCCAGGGACAAGGCAAAATTATGAATTTGATTCCCTGTATCATTAATATAGAATTCGCGGGAGACTTCATACCCGGCTATAGAGAGTAACGAAGCGAGGCTGTCACCCAGTGCCGCACCGCGGGCATTGCCCATATGTAGCAACCCAGTGGGGTTTGCGCTTACAAACTCGACCTGGACCTTTTGACCCTTTCCAATATCCACTTGGCCATAGCGTTCTCCGGCTTTTATCACCTCGTTAATGACATCCGAAAGCCAGATGGGATCTAAGCGGAAATTAATAAAACCAGCCCCGGCAATTTCAGAGGATTCTATCCATGTCCCTGTCGTGTCCAGGTGTTTAATCAGTGTGGAGGCTATATCCCGCGGCGAACGTTTCGCTTGTTTGGCTAACACCATAGCCAAATTTGTTGCCAGATCTCCGTGTTGCCTTTCCCTTGGTTCCTCCAAAACAAAACCCGGCAATTCTATATAATTTAACTCTCCGACCGCTTTCGCAGTTTGGGCGGCTTCCGCCAGCTGATTCGTAATTCTTACTTTTATACCCTCATAGAGACTCATTGGGGGAAATCCTCCTTTATATTAGCAACAGCCCATTATATCCGACCAGATGATCATCGACAAACAGATCATATTCTAGACTAATACGTCCCCCCTGGGCTGTCAAGTCACATTCTACCGGAAGATCCCTTCTCTTTGCATTGGCCCGCTCTTTTTTGAGGAAGTTGGAGGAAGTGTCTTGGCACGGCCGCAACCGCTTCAGGGTTAAATTAAATAGGTCATAACAGGCTACTTAATGGAAGTTTAAAGATAACCATAAATATAAGAAACAATAAAACCGATATGGGCCAGGCAAGTAGCGGATTTTCATAATGAAGTCTTATCATGGAAAACGCTATAACATTGAACCCGACGGACCACCAAAAATTCCAGCCGTTATAGTAACTTATATTATGTGTAGTAATAGCGATGCCTTCAAGTAGGGAGAATAGCAATGTCCAAAAAGCAATCTGAAGGATTTGTTTGACGATAGATTCCTTGGGGACATATGGCAGATACAGAAGAATTGAACTGGGATAGTAAACAAACGCTATTATTAATTCACTGAATGTCTGTTTAAGTATCGGATGATCCAACCTCCATAATGGGTAATTAACAGTGAAAAAATTATTAAGCAAATCCCAAACAACAGCATAAAGCATGGTAGGGTAATATTTTCTCCAGTTTTTCCAGTCGCCCCATTTTAAACAAAAAAGAAAAAACATAATTGCAAGTATCGGTCGGTAAATTAGTTGAAAAGTGATAACCATTATAAACACCATCCTTATAAGAAGGGCAGCCCCCAAAAGCAGCTCATCCTGCATAACTAATGTACTTAAACTTACTATCCCCAAAATGCGTACTAAACTATGTTAAATTCTACTTAGTTACAGACCCAACCTACGATTTTCTAACGGTCAGCTGCAGGGGAATTTTCTTGGTATGTTCTAAGGTTAATAAGGGCAATCTAAGCAAAATTAGCAATTTTGCAGAAGACGGATGTGGTATTGTTTATGAGTAACCTGGACAAAATGAGAGCCCTCGATGACTCATTTCAAATACTTTTCCGAGAGGTTTACCACTATTGGTTGAACAATGTTTTTTTAACCTGGCGTTGGTGGTTAGTAGTAATTCTCACCATAGTACCATGGATCCTCTGGGTGCTGTTTCGAAAAAAGGATAGCACCTACCGATTGTTGTCAGCCGGTCTTTTCGTAGCCTTAATCACCTCTCATTTTGATAAATATGGCTATTGGCTATCTTTGTGGAGCTATCCTATTATGCCGGTACCCATAATACCTGCTCATTTTCCTTGGAATCTTACCCTCTTTCCTGTATCCGTAATGGCGACAATCCAATTCAAGCCAAATATCAACCCTTTTTTTAAGTCACTCGCTTATTCATTATTCGGCTCTTTTGTTATCCAACCGCTAAGTGTATTTTTAGGAATATATGACCACAAAATATGGCAACATTATTATTCTGTGCCGTTTTTTATTGTTATCTATTTGATCGCCCATTACCTTGCGACCAGACGAGAATTTAGCCCGCTAGACTCAAAAAGCGAAGCTGCAAACGCCAAGTCGAATAGACAAAAGTGAAGCTGAAAGGTTTTAACTAAAATTAATACTATTCAAATACTAAAAGTGGGGCTGTTTTCATAAGGAATTCACTTATGACACAGCCCCATATTCTTAGGCTCTTATTTTTAGATTCCTATTATTACTGGAGAAATTCGCCGCGTGGAGTCTTGAGAATCCTTTGGATTTTCTCTTCGGCACCCGTTGCCGCATTTAGGTATAAGAGGTATTCCTCTCCCTGATACTTACCGCGGAATTCATAACAATACGCCTCTTGATTCCCACTTTTAACGATAAACGCCAAGCGGCTCTCTGCTACCTGGAAATCAGAACGCAATTTCCGAAGCGCCTGATCCAGCGTGATTTTAGCTGGGAAGGTTCGCGACTGATGGAACGCGTAATATGGTACAGCATCAAATCCCACAAGCTGGCCGTTGTCTAAAGCGATCAGCAGCCTTACTTTATCCGGATAAATCCTTACCCCCTCTTTTTCGGCAACAAAATCGAATTGAACATAGGCCCCAAAGTCCTCACTTGAAGTTAACACCAGCTGCCAGCCCAATGCTTGCATGATCATCTTCGCTTTGCCGGCGGCTGCTTCCTGACTCAGCGTCCGGGGTTCAATAGAACGCTGATCCCGGTAAAATGTTACAACCCCGCCCTGCTGGCTGACTTCTAAATATGCTTCTTTATATTTCCAGGTATACCCGACTAAATCGCCCTGTGACTCCCCCGCAAATTCCGGAGTAATATTGGTATAACCCACCTTGCTTAAAAAATCCTGTGCTGTAACTTGTGCTTGATCCTTGGTTACATTTCCAGTTGGCAGCCCAAGTGGCTTGGGCACAACACGTGTGGCATATTCTCCTGTATATGAAAACGGCGGAAGTTTTTGAAGACTCGCATCCAATTGGTCAAGACCGGATCTTACAGATTTTGCTGGGGCTTCAGACCCATCTGCGGCTGCTTCTGCAATTTGAGTGCCGCCAAGCCCCAGCCGTTGTCTAATGGTTGGAGTAGGATCTGTCCAGACTATATTATCCGTATCCATTCGAACGATTAAATCTTGAACTTTCTGATTTACCGGTATGAGCCGCTCATGCATGTCTCTTAACATCTTTTCTTCTTCTTCAGAAACCTTTCCTCCACCGGCGATTCGTTGGGTCAATGTCTGAGAAAAATCACCGGCTTGGACTAAAAACTGACCAATATAACTAAGTCCGGTCTGCTCGGCAGGGATTTGGGCAAAATCCTTGAGCGCCGCATTACTTATACTTGAGACTTTGCTAAAGTAGAGAACCTTTTGAGCGGGATTACTGGCGACGTCTCCTTTAGCCAAATCAGTCTCCAACTGATCAAGATGACTGGCAAAATCGGTCAAGGCCCGATGGCTATTATTCTCCGCTGCCAGGCGATAATCTCCTGCCAGACGGTATTCATAGAATCCCCAGCCCAGGGAGATCAAAAAAGCCGCTGTTAAGGCCCCTATCCACAATTTCCTGTGCATACTCATCCCCCTATTTCGTAAAGATATGGTTTCCGATCGTGATAATCTGTGGCCGCGACCAAATGAATTTATTATTTGTCTTGGCTGGATTAAAAAAGAAGACGGCCCCCTTTGAAGGGTCTGAACCGTTTACCGCTTCCTGGGCAGCACGTATAGCGGATGCAGAAGGCGGTAAATATATTTGACCGTCAGCCACGCATGAAAAGGCTTGGGGCTGATAGACTATATCAGCTATCGTTTTCGGGAAGGCAGGATCTGCAATCCGATTAAGTATAACGGCCGCGACCGCAACTTGCCCCACGTAGGGTTCTCCCCGTGCCTCACCATATACGCAACGTGCTAAGAGGTTAATGTCAACGTTCTTATTGCCAACTGCCTTTCCACTCGAATTGGTACTCTCCCCGGTTAAGAGCTTTAATTCATTGATGGTTTGCGTTCCGGCCAATCCATCCACTCTAAGTCCGCGTTCCTTTTGAAAACGCCGTACTGCTGCTTCTGTTTTTGAGCCGAACTTGCCATCAACCGTTCCGACAACATAACCCAACTGTACCAATTTTTTTTGCAGTTCGATGACTTCGGGTCCTTTGCTCCCCCTGCCTAGCAGACGATCACCAAAGGCCCCATAGGCTATCCCTGATAGGGCTATACAGAGAATCAGTCCGATGGTCAGAACCCACCAGGGTCTATTGCGCAGTTTCATACCCTCACCTCACTATGTTTAATAGTCTTTAGTGTGGCAAAAGCTAAGGATAATTATTCAACATTATCTTAAATTAACCAAAAAATAGGGCCCTCATCCGGCATATACCAGTGGGCCCCCTTGGGCAGTTATTTAACATGGTAAAATATCTTCCGGATTCGGAGGTATATTCCTGGCATTCTTTTGCAAACTAAATCAGGTTCATTAATTGTGGATATTGGATATAGTAGATATTTAAGTCAATTATTCTGCCAGGTACGTTAAAATAGTTCGATACATTGTCTTATCTTCTAAGCAATAAAATAGTTGAATATCCGGTTTAAAATTTGCTTCGATAATCCATATGTTTGCTTTTTCGTCTAATCCGATATCGAAACCTATATAACGCGATCGAGAATAAAACTTCTCGAGTTGTGTTGCTGTTATCAAAGCAACCCTATTAATTTCGGATAATATTTTTGTTATTGTAAATTGATTTATACAATCAATTATTTTGTAAAGCTTTTTCTATTGGCAAAATATATTGAGTTGGAATTACTATTGCCGGCACCTATAACATTAATTTTTCAGCATTCACTCAAAACGGTAATCCTCAAGATTGGGGAATAGCGGTTAATAATGTAGTTCAAGCAGAGTTTAATGCAGCAGGTCAGTCTATGACTGCTACTGTTAAACTAGTTCTTAAAGCTGGTGATATTGTAACACTCCGCAGTATTCTGTCTACACCAAATCCTGTTCCCCTCAGAAACACAAATACTATTTCTGCCTTTGTATCAATTGATCTAATTGGATAATATTGACTCATAATAGTGCGGTCCGGTTAAAGCATATTGACAAAGATCTATCCATCTCTGTCAATGTGCAATGTATATACGATTCCCCTGCAAAAGCCCCTTCAAAGCTGCTCAAATAAACAGGTAAAAAGATCTTAAAGTTGAAATAAGAAGCATGACGAAGAAATAAACAGAATGCTAGAGATAAATTCAACTTTTCGGGGGTATATGCAGATGTTTCGCAAAACATTGGAAACTTACAAAATAGTATATTCAATAGTCTTAATGGCATACAAGAGATACCTGTCTCAATTTGATAGGAAAATAACATAAGCGTCCTAGTAGATAGGGTTTTTAAACTCTCGATACCTATCAATATCCACCCTGTCATAGAGGGCTTTCGAGGATGGAAGTACTCGGGTCCTACAATTTACCAGATTTGGCGAGTCAGAAAAGGAAATTTTAGTGCTTTCAGCACTGGAATCATAGATGGTAGATTATTTGGCTAAAGTACAGTATATTGATACATTGGCACAATACATTTTATAAATCAACTCTCTTTATTTCAACACCGATATCAACAGGCTTTCCAAAATAAACCGATGACGTATTAATTACATCAACACCTGCAGCGGCATATGCTTCGATGTTCTCCGCGTTGATTCCGCCGGTGCTAATTAAAGTTATCCCGAAATTAATCTTTCGGATATCATTGACGATTTCCTTTAACTTTTCCGGTGGAATTTTATCGAATTGAAGCGCATTAATCCTGGCATGACATAATTTAATCGCATCTTCTCGACATTCAACCTCAACCACTACCTTTTTTTCACATACTCTCTCTTTGATCTTTTCCAGTTCGCCTAATAATCCGTCCACTCCGCCCAAGAAAACAGCATGCTGTTTGAAAATCAAAATCGTTTCAGATAAACCGAGTCTGTGCGGCAAAGCGCCTCCGTCTAAGATAGCCTTAATGGAGAGTTCTTTCGTGCCAGGAAAGACTTTCCGCGTTGTAACCACTTCTATTTTAGGGTTAATTTTTTTTGCACTGTCAACCAACGTTCTTGTCCTGGTGGCAATCCCCGAGCAATATTCCAGGATATTTATGCTCACTTTCCAAGCCATATGGAGGCTTTGCGCCGTACCTTGCGCTTCAATAAAGATTTCTCCGGCTTCGACTCCCGTACCCGAAGGAATGATGTTGATGATCCTGATCCCCAGTTTTTCAAAAATCCTTGCCACAATATCCGTCCCACTGATCACTGCTTTTTGCCTGGAAGTAAACCGGATGGTCCCTTTTCGTTCTCTGATATTCAATATATGTGTCGTTAAATCCAGATAGGGAATATCCTCTCTAATTAATCTATCAATCGTTTCATCGGTGATATACATGTTCTGTGTCTCCTTTTCATATAGAATCATCTTCAAAATATTATCATCTTTCGTTGATACAGCAATTAAATATACAAAATATTATTAACCGTTTTCGTGGTCCTGTGTTTTTTGTTGGGCAGCAAGCCTAAGCTTATTAAAGTTAAAGTTTAGGGTTAAGAGTTTAGTGTCTAGTGTTTAGTGTTTTCCTGCTGCTAAAAGGTACTTTTTTAACGAATTTCACGGTGATGATTAATGCAAGGACGCCGAATCCGTAAACAGTAAACATTGTCAGGAAATCGGAAACGCGCAGGATATTGCTTCCCATTAAAATCCCTAAACCGCCCCCGCCCATAAAACAGAAGGCGGCAAGAGACATCGCCACGCCCCTGGATTTAGCGGCAAATTCCGAAATAAGGGTCAAAAAGGTCGAATGGGCCAACGTAAAAGCTGATCCCAGCAAGGCGATGCCGATGATCAGCGCGATGAGTTTATTTCCGAATAAGATAAAGAGAAAATCCGCTGCAAGACCACAGCTTAAACCCAGGATTATTGTGTTTTTCTTTCCGGTTTTAGCGGCGATTTTCCCAGAAAAACGGCCGGTGATCATTGCGGCAATGGCATACGCTGTCATCACCATTCCAATGAGCAAATTATTGTAATCATAGGCAGCCTTGATATATCCGCCCATGAAGCTAAAGGGTCCAACCAGAAACAGCCCCTCGAGCAATACCAACGAATAGATTTTTCTGCTTTGGTGATTCTTTAACAGCTGCCGGTAGAGCGAGAAAACTTTGCTGTCGGGATTGCCAACCGACGGGATCTTCCTGCCGACGGTCAATAACATCACGGTGACCACGATGGAAAAAAGGGCATAAATCGCAAATACGCCGCGCCAATGAAAAAAATAGGCGATTGAACCACCGATGATTAAGCTTAATCCCTGCCCCATATTGGTTATACCCAGAAAAGTGCCAATGGCTGACTGGCGATGCTCCAACGGGAAAACATCCCCAATAAGCGCCATGGAAATCGGCATCACCGATCCGGCGAAAACCCCTGTCAAAAAGCGGTATATTGCTAAATCGGTTAATCCGGCCGCCATAGAACATAAGGCTGTCCCGATGGTAAAAAAAACCATCGCAAGGCTCATAACCTGCCTTTTACCGAACCGATCGGAGAGATAGCCAAAAACAAGCTGAAACAGGCCAAAAGGGATCATATATGCGGCAATGAGCAGAGAGGTGCCGGCAATGCTGACGCCCATATCCTGGGCAATGGCAGGAAGTATCGGTGAAACAACCCAGTTATCCGCGATGACGATAAATCCGGCAAAGCTAAGCGCAAACAGGATGTTTCTCGGATTCATTTCTCACACGACTGGCATAGATATTTGCCTTTAACTTCCTTGATCAAGGGAGACATAACCGCTTCCCCGCATTGGTCACAGGTTTTGAATGGAAATAAGCGTATTTTTTCAGTATAAGGATAGCTTGCTGTGAAAACCTTCAACAGTTCGTCATCGGTCATTGACAGGATCTCTTGCCCCCGTTTAGTGCGCAACGCGAAGAATTCCTTCTTCTCCTCCGGTGTCGCTGTCTTGCTTTTCACTTTAGCATGGAGCATCAGCGGATGCTCACTGTCCCATAAAGGCACATCGAGAAGAACCCTTAGCCCGTGACCGTCTTTCTTGGCGATGATAATAAACGCTTGTTTTCCGATATTCTGGATCAGCAGACCATCATTGCCTACCGTGCATCCTGTCATGATCTGGATTCCATCCAGACCGCAGACCTCATTTTCGGCAATGACAATATGCGTATCCCGCAAAGTACCTTGCGCCGCGCCGAATTCCTTCAAGGCATAGAGTCCGGCCCGATAACCGAAAGCGACACCCGGACAGAGGTGTCCATGAAAACGAAGGACATTTTCCAAATGTTCATGATTCATAAAAAACCTCCTAAATCTTTATCCTAAAAACACAACGATGAACAGCTCATCATCGGAAATATTCCTGGCATCCTCAACTTCAATCTCTGGTTTCCGCTGTTTAATAGTCAGGGTCTTGCCGCCCTTATACCATACCGAGCTTGAAACACTGTCAGAAGATGTGATAGAGAACCGCGGCGGATTGGCAAGCCGGGCCCGCGTTAAGCCCTGCAGCACATCGCCCAAACACAGCGGACCGGTTACGGCAACCCTTAAATCATCTGAATTCAGCTTGCCGAAATATTCCTCGGCAATCAGGGCCATGTGTATGCCGATATGAAGATCAGCGCAGTCTTCCTGGTGCTGATTGATCGCTTCTTTCATTAGTAGCGGATATTTTCTTTCCCGTTTCCCAGGACTGATATAAGGTGCTTTAGGTGAAAAAATTATATCCTGTTCAAAATAGGGTTTAATATCGATAATCGGCGTACCGTCGAGCGCATCGAGTCCAGCTACATAAAGCCTGTTTTCTTCGACCTTTTCCAGTTTGACCAGGGTAAGGCCGATCGGATTGGGTCTGAAAGGGGTCCTGATGCCGAAGACGCCATATTCCGGCAGGTCCGGATTCACCCGTTCCGGTCTTTTCCGCAATACAGACCGGTCAGCCTGATTAAACCAGGACAATATCCAAAAATGTGAATGTTCCTGGATCTTCAACAAGGCCGGTGCGTATTCAGGGTATATTTCTATGATCGAGAGTTCCTCCCCCCATAAGGGCATTGTCGAAAGGGTATGCTCTGTTGTCCTCACTTCACCCACGGGTTTAAGTACAATATCTTCCATAGCTTCCTCCATACCATTAAGCGTTTGTGCGTTTATTAATGAATTTTTCAATAGGTCGCAGGATAAACAATTCAATAACCACGACCAAAAGAATTAAGATGATCGCCCAGGCAAAAAGCTTGTCTGTTTCCAGGTAATTGCGCGCTTGTGTTATGGCAGGTCCGACCCCGTTCTGTCCGGCGAACACTTCGGCAAAGACGGCCAGACGAATCGCTGAAGCCGCGCTGAGCGTGAATCCGGCGATGAAGCCGTTCAAGATGCCTGGCAGATAGAGTTTGCGCATTTTATACTTCCAGGGAATCCGGTAGACCTGCGCCATCTGCAGCAGGGACCCGTCAATCGTATGGATAGCTTTGACGGTGTTCATATACATGATCGGAAAAACGAGCAGGCCGACAATAAAGATCACCAGCGTACTGCCAACTCCAAACCAAACCATGGCGATGATCACAAAAATTACGCTGGGTGTCGCCAGAATCGTATTGATGGACGGCATAAACATCCCGTTGAATGTCCGGCTTAATCCTCCCAAACTCCCTAAAACAACACCCAGGACAACCCCAATCGCCAGTCCGGTTAACATTTTCTGAATGGTTAACCATAAAGTACCGGCGATTTCTCCGCTGACAGCCATTGTATAGAGTGCACTACCGGTGCGCTGTATATTGGGAACAATTAACGGGTGGGAAAATGCTGCGATAATCTCCCAGATGGCCAGCAGCAAAAGCACGCCGGTGATTTTCCAGAGGATTGTCTTATTTACCTTGATAATAGAAGCCCGCATCAGGCAGCTTTCCTCCAATGGATTGGGGTGAGGCTGTTTTCAGTAATTCATTGTAGAATTCTTCCACCAGTTCCTGGCTTTGAGCGGCGGATTGGGGCTCAAGCCTGGAAAAAGGAATGGAATTGGTCACTGCCGGCGCTTTCATCGTCGGGAAATATTTGACGGTAATGTCTCCGACCGCAGCGGGATTTTCGTTGACCCATTTGGCGCTATTATTATACTGGGTCAGGACGGTCTTGATCAGCACGTCATTTTTGGCGCTGTCACCGACAACGATCAAGCCGGCCCAGGGAATCCTGGCATCCGCTTTACCCGTTATTTCAGCCCATTCCGCCTGAAGATCGATACTGCGATATAACGCAACATTATTTTGTTTGGCATTCATTAAAGCGATGCTGGAATTGGGTTCATTTAAGATCGCGTATTGAATCTCTTTGGAAATCAGCTTCGTGGCTGCTAAGGTTTGGTCCGTGTCCACAATCGTCAAGTCTTTGTCCGGATTAATATTATTTTTAATCAGTAAATGGCGGAAAACCGAAGCGTGCAGTCCCGTCTGCCCTCCCACGACCGCAACGGTCTTCCCTTTCAGCTGGTCAAGGCTCTTAAGCTGCTGATCGGAACTGATCACATACAGCATTCCCCACACCGATACGTTAATCAACTTGACTTTAACCCCTTTATTGTAGAGCATCATCGCGTTCGTCAGCGGAGATGCGGCAAATTGCACCTGGTTCGACGTCACCATGGCCGTCAGTTGATCGCCAGTCGCCCAGGCGTTAATGGTTGTTTTATCGGCGATATTGGAAAGCAGGTTATCTTCCTTCATTTTGGCAAGCGGATAGGTAATGGGACCGGGTGATGTAGCAATTGTCAGTTCTGATAATTTTGGTGGTTGCTGTGCGCAACCGCCCAGCATAGTCAACACAACAAACAATGCTGTAATAATAATTAGTACTTTCTTCAAGATTTTTCCCCTCTTTCTCCATTTCCTTTATTCCTGAATATATTTATCTCCTTTAGCTCCTTAATCCTTCATCTTTATTAGCTTAAGTAAAGTAGTATTGACTGAGTTGAGATTGAATTTGGGTTTTCTGGGTAAAGACAAATCGCTCATTTCTTTGCCTCTGGGGAACTTTCAGTATGTATTCATATTTGATTTGACAAGGCCTGTCTTTCAGGAAGAATATTCGGTCAGCCATACGGATTGCGTCATCCAGATCGTGCGTGATAAAAACAGTCGTACAAGGCTTCCATGAGAGCAAATCCAATAAATAGGCACACAGCGTGTCCTTTAACTTAAAGTCCAGGGAGCTGAAAGGTTCATCCAATAGTAAAAGGTCCGGTTGAACAGCAAACGCTCTGGCCAAAGAAACCCGCTGTTTCATGCCGCCGCTCAATTGTGAAGGATAATATTGCGCAAAATGATCCAAATCAACTTTTTGCAGCAAGGTACGAATCAGTTCAGCGCGCTTCTCTTTGGAATCGGAAGAGATACCAAACAAGACCAGTTCGATATTGTCGAAAACGCTGCACCATGGGATAAGTCTTGGTTCCTGGAAGACATAGCCGATTTTTTTCGCCATATTTTCCAATTTACCGCTGTCCGGATGGCTCAATCCGGCAAGAATATTCAACAGGGTTGTTTTTCCTATGCCTGAAGGGCCATAGAAACAAATGAACTCTCCTTTCGCAATCGTGCAGCTAAAGGCGTACAGTACCCCTAATTTATTAAAACTTTTGGAAATATTCTCTAATTTAATCAAGGCTTTATCCTATCTCTATCAGTATTAAAATGTTAATGAAGATGGTGCCGGAAATATGGGATTAATAACTTTATCCCATCTGTTGTCAGTATTATAAATGTTAATGGGATAAATAGGAATATAGCTAACTAACAATCCTAGTATATAATCTATATATAATCAATTTTAGCGATGTATATCAATCCATAATAGTTCATTTAATACTTAACCATCCCCCTTATACCTAAAATAAACTATATACTACATTATACTACATTGACTATTACATATTATAATCGTTTGCCTTATAATATTATGTAACCGCAGTTACACTTTAGGGGGTAAATATGTTTCCATATATGAATAAATTACTTAAGACTGATCTATTCGATGGTTTTACAGCTTCTGATTTAGAAAAACTGATTGATTTTGATGCGTGTAAAGTAGATCAATATAAAAAAAATTCCTTGATTATTCAGGAATACAATACGTGCAATGCGATAGGCTTTATCCTCGAAGGAGTTTTATCACTCAAAAAATCCTTACCCTCTGGAGAGAGCTTCAATTTTGGGTTTTTAAAGGAAGGAGATTCCTTTGGAGAAGGGCTTTTATATGCCGAAGAATCCAATTATTTATTCAGTATAACGACCATATCGGAAGTTATCATCTTGTATATCCCCTTTGAACAAATTGAAAAGCTGTTAAACGCAAGTCCCCACTTTAGTAGAAATTATATTGCTTTTATATCAAACCGGCTCCTGCTATTCAGCCGCAAAATTAATTTGCTTAATCAAAAAAGCGTCAAATCACGATTGATCCTTTACTTGAGTGAACAAACTAAAACCGCGAACCGGCTGTCATTTAAGCTCGCTCATAAAAAGACTGAAATCGCCGAGTTAATCGGCGTGACACGGCCGTCCGTATCTCGGGAATTATCCCAAATGCAAAAAGATCAATTAATCTTGATTGACCGTGCCAATATTACAATTCTCAAACCGGAAATTTTCTATTGAATAAATTCTCCATATTCAACCTTGTCATAACATAAAAACTTGGTGTGGTCTAATTGAACCTTTCCTTGTTCAAAACGCCTTCTGATGCCCCAGGTTGAATTTCATTTTATTCATTATGATTACTAATGTTTTTCTCCTTATAATTTATGTTTTTAATTTCAAAATAGATTAGTACAGAAGTTAAGGTACAGGCCAGTGCATCTGAGATTGGAACAGCTCTCCAAACCCCGTTAATACCCCAAATATGCGGTAAGATTAGCAAAAGCGGTATGAATATCAGGACTTGGCGTGACAGGCTGAGAATGGTAGCCTGAACAGGCTTGCCGGTTGCTTGAAAATAGCTCGTGGATACAATTTGGAACCCCAAATAAGGAATCAAAGCGAAATAGTACTTCATGGCATGAGATGTCATTTTCGTTAGCTCAACGTCACCATTACTGAAAAGCCTGAGAATAGGATCTGCTGCAACAATAATAATGACCCAACTAGCCAAAGCTATACCCGTTCCAGAAATAATCGCAAGCTTTAGGGTCCTTTTGACACGTTTAAAAGCACGTGCACCATAATTGAAACCTAAAATTGGTTGGGCTCCTTGCCCAAGACCCATAATTGGCATATAAATCAGAGCTGACAATGAGATTAGAATCCCAATGGTCGATAAAGCCAAGTCACCGCCGTAGTGTCTCACCGTTTGGTTTAGAATCGTTTGTTGAATCACACCAGCAATTTGCATCGAGAACGGTGCAAAACCAATCGCAAAGATACCAGCGGTAATTCGCTGGCGCGGGAAAAGATACTTGATTCTTATCTTAACTAAACTTCGGCCAGATAGGTAATAGGCTAGAACAAAAAGCGCAGTAATGCTTTGGGCAACAACGACCGCAAGTGCAGACCCCCGAATGCCCATACCGAGAGGAAAGATAAAAATATAATTGAAAAAAATGTTTAGTAAAGAAACCATAATTTGCGTTGCCATCGCAATTCTGGGATTCCCTTCCGCCCTGATAAAATTATTCATACCGAAGGAAATCGAACTCGTAATTGAACCAAGCATGATCAAATCAGTATAACTCCTTGCATACGGCAATACTTCCGGGCTTGCCCCAAATAGAGTTAATATTTGATTGGCAAAAAGGAAATAGATAACTGTAAGCAAAGAAGGGATCAGGATTAGAATCGTCGTGCCGCTGCTAATTATTTTTTCCGCTTCGTCTATCTTTTTTTCCCCAAGGCGTATGGATATTAGCGATGTCGTGCCGATAGCAACCAGCATCATTACGGCCCATAGAAGGGTTTGCATCGGTAAAGCGATGGTAATCGCTGCAATCGCTACAGTTCCAACTCCTTTACCAAGAAACGCCCGGGATGTAACATTATATAAGGCCCCCACCAACATGCCAATAATGGCAGGTAGAGAAAATTCAAACATCAATAAGCCGATTTTCTTTTGCTCCAAATCCAACATATTTTTCATTATTTCCCTCTTTCGAAAGTCCAATATCACACAAGAAGTGCCTCAAAACCTTATGGCCAAAGGATAGAGGCACTTGCCTGGATAAATTGCCGTGTGTCTGCGTTTTAACTCCCGAAAAGATAAATATCCAGTATTTTAGCGGATTCCGGAATTTTAGGTAAAGGAAAATTCTATTTGACCTCTGGTTATCACCATTCTTTAGTAACCTTTCCGTCCCAATTCGTGGTATATTACTTCAATTCAGTGTCCGTTATATCGAAGAGATCTTCAACGGATAGATTACTAATATCATCTTTAGTCACATTTTTGATCTTTAATGCAGTTTTTACTTGTCGGGTATAATTGTCCCACAAAACATAACTTTCTTCTGCAGATTCAATAAATTTGAATCTTGGCGGATTGGCAACTCTGGCCCTTGTAAGCCCCTGAACGGTATCTGCAATGCAAGGTGAGCCCACGACCGTTACCAACAGCTCCGGGTCATGCAGCTTGCCGAGCTTCTCTTCGGCTATCATCGCCATGCGTAACGCCAGATAAAAACCTTCACACTCCTCCTGGTGATGACGCAAAGCTTCGACATAGAACATTTGATAAAGCATCTCTTTTTTATGAGGCCTTATATAAGGAGCCAAGGGAGAGAAAATAATATCCTGCTCAAAATATGGTTTAATGTCCAAAATTGGAGAACCATCAACGGTATCTATACCTTGGACAAGCAAATTTCTTCCTTGAACCTGCTCCAGTTTTACCAGAGATAAACCAATAGGATTGGGACGTGCAGCTGTTCTTAAGCCAAAAACTCCAAAGACAGGTGCATAAGGATCTACTGACTTGGGAGATGTTTCAAGCAATTCCCGGTTTGCCAGATGAAACCAGGATAATATCCAGAGATGGGAATGTTTATCAATATTTTTTAAGGCCCCGGCATATTCAGGAAAAATTTCTATCCTCGCCGTTTGCCCGTGAAATGGTATCACTGATGCAAGATCAACCTGAGATGAATGCACCACACCAACAGGCCTTATTCTAATCTCATCCATTAGCACCTTTCTCCTTGTCTATTATTAATATCAGAAATAAATACGGTTTGACTGCCGTATCTATTTCTAATACTACCTCGCGTTTAATTTTACTTTTCCTTTTCTTTTTCCTGAAAACAAGAGCATACATTTTCTTCACCATGACACTCTTTAATTTGTTTGGGACTACATTCTCCCGGCTTACCTACAAGTTTTTCCGGTTGCTGACAAGCACAGGAATTGTTGTCTTGTTGACACATAAATTATCCCTCCTCCCTAAACCTATTTGATCACTGCCATGCACCCTGATTAAAGAGATTCCTGGCAAAGCATTCTATAGTATGAGGAAACTTGCTTCTGCTACCGACTGCTATTCGTTTAATCCCCATTTGTGCTCCGGTAGTATCCGTAGTAATATCCCTGGAGTGGATTAAAGTCCTAACAAAGAATAACATCGTTGATCGTCGCCATAACACCTTGATTAAATAAATTTCTGGCAAAACACTCAATGCAAATGTCCGCACCGGTAGTCGTATGTGGAAACATGCTTCTGCTGCCAACTGCTATTCTTTTAAGTCTCATATTTACGCCAATGGTATCTGTGGGAATATCCCGAAAATAACCGGAAAAAGGATACGGTTGATTCTCATCATCATCTTCATAATAACGGTACCCCTGGGGATATGCCAAGAAATGATGTCTTCCCATATACATTGCAAAAAACTGCAATTCCCCTTGTTCATAGTGGTACCAGCCGATTGAGTTAATACAGCGCCTGTACGGTAAAGGAAAGTCTTCTTCTCCAAGTCCCTCAATAACAATCAGCGCGATCTTCTTATTAGGGAGATGATTTTCAATCAATCTGCGAATGTCAATAATGCTGCTTACTTTTCCCAGATCGGTCGATATCGGAATGAAATAGTTTTTCCCTGGAATTTGGACAGCCTTCCTGAGTGTTGTGCCGGCAGACTTATAGGTATACCCTTCCTTGGCAACCACTAAATATTCCGGCAGCCGGAACCCCTCTTCGGGTTTTCCATCAAAGAGGTTTAACAGCTCGAATTTATTCACAATACGCTCTATCTGAGGCAAGCTATTTAGGTAGTCTAAATCTCTTGCGCTTGCATCATGTATACCTGCATAGCTGGCTGACCAGTTACTGGCTATAGCCAACCCGTCCAGGCGGCTTATATCAATATATCCTTTTAGCGGGACAAGGCCTCCTGAACCAACAATAACCGGGGTAAAACCTGAATCCCGGACAAACCGGTCAACTTCTGCAAAAACTGATTGAATTATATTTTGTCTTTCATCTGCCGTTTTATCATGGAACCGAAGCGTAAAATACGGCAAGCCGTAGCTGATAAAAGCAAATTGCGGCTGGTATTTTTCGATCAGTTCCAATGCCGTATCGGTTACCCAGGCATTGGTTGCCATCTCTACATCCCCAGGAAAAGAATGCTTGGCAATGATCCCTTTGACCATGTCAACCGTTGGATGTTCGATATCCGCTTTTTGCCCGGTTTTCAAATCAAAAACTCTTTGCCATTCTCTGGCATCGATAATTCCCACACTCATTCAGGACACCTCCCGTGTATTCCAATTGACCTTCCTACCGTGAATCGGAATTTCTCTGCCACATACCTGGCATTGATTATTCAGACAGGAGAATTTATACAGCCTGTCCCCACCGCAGCCGAGGCTTAATCTTTCAATTACATCCGATTTGCATTCAGGGCAGACCGTATTGACCCAGTCAGAACCAACAAAGTTATGGAAGTAGACATAATTCAGTTTCTCTCTGACCTGGTTCAGGGAATCATTGATCCGGTCAATATGCGGATACTCGGTATCTTTCATCTTGTATTCGGGCAGCAGGCGGAAAACATGGAACGGGATATCTTTGTTGATTTCCGAAAGAAAATCGGCCATTTCATCCAGCTCGTGGTCATTGACCGTCTGGATCACCGGCGATGTTACTTCTATATGGTTGGTCCGGGCCAGCCGGCGGATATTGCGAAAGATAGGATCCCCATTTTTTATCCCGATATATTCACGGTAAAACTCCGGGACCATCCCTTTCAGGCTGATATTAATAAATGAAAATATATCGGCCATGATCTCGGTTGCCTCCTCAGTCATATAGGCATTTGTCAAACATCCCATCGGCATTCCGATTTTCTTAGCTTCTTTACTGACATTGATCAGCGAAGGCAGGGATACAGTCGGTTCATTTACGTTAAAAACAATATTGTGGCAATTCTGTTTGACTGCCATTCCTATAAGCTCTTGCGGTGTAAACTCAAACATACCCCGCTGCTGTTTCGTCGGATCTTCCCTGGCGATATACGAGTTGGAGCAATATTTGCATTCAAAATTGCAGCTGCTTGTTCCGATAACCATACTTTTACTGCCGGGCCAGGCATGATAAAAAGGAATCGATTCTACCTTGGAAATGCCGCAGGTACACCATCTATCAGGAAAGCACTCTGCAATTTCTCCGTTATTTTCATAGTACATTTTACATACACCGAATTTATCATTCTTTAATTCACAACGCCATTCACAGTAATTACACTGCACTCCTTGTCGCCTCCTTTTCTGTCTCCCCTGTTTCTGCAGCGCAAATGGAGAGATGACGCGGTACAACCACCTGCAGCCCGCCCTTTGTTCCTTCAATAGCAATGTTCTCTCCGAGGGCTTGTCTTAAATTCACGTTGGTCAATACCTCTTCGGATGGCCCTTGGGCGATAACATATCCGTTTTTAAGCATAATGATTTCATCACAGTAATAAAGCGCAAGATTTGGGTCATGTAAAGTCACCAGAGCCGTGACACCGCGCAGTTTAACAACCTCTTTCATAAGTTCCATCATTCGGTGCTGATTACAAAAATCCAGATGTGAATTTGGTTCATCCAAGAGCATCAGCGGTGTGTCCTGATATAAGGCTCGCGCTAATAAAACCATTTGCTGCTGCCCACCCGAAAGCTCCGAATACAAGACATCGGCCAGATGATTAATTCCGACTTCTTTCATCGCATCATGCGCTCTATTTATTTCTTTTTCTCCGGGAGCTGCCCAGGCTTTTAATCTTGCTGCGCTCCCCATCAAAATCATATCCAGCACCGGAAAGCTAAAAGAAGAATAACTGCTTTGCGGTACAACACTGACAAGCTGGGCAATGCGAACTCTGTCAAGTCTGCTGATTTCTTTGCCCATGATCGCAATATTGCCTTTGAAAGGTTTCAGCAGCGCATTGATGCAATTCATGAGCGTCGTTTTCCCTGAGCCGTTATGCCCCAGCAAGGCACAAATTTTGCCTTCACTTACCCGAATATTAATACCTTTTAACACTGACTTTTTACCATAGCCCGCAGTAAGGTCAGTTATTTCAATTGTCACCCTTTGCAACACCGCCTTTCCTGCTTAATACCAGGTATCCTAAGAACGGAGCGCCGATAATCGACGTAATAATACTGATCGGTATTTCCGCGGACGTTGCGGTACGTGCCAGCGTGTCCATCAGGAGCATAAAACTCCCTCCTAAAAATGCGGCAACCGGCACCAGTCTTCTGTGCTCAGTACCAACCAGATAACGGGCGATGTGCGGCATAATCAAACCGACCCATTTTATTTCCCCAACCGTAGATACAGCAGAGGCGACAATCAGGGTGCCGACACCAATATATAATACCCGCCACTTTTTGACATTGATCCCAAGGGAAAGAATCTGCTTCTCATCCTGCGTCATAATATTTAACCGCCAACTAAAAATGGTCAGGATCACAGTCCCTAAAATAATAATTGGCAGAGTAAGCTGCACTTTTTCCCAGGTGCTTGTCTGAAAGCTGCCCATGGTCCAAAACATGATTTTTGCCAGTTGGTCATAAGGATCGGAAAGATACTGGAGGATCGATAATCCCGCCTGGAAAAGTGCCCAGACAACAATCCCTGAAATAACAAGGACGGACGTGGACTTATCAAGGCTCCGCGCTGCGAGTATATAGGTGATAAAGACAGCCAGAATGCCAAAGAAAAAAGCGAATCCTTGAATCCCCAGAGAAACTTCTGTTAAATAGACAATACAGAGAGCTGCCCCAAAAGCTGCTCCCCCTGATACCCCCAAAATATCAGGACTTGCAAGCGGATTTCGGAAGATAGCTTGAAAAACAACGCCGGCCACAGATATACCGCTGCCCACAGCAATGGCCATAATAATCCTGGGTAGCCGGACATTCCAAAATACCATCTGCGCTTGCTCTGAGGGAGAGGGTAAAAACCCCTTTACCCCCAGACCATGTAAAACCATACTGCAAATATCCGTGATACTAACCGCAAATCGTCCCATACTCAGGGCAACTATGAGGGAAATTACAAATAACGCTGTCAGAATGATCCATGTCCGGTTTTTCATTTTTCCCTCCTACGCTTATGTGCGGCAAAATTATAGCTTACCGCCCATTTCGGTAAAGGTATGCCCATAAAATTTCTTATAGAAATCATCGGCAACTTGGGTCATATCGATATCTGTAAATTTTTCGGGATAAAACATTTTAGCCATCCAAACTACCCCCAAAACACAATTCGGTGCAGGGAAATCCCACCAACCGATATTGGAAGGCATGCTATAAACCTTTTGATCTTTGATCGCCTTGACAGTTTTGAAGTGGGAGTTTTTATAAATTGCATCATCACCGTAAGTATCTAATATAGAGCCAAGAATAATTACATCTGGGTTCCAGGTTGCTACCTGCTCCGGCGAGACTTCCGTCCAGTACCCTTTGATCGACTTGGAAACGCTGACTGCTCCGGCTAATTCCATCAGAGTCGTATCCAGCATATCGCCGCTGGTAACAGTGTAGACACTTTTCGGCCCGGCAAACATGACTCTGGGTTTCTGTGCCTCAGGAATATCCCCTACTCTGTCTTTGACCAATTTAAGTAATTTTTCACATTCGGCTATATAAGCTTCACCTTTATCTGTGCAATTCAGAACAGTCGCAATCAGTCTGATGGCTTCGTAACTTTCCGTCATCGTTTCGCCTTTAACGGCAACAACTTTAATTCCGGCATTTTCGAATTGAGAGATCAGGTCTTTATCGGAAGAAGCATAAACAAATGACACTTGTGGTTGTAACGCAATCGCTGCTTCAATATTGTAACTCGCTCCCTGGAAAACCACAGGTTTGGAAGCATACACTTTATCAACTCTCGCTAAAGCACTTCCGAGCTTTCCGGGTATGGCATAGTCCGTCAGTTTATCACCCTGGCCGAGTGCATAGACTACATTAGGTCCAAAATGATGTGTCCCGGTTACTTTCGTGATATTTGTGGGGACAGTTACTGTCCGGCCCAGTTGGTCTGTTACGGTAATCGTAGTCTCTTTAGTGGATGTCCGAGTAGCACATCCGCTGACCGTAAAGCTTAATATAAGCATTACAACAATAATTAATGAAATATGTGTCTTTTTCATACCGCTAAACTCCTTTTCTTCTGATTTCAATTTTTCTGCTGGTTTCATTGGGCACAATCAGATATTACTGACCATAAATCCACCTGCCTCTTGTCAATTTAATAACTAATTATCCATACTACTCACTTTCGAAGCAAATTATTTTTTTATATATCAAACTATAACCAACTATATTAAACTACTTCTAGCTATATTGTACATATTAATGCAATATTGATCAATGGTTATTTTCTCAAGTAATTATACGGCATCTTATATACCGAGCCTCGTTGCCTTCTCATTAGACTCCGCACTACTGCAAAACGGTGCCGGCTTGATGCGGGGATCGCGGTATTTATATTGACACTCTATTCCTCCACCGTAGGTTGTGACGACAGGATGCTATTGGCGAATACGCTCTAACGTTTAAAGGAATAGAACCAGATAACCCATGTGGTCACTAACTCCCAACCTTGCTGTCCATATTGATTATCAGATATAATACTATCATCACCGTGCAGGTACTAACCCCGTCCTTGTAAGAATAGAAGTTTATAACCTAAAAACGACGAGGAGATGGTAATGTGTTTTATGAAGGAAATATCTATCGTCCACCCAGCGAAGCAAATAGTCTTATTTTGCAAATCACGGTGGGATGCCGGCATAACGCCTGCACCTTTTGCACCATGTTTAAAGATAAAACCTTTCGCATAAAATCGCGCGCGGAAATCTTCGAGATTATCACCACAGCCCTGGCGCATGAGCCCGACGCCGAACAGATTTTTCTCGCGGACGGAGATGCGCTCGTCGTCGACTCCTTATTGCTGATTGAGATCCTTGATCGTCTTTACGAAAAGTTCCCCCGTCTTCAACGGGTAGGGATCTATGGGGGCCCTAAAGACATACTCGCCAAGAACCCCGAAGAATTAGCGGCCCTGAAAGAACATGGGCTCACGCTCGTTTATTTAGGCGTTGAAAGCGGCAATCCCGGAATCCTAAGATCCGTCGGGAAAGGAGTCACTCCTGAGCAGATGGTAACTGCCGGGCAAAAAATTAGAGAGAGCGGTTTAGCTCTCTCCTGTACCGTCATAATTGGTCTGGGCGGTAAAGCTCATTCGCAGGAGCATGCTCTTGATACCGCACGGGTCATCAGCGCCATCGACCCTCCCTATCTGGGGGCCCTAACCTTGATGGTGGAGCCAAGCGCGCCCATAAACAAGGCGATCAAACGAGGAATCTTTCAACTTATTACCCCCCTCGAATCTTTGACTGAAATTCGAACCCTGCTTGAGCATCTTAACGTCACCAACTGTGTTTTTCGTTGTAATCACGCTTCCAATTACCTGCCCCTCCGCGCCACACTCCCCGCTGACCGGGAAGCGATATTAGAGACTCTTGACAACGTCATCGAGAATCAATCCCTGGAACGTCTTCGTCCCGAATCCTGGCGGGGTCTTTAATAATTCTCAATAAAAAATGCGTTGGTGTGAGAACTTCTATCTCTCAACCAACGCATTAAATATTTGTTCATACCAACACAACAACCTATGGTTAATTACAATTTTTGTTCGATTTCGATAACACATTTACTTTTAATCTTTTCAACCAGGAATTGCAAGGCATCAATAACATGTGGTCTAATGTCGCCGCCTATCAGCACGTACATTATGTCATCACCGATCTCGAGCTGGCCCTCATTAAGCCAAACCCTGACATGGAAGATGCCGGTCATCTTATAGGTTTCAGCAATCGCCGCATCTACTTTCATTGCATCATATGCAAATTCCATTCCTTTTACCAACGAACCATCATCAAGCCCTTGGCGGACCTTGGCTTTGGGCGTCTGACGCACGACGCCATTATGGACTAAAAACATCCCTTCCTGTAAAGCCATTGAATCACCTTTTGCTTCTTTGAGCCAATCATCGATTGATGGTGAAGGTTTTTTCATTTTTCCATTATTCATTAACTAAACGCTCCTTATTTATTTGCTAAAATGAAAAACAATCCCGGACTCCGGACCTGAGTTCATAGAACGATTTTAACCAATTGAAATATTCCTTCCACGGCCCGTTCTGTGGAGTGGCCCGGCAAAGCGACGGCCGCTTTTTTGCGCATTTTCTCAATATCCTCGGGATACCTTAAGAAGCGGTTGAGAAGCTGTTCCAATTCCTGCTCGTTTTCTGCTATACAACCAGCACCTATGCGCTGGACGAAAGATGCGTTTTCATCTTCCTGGCCGGGAATTGGTTTGTAAATAATAAGCGGCAAATGCTTCGTTAACGCTTCAGAAACCGTCAACCCACCCGCTTTTGTGATAATCAAATCAGAAACCGACATTAACTCCTCTACATTATCCACGAACTCGAACCGGAGCATAGGGTTTCGGCCTTGGGCAATGACCTCTTCCAACGAGAGATACAATTTTTTATTTTTCCCACAAACAATAATTGCCTGGACCGGGACAGGAGAATCTGCGAGTTTTTTACAGATTCTTTTCGCGCTTTTCAAAACACCATACGATCCTCCCATCACTAAAAAGGTTGGCCGATCAGGCTTTAACCCTAACTTGGCGAAAATCTGCGCCTGATCAGTTTCCTCTTCAAATTTTAAGCTTACCGGGATCCCGGTCATAAAAATGCGCTCCGCTTTGATTCCCCAGGCTATTAAACTCTCCTTCACTTCATCACATGCTACAATATAACCATCAACACCCTGATGGATCCAATGATAGTGAACCGAATAATCCGTGATTATAGTAAACACGGGGACCTGAAGAAGTTGCTCGCATCTCAGTTGCGCCAGAATCGAAGAAACGGTAGGGTATGTACAGAGGATGAAATCCGGTTTAAATTCATGAACGTATTTCAGGAACTTGCTTCGCCCCATTTTGCCTAAGAAATATTGACCCTTGGGTTTTAGCTTCACCTTACTTGTTTTATGATAGATTCTCCCCCAAAGTTTTGGGATGTATTTAATAATTTCACTATAGCCGTATTTAATAATGGAATTAATCCGTTGATTTAAGAAATCACCGAAATCCAAGTGGCTAATTTTTGCCGAAGGATGCTTGATCAGTATCTCTTCAATAACAGCTTCGGCTGCCCGTAAATGTCCGTTTCCAAATGCTGCAGAGAATACGAGAACCCTTAACTGTTTCAAAGACCGGCCCTCCCTCTCACCTTAACAACTTAATCCGACTTATCCTTAGTCAAGCAAGTTTGCTTAATATTACTAAAGACTTCCACTTCTATTATAAGGATATCCTTCTAAAATGAAAAGGGAAGAAGGTGGGAGCACGAACTTTAGCTCAAACGCTTTGCAACACTCAGCGGAAGTGAATAAAATTAGAGGTTGTCCCCC
>JQID01000179.1 GCA_000770645.1 Desulfosporosinus sp. Tol-M
AAAGTCCCTGCCATGCCGCTCGTGATTATTTTTGCAGCTTATGCTTTGGTTAAGCCGGTCTCTTCTCATGCAACTTCAAGCTCCCCCGGCAGAACCGGTAAAAATTGAGCCTAGCCAAGCGGATCAACTGTTTCGGATAACCTCATAGATAGCGGGGTCGTCATTTCCTGGATGCCAGATAGCGATTCCATGGAGATTTAACTGTTTAACGATTTCCAGGAGTGTCTTAAAGTTCCGGGCATTAGTAAACCATACTTCATGCGGGATATCAGTATTGGACGTGTAATTGTAATGGGGACCATTCTGAGAGTCTTCAATAATTGGGACATTAAACGTCTTTGCTGTGTTCATGGCATCTTGATAGGAAACTGCTGTTCTTCTCGTTCCCCAATCATACCCATAAGTGGGTAATCCGGCTTCCAACTTTTCGCGGGGAATTACCGTGACAGCATAGGTGAAAACTTGTTTTACCCAATTAGCCGGAGCTATGGGTCCGGGAGTTGTATAGCTATATTCGTAGGCCATGATGCGGACAGTATCGACAACTTGCCCTATGCCATAATAGTCTTGGGCAGTTGCGCCGCTCGTATTACCGGTGGAGTTTGTCTTAGCCATAAGTGTAGCTACAACTTTTTTGTTAACCCCTAAAGCGGTTTTCAGCTCACGCAAGAAAAGGACGAAAACCTCTTTGTCTGTCACTAAGAGATTTTCATAATCAATTTCGATGCCGGCGTAGCCCATTTGAGATACTTTATTGACGATAGCTTGGATGTGCTTGTGGCGGAGAGCAGGGTCATTGAGGATGGCGGAGAGGGGCTGGCTCTGGTAATTATTAGTGATCAGGGGAACGATATCCATCCCGTGACTTTTAGAGTAGTTAATGATTGTAGGGTCTTCACCGTTCGTAAGGACATTTAGGCCTCCATCAGAGGTCAGTTCATACCAAAAGGGAGATAGCGTGGTAAAGAGGTCGGGGTTGTTTTGAACCACGGCGAAGGCTTCAGCTTGAAGCCAGTAAGGAATCCAGGCTGCAACGGATCGTTTGCGGGTAGTCTGCGGAATTCGAATTTGTTGTCCAATGTATAGTTTGTTTGGGTCAACTCCAGGATTTGCAGCGATTAAACTTGCCAGCGGAATTCCATAAGTTTGGGCCAACTTATAAAAGGTATCCCCAGACTTAATAATATAGGGTATAGTTCCAGGCAGGGACGGACTTTTTTGCAATTCATTATAAGTAATAGGACCTACTATTCCATCGGGCTTTAGCCCACGGGCGGTTTGAAATTGGATTACTGCCTTCAAAGTCATGGGACCGAAAATCCCGTCAATCGGACCCGGATTATAGCCCCAGGTTTTTAAGCGCGTTTGAACTTCAGCAACATCTGAACCGCGCATGCCTTGTTTTAAGAGCCGCATATCTTTTTCACTCCTCAAAGATACGTTTACCAGAACTATTGTATTCAGTCTGAGTAGTAATCTGTGACAGAGGTACGCATGGAAATTTGGGCTACTTTCACTCCGTGCTGTCATTAAAATAAGAGTCTGTTATAATAAACGGTGATCGCATTAACATGAGAAAGCGAGCAAGAGTGAAATTTTACTCAGGAAAAAGACGGAAAAGAGGGTTATCTTACGTGCCAAAGAGGATCAATGGATAGGCGGCGGCTTAGTTTTGACGGGGATAATTTTATTAAACTGGAGGCGTAATGGTGAACAAAGCAAAGAAAATATTTATCAAGAACGGTCAAATTAAAACGATGGCCGGACGTGAATTTGCTGGGAGTATTCTGGTCGAGGGAACAAAAATTACGGCGCTCGGGGAAACTTTGGACGTTGACGTTCAAGGGGATACAGTGGTGATCGATGCAATGGGGTGTCTCGTGTTGCCAGGGTTTATTGATGCGCATTGTCATGTAGGAATTGGAGAAGAGATCTATCGGTGGGAAGGGGAAGACTATAACGAAATGACGGATCCTGTGACACCGGACATGCGGGCGATTGATGGCATTAACCCTGAAGATGAGGGTTTCCGTGATGCCCGTTTGGGTGGGGTTACGGCTGTCTTTACAGTTCCGGGGAGTGCGAATGTCGTTGGGGGAACCGGAGTTGTTATCAAGACGGCAGGTATTATCGTTGATAAGATGATTGTGCGCGATCCCGCCGGTTTGAAAATCGCTTTTGGGGAAAACCCCAAGATGGTTTACGGCGAACAAAAGAAAATGCCCATGACCAGGATGGGAACGGCAGCACTCCTTCGACAGGCCTTAGCGGATGCCCGGACGTATAAGGATAAAATTGAGCAAGGTGAGTCTGAGCCCGATAAACTCCCAGAGCGGGATCTAGGTTTAGAAGTTCTCGTCAAAGTAATTAACCGCGAAATTCCTCTGCGGGCTCATGCCCATCGTGCAGATGACATTATGACGGCGATTCGGATAGCTCGGGAATTCAACGTGGATCTGGTAATTGAACACTGTACGGAAGGGCACAAAATTGCGGAAGAATTGGCTGAACTGGGCTATCCGGCAGTGGTGGGGCCATTACTGGCTAACCGTTCAAAAGTTGAGCTTAAGGATAAATCCTTTCAAACGCCGGGCATATTAGCCAAAGCGGGGGTTAAGGTGGCCATAATGACCGACCATTCCGTGACCCCGATTGAACAACTGCCGCTCTGTGCGGCCTTAGCGTGCAAAGCAGGGATGGAGATGGAGGAAGCTTTACGGGCCGTAACGATTAATCCGGCGGAAATACTGGGTGTGTCAGATCGAATGGGGTCTCTGGAAGCCGGGAAAGATGCGGACATTGTTATTTGGAGTGAACATCCGTTTAGTATCTCCTCGCGTCCTCTCTATGTAATCATTAATGGTGAGATCGTTTGCCCGGAGTCTGGGGAAGTACTTTCCTAAAGAATTTCCTTCGTGAATATCCACGAATGGGNATTTCTTTGCCTTGACCCGATCCAACCCAGCCACTGCTACTGTTTGTATTTAAGTGTTGATGCAAAAAGACAAAAACAGGCTTACCCTTTTCGTATTTTTCCGCCAGTATCTCTCTCAACCAGTTTTGCTGGTCTTTTGAGATATAAGCTCTTACTGAGTCTAAAGTCTCAGAGTTTCCATCCTCAGAGCCTAAGGAAATAAAATGATACCCACTAAGCCAAGTATCATGATAGACTTTTTCTTCCCCGGCAAATTCTAAATATCGATTGATGAAGGTTTTTACGTCTTCCGAGGTATTCATTTTAACTTCATAATTAAAGAACTCATGATTACCAATATTTTTAATCATTACGGGAGGAAGGGACGTCTTATTTTTTTCAAGCGTCTTCTTCATTGAATCATACTGCTTACTTAATCCTTGATCAACCGTATCTCCATTTAATATGAGCGCATGCATCCCTGGGTTTATTGCGTATAAATCCTCGATAGCAGTTTGGAAATTGTCGATATTTTCATGAATATCTCCTAGAACTGCAAAGGCGAGATCAACGGCCGGAATATTTGCAGCAACTGCTTGGTTCGGAGTATCTGAAGGCTGTTCCTGAAGAAGTGCCGTTCCAATTCCAAGAAGCAATAAGATAACGACTGCGAGACCGAATTTTTTTTTCATAATGGGTTATATATTCTCCCTTCGAAGACGATCAAAATCAGGTCTTTCCACTCGTTATTATTATGCACATTCTTAAAGGCATAAATGTATTAAGAATGAACTCAACCGAAGGTAGAGTAAAAGAATGGTGAGTATCCCTTTGGATTGGCGCACTTCTTAAAAGGGGGTATAATAATGATGTCTGTCTCAAGGAGGAGAAGGGTAGCATGAACTTTAGAGTTACGAGTGCAACAGTTGAGCAAACGCGAGGGTGGGGAAAACAACTGGGCGGGTACTTGCGGGGCGGAGATGTTGTTGCGTTGATCGGGGATCTGGGTGCCGGAAAGACGGCCTTTGCGCAAGGGGTAGGCGAAGCATTCGGTATCAAAGGCCCCGTGACTAGCCCGACCTTTACCTTAATACATGAGTATTCAGGACGAATTAAGGGCTCAGAAGTGCGTTTGGTTCATATGGATCTATATCGGTTACAATATCCGGAAGAGGCGGAAGTGATTGGAGTGGGAGATGCGTTCCAGGAAGATGCCGTTTGTCTCATTGAATGGCCGGATATTATTGAAGACTTTTTGCCGGAAGATCGCTTAATCGTCGAGATTCTGGGGAGTGGAGAACAGTTGCGGGA
>JQID01000130.1 GCA_000770645.1 Desulfosporosinus sp. Tol-M
CCACCGGCCATTTCCTCCGGTTGCCCAAATCTACCCATAGGTACCCTGGCCAAATACGTAGCACTCAAGCCGGGATCAGTAGAAATTTTTTCTGTCATTTTTGTAATAGCGAAAGGCGAGATGGCATTGGCAGTAACTCCATATTTAGCTAATTCCCGTGCCACACCTTTTGTCAAAGCAACGAGTCCGCCTTTGGCAGCGCAGTAATTCACTTGTCCGATAGTACCTTGCAGCCCAGCTGATGAAGTCACATTAATGATTCGGCCAAAACCGCGAGCCTTCATATCTCCTGCCACAGCTTGCATGCAAAGGAACGGCCCTTTCAAGTCAATATTAATAATGTCATCCCACTGCTCTTCGGTCATTTTGAGCATCATAGCGGGTTTACTTAAACCGGCATTATTAACTAAAATGTCAATTTTCCCTAGTTCCTGCTTAACTTTTTCCACCATTGCCAGTACTGATGCTTTGTTTCCTATATCCACACTAGCTACGCATACTTTACGTCCAAGCGCTTCTATTTCCTTTACGACATCATCTTCGCGAGTAATAGAACGACTAGCTAGAGCAAGATCTGCTCCTTCATTAGCAAAGGCCATAGCAACAGCCTTACCTATGCCATCCTTAGCACCAGTAACTAAGGCTACTTTTCCAGCAAGTTTCATCAGTTTCCCTCCAATATGTCTTATATGTCTTAATTTATCAAAATTCATAGTTTTGTGTTTTCGAAAGTTACCTAATCTATGACGCTCATAGAACAACCATGCAATAATTTTATTTACCCTGCCAGACTGGTTGGCGCTTTTCCATAAAAGCTTTCAGCCCTTCTACCGCATCCGCGGAAGGCATTAATTCCTTCAGGTAAATATCATCAATCGCCTTTAGTCCCTCAACAAAACCCTTATTCAGACCGGCTTTGATAGCCTTTTTGGTGTACGCCAGCACTAATGGACTCATTGCCATAAACTTTTGGACGAATTGCTTCACACCTTCGTCAAAGGAATCAACGGGCAGTACAGCATTCACCAATCCCAACTTATCAGCCTTGGCGGCATTGAAGACCTCGCCTCCTAAAAGCAATTCCATAGCGTGGGGCATAGAGGTTAATTTGGGAAGCATGTAGGAAGCTATGGGCGGAAATACTCCGACAGCTATTTCCGGTTGTCCGAACTTCGCTTTTTCCGAAGCTACAACCATATCACAGAAGAGCACCAGCTCATATCCTCCGCCCAAAGCCGCACCATTAACGGCTGCCACAATGGGTTTGTCATTATTATACATATTATGGAAGATGCTATCAAAGACACTAATCATTTCGTCCACCTTATCAGCTGTGTGATCCGCAACGTCTACACCAGCTGAAAAGGCCTTGCCTTCTGCATTTAAGAGAATAAGTTTAGCGGTTTGCCCTTGGGCCCACGCAAATGCATCGGCGATTTCCTTCATCATAGGAATAGTCAAAACATTTAGCGGCGGTTTATCCAGGGTTATGGAAATCACTCCATCTACATTATTTACCTTGATAAAATCATAACTCATATAATACCTCCTGTTCACATCTTTATTGTCTTGTTTTCTACAGCCTTACAAAAATTCGGGGCCAAGCCAATGTTCAAAGTCGACATTGGCAGTCAAAATTCCTTTCACAAGTCTATTACCGATTAAATATGGTGTGCTCTATCTTCTCACTCCCCTCTAATTGATACTTTTTGATACTTTCAGAAATAGATCCTCAAATAATTAATGTAATGCCAACTGAATGCGGTCCGACGCGACGGACCGCTTCAACCAGTATCCTGAACAGCTGACTAATCTAGAGTACTCGTATTTTGATTCCGTCCCGTAAGGGCAATGATAGTTGCCTATTTCGCTGACGCGGTCTCCATTAAGCCAGGGAGGACTCGAGCGCTCTGGATAAGACGAAAGCCGCTTGCAGCGCCTCTGTAGGGCAAAGCGGAAAACATTCCTTGCACTCCCAGCACTCCTTGGAGGCTACCTCCGGAACAAAACATATCTCCCGAGTTTTTCCTTTGTCCACAAATACTATCGCGTTCTTCTTTTTGACCTCGGCACAGTATCTTACACAGAGACCACAATGGACGCAAAACGAGGAATCTTTTTCAAAGCGATCTTTATCCGCTCCATACTCTTTTGCCAAATC
>JQID01000114.1 GCA_000770645.1 Desulfosporosinus sp. Tol-M
AGAAACATACAGAGAAACATATAAAGGAACTTGAAGATGAACCAGCTTGTATCCTGGACATAAAAGTCGAAATATGATAATCTAATTCCAATGAAGGGAGTGTTTAAACCTATGAACACATATCGTCCAACCCAATCTTCAAATTATTGGATGATTGCACTCAAACTTCTCATACTTATCCTGGGCCTTTATATCTCTGCCTTAGTATTAAATATAGTTTTCACATGGGTGTTTGCCATTACCTTCTTCCTGATCCGCTTCGTTGTTATATTAGTTGTCTCTTTTATGGTCTTGCATTTTTTTCTTAAATTATTGTTTAAAATTGATTTACTCCACTTTGTGACGAGTAAACTTTTCTTAAAATAACCCCTTAGCTTAAATTAAGCGCCTGAAAAGGGCGTTTTTTTTTTATGCCTCATGATCCGGCTTTCGAACGAATATCTTTTAAGCGAGGGAGGAATGCCAAATGCGAATTATTATTTTCAAACGTCCAGCGTGGCGCAATATTGTCCTCTGGGGAATCCTATTATTCGTCTTGATCGCTTACCGTGAGAATGCCACATCTGTATTTTCCGGGAAATTGAAACCGATATACTCAGCAACTGTCAACACCCCTGCGATCGGACTGACCTTTGATATCAGTTGGGGGGAAAAAACAGCCGAACCAATCCTTGATATTCTCAAACAGGAAAGTATTCATGCCACGTTTTTTCTCTCCAGTCCCTGGGCGGAGAAACATCAAAAGTTAGTGCAGAGAATGGTGATTGAAGGTCATGAAATCGGTTCACATGGCAATCGCCATATAGATCTTAATACCTTGGGAGCCCTCGAAATTGAAAAGGAGATTACCACTTCCCAACAAGTCCTTGAACAGATAACTGGTCGTCCGGTCCGCTTAATCCGCACACCCAACGGCGCTTATAATAATAAGGTTATCTCAATCGCTCATAAGTTAGGCTACCAAGTGATCCAATGGAGTGTGGATTCTCTGGACTGGAAACGACCCGGCCCAAGTGCTGTGATCAATAACGTACTCAACGGGCTGCGTTCGGGAGGTGGGGCTAAAGCCGGGGATATTATTTTATTTCATGCCTCCGACTCTGCACCAGATACCATTCAAGCCTTGCCAACTGTCATTCAACGCCTAAAAAGCAAAGGGTACAGCTTAATCCCGGTCGGTCAGTTGCTTACTCAGGCGAGCAATACTTGGCCGCCCGAAAGTAATCTACAGGAAGAACCCCTCGCGCCTGTCAAATAAACTATCCCTATTCTCCATTTTCAACTATAATAGAACGCAAGATTCGATCCGCTTTTTGGCGCGCTGTCACCTGGTCCAGTGATTTTTGAGCATCCGCTTTCAAGCCACCTTCAAGCCCACTTTTCAGGGCTCGTTCCAGTAAAGACTTACCTTCTTGCAGTTGTCCATTACTTAAAGCATGGACCCCATTCACATAGTTGATGCAAGCATCTCCCCCGGGAAGTTCTTTTAGGGCGGAAAGGCTATCCGACAACTCCTGCATGTTGTTTTCATGAATAGCAAGCACAGCTTTCTTTGTTTCAAACAACGTATTTTTAGGCCGCCAGGTTTGAGACACGATTATTCGGCTTAGCTCCCGCGCTTTTGCCCATTGCCCTTCCCCCAGGGCTATGTTAAAAGCCAATGATATGCAAGCCGGATTATTGGGTTCTAAACGTTGTGCCGCTTCGAGCTCAGTCCGGGTTACTTGATGATCACCCCTGCTCATTGCCGCCTGAGCCAGGGTTAAATGCCTCAAAACTTGCGCCTGCTTGGGCACAGTTTTCCAATCCAGTTCCGCTTCTGCCAGTAGGCGGCTTGACTCCTGCTCATCCCCTTTTACCATTGCGAGCATCCCCTGCCCCAACTGACCCAGCGGTGTCTTAGCCAATAGGTTTAAGACCTTCTGCGCTTCAGTCATCTTCCCTTTTTGCAGGTTGAGCAAAAACAGCCAAAATTGATGCTTTTCATCTTGATGGCCGGCTAATTTAGATTCTAAGTTCGTCCCCCCCATATTAAGTTCAAGCCATAACGATGCATCTTTAATCATGCCCAGTTTATTTAAAAAACCACCATGCACTTCCCACCACTGTAATTCCTCTTTCACCCTTGGTACGTCGTAAATACTTTCCGCTCGTTTTAAGCGCTCTGTCCGCCATATAAAAGGCGAGGCTATGACCATTACAATAATCAAAAATAAAAGCAAGAACATGGTCCGGCGACGCTTCCAAGGACTACGTTTGCGCCGTTTTAGCAATACTATCCCTCGTTCCCATCCTTTTCTCTAACATTTTACAGAGGGTATCTTTGAGACTCTTAATGACCTTTCCATGATGAAAAGCCTTCCCCGACAACTTCAGGCACCTCGGAAATTGCCACAAAAGCCTGTGGATCTTGCATACGCACGATTTCTTTGATTTGGGATAATTCTGTGCGGTTGATAACACAGTATACTACTTGTTTAACTTCTCCTGAAAAAGCCCCGGCCGCATGAAAAAGTGTAACCCCTCGATCAAGCTTTGCCATGATTTCATCCGCAATTATTCGAGGATGCGTAGTTACCACCATGACCGACTTGGAGTGACTCAAGCCTTCCTGTACAAAATCAACGACTCGGGTGGCAATAAACATATAGACCATCGCATACATGGCCATCTCTGGTCGAAACATGATCGCTACCCCCAGGAAAATCACCGCATCAATTCCCAGTAATATTTGACCCACACTAAAGGGGGTGGTTCTAGCAAACAATACGGCTAAAATGTCTGTTCCGCCAAGTGAGCCTCGGGAGCGAAATATTATGCCCATCCCGACTCCCGAAAGGACACCTCCGGATATAGTGGCGAGCAACGTATCATGAGTCAATATCGGCAGATGCGAGGTCATTGAAAGCGTGGCGGAGAGTACACCGACACCCACAATACTGAAAATCAGAAAATTTCGTCCCACCACTCGAAGGCCAAGAATGAAAAGCGGGAGATTTAGCAAAAGGACAGTCCAACTCATGGGCCAATGAAATAAGTAATACAAGATAATAGCAATTCCTGTGACCCCACCATCGGCAATTTGATTGGGAATAATTAATGTATTAATACTCACACTTACTATCGTTGCACCTATTACGATCCCCAGCAAGTGTTTCAACAATTGTAACGTAAAATATGCGCGAATGCGTCTCCAGTGCAAGAGAATCCCTCGTTTCCTATATCCTCGTTGAATTATACTTCAGAGTCTTCAAAGAGACAACTTTTAAATCCTTTCCAGGCATTCATTATTCCGCAGCGCATAATTCCGCGAAATAAATTTCTGGACCGATAATGCTTGACAAAATACTCATTATTGAGTAAAGTAATTTAGTGTCCTCAAGCAAGCGCTCGTAGCTCAGTGGATAGAGTGACGGTTTCCGAAGCCGGAGGTCGCAGGTTCAAATCCCGCCGGGCGCACCAATATGATATTTAAGCCACAACTATGTTGTGGCTTTGTTAGTTCTTTGCATCACCCTATAAATATCGGCTTTAATATTCTGGATACATTCTATTATGTTTTCGTTCGGATAATGCTTTTGCACTCCATAAGCCTCTAATTTTTGCTTACAGAAATCATTACTATCCGCTAAAAATCTTCGGCATAGTTCCTCATAGTTAGGTTGTGATTGTTGTTTTTCTCTATCTAGTGCCCTTGCCAGTCTAACTCCATCATCGACCTCAATATACAGAGGGATAAGATTACTCGCATCAAAATAATTTTGGAGGTTTTTATAGGACTCTAACGTAGCGATCAGAAGATAATAATTATCCTGTGCCAAATCAATTTGACCGTCGTCAACCGTACAGTAAGACCATCTGCCATTAATAGTATTATATTCTCTCTGTTCTATTATTTTCCCCAATTTTCTATAATGTACCAATAATTCTTCAGCTACGAAGTGATACTCACGCCCTTGATTTTCGTTGCGTCTTATCGGTCTGGTCGTATAAGGTATCACCGGCTTCAAATTCAGTTCTTTATCTTTTAGAAGGTTTTTAAGAATCGTGTCCTTTCCCGAACTGCTTTTACCCATTAGACAGAATATTTTACCCACATTGTCCCCATCCTTCATACTCGCTACAATCATTTTTACCTTGATAATTGTAACATCGCTACTTGGTGGCACGCAATTAAATGATTATTACCCCCGTCTTGTAAGACTGGCGTTTCCTCGGCACAAATCGCCATAGCATGCGGACATCGGGTCCGGAAATAACAACCCGAAGGAGGGTCAATTGAACTCGGCACATTCCCCATAGGGGCAATGCGCCGGCGTTTGCCTTCTACATTTGGATCAGGAATTAGAATGGCACTTAATAACCCTTGTGTATACGGATGCATTGGATGTAAATAGAGATCTCTACTGCTCGAAAGCTCAACAATTCGGCCCAAGTACATGACCGCAATGCGGTGCGAAATATACTTAACCATCGATAAGTCATGAGCAATAAACAAGTAAGTTAAACCTAACTTTTCTTGTAATTCCCCTAACATATTGACAACTTGAGACTGGATAGATACATCTAACGCAGAAATAGGTTCATCGCAAATAATCAAACTTGGGTTTACTGCCAATGCTCTGGCAATACCTACCCTCTGCCGTTGTCCTCCCGAAAACTCATGGGGGAACCGGTTGGCATGTTCAGGGTTTAAACCTACTATTTTCAGCAATTCAAAAATCCGGTTTGTTCGTTCCTGACCCTTAGCCAATCTATGAATATCTAAGGCCTCGGCAACAATATCCCCCACCGTCATCCGGGGATTTAGAGAAGCATAAGGATCTTGAAAAATCATTTGCATATTGCGACGAAGCTCCATCAGATCCTTCCCTTTAGCCTTCGTAACGTCTTTACCTTCAAAGATGATCTGACCGGCTGTTGGTTCATAAAGCCGAATGATCGACCTTCCGGCCGTTGACTTACCGCACCCGCTTTCTCCAACAATGCCCAGGGTTTCCCCTCTTTTTACCTTAAAACTAATTCCATTAACAGCCTGGACTATTTGTTTCTTTTTGGTAAACAAACCCCCACCCAGGGGGAAGTGCTTGACTAAGTTATTGACTTCTAAGATATATTCTTCATGTACCGCCATGGTTTATACTCTCCCTTTCAGCTCAGCTACTCTGGGAGCCTGGGGATGTTGCAGCCAGCAAGCCACCTGGCGCCCTTCGCCGAGTTGGGTATATTCCGGTGTTTGCTCGGTGCAGATTCGCATACAGTGCATGCAACGCGGCGCAAATCCACATCCTTTTGGAGAATTATGGAGGTCTATGGGCGTACCGGGGATGGAGATAAGTTTCGTGTTCCTATCCGCATCCAGGCAAGGTACAGATTTCAAAAGGCCCCAAGTATAGGGATGTTTTGGTTTATAGTAAACATCTTTAGTATTGCCGCTTTCAATAATCCTTCCACCGTACATTACAATAACCCTGCTGCAAAGCCCCGCTACTACCCCTAAATCGTGGGTAATCATAATGATAGAGGTATTAATTTTACTCTTGAGATCTCTCATCAATTCTAAAATCTGGGCCTGGATCGTCACGTCAAGGGCAGTAGTAGGCTCATCTGCAATGAGCAATTTGGGGTTACAGGCCAAGGCAATAGCAATCATAACCCGTTGACGCATACCACTGGAAAAATGATGAGGATACTGATTAAAACGGCTTTCGGGATTAGATATTCCCACCAATTCTAAAAACTTGACGGCACGGTCAGTTGCTGCCTGGCCGGTTAACCCCTCATGCCGCTTAAGAACCTCCGTCAGTTGCAATCCAATAGTTAGGACTGGATTTAGCGAGGTCAAAGGATCCTGGAAAATCATACTGATATCTTTACCACGGATGAACTCCATTTGTTTTTCACTTATTTTCAGTAGGTCCTCCCCCATAAAATTAATACTGCCCCCCATGATTTTCCCGGGGGGATCAGGAATTAAACGCATTATGGATTGGGCAGTAACGCTCTTCCCACAGCCAGATTCCCCTAAAATACCTATAGCCTCACCAACGTCCAAGTGGAAGCTTACACCATTAACAGCCTTAACTTCACCGGTATGGGTAAAGAAAGAGGTACATAAGTCTTTAACTTCCAGCAAATACGCCATATTTCATCCTCCTCTACTTCCGCATTTTAGGGTCAAAGGCATCCCGCAAACCGTCACCAACAAAGTTAAAGGCCAACATTGTTATAGTGATAGCCAACGAAGGAAGAAGTAAGGCATTGGGATGTGAGGGAATACTTAACCTACCCGCTGAGGCCATAGAACCCCAGCTTGCTAAAGGGGGCTTGATACCAATTCCAATAAAGCTCAGAAATGCCTCCATTAAGATGGCGGCAGGGATCTGCATAGCAAGCGTCACGATAATTGGACCAATTGTATTCGGAATGAGGTGTTTAAACAACAGTCTCCTGGTATTTGCTCCGAGGGTACGAGCAGCCAAAACATATTCCTGTTCACGCAAGGCAAGAATTTGCCCTCGAACAATTCTAGCCATAGCCATCCAATTAACAATCCCTAAGACGATCATGATATTAATCAGGCCGCCTTGGCCCAATAAGACCATAAGCAAAATGACATAGAGCAAGTCTGGTACACTATAGATGATATCGATAATACGCATCATAATATTGTCGACTCTGCCGCCAAAATAACCGGAAATCCCACCGTAAGAGACTCCTAGTACTAGATTAATCATCACTGATACTAAACCAATTTCTAAAGAGATTCTTCCCCCATACATAATCCGGGTCATTATATCCCTTCCCAGATCATCTGTGCCAAAGGGATGAATCCAGGATGGAGATGCAAAAAGATTATCCAGATCATTTGTAAAGTAATTATAATGCGAAAACATCGGCCCACCGAAAGAAAAAATCACGAGCAGACCAAGAACTACCAGACCGGGCATAGCGAGATAATTCTTCTTAAACCGTCGCCACGCATCTTGCCAAAGAGACGTCCCAGGATGCGCTTTTGCATCCGTAGAAACTTGAGACTCCGCCGGTTCGAACATACTTGGTGATAAGCTCATGCTTACGCCCCCTTCTGCTTGGCCAGTTTGATCCGCGGATCAACCAACGTGTAGACAATATCCACCAACAGGTTGAATACCACAAGGAGAGTGCAATACAATATGGTAATCCCCATAATAGTTGGATAGTCACGATTATTGATACTGGTTACGAAGAACTGACCAATACCCGGTATGTTAAAAATAAATTCCACCACGAAATTACCTGTCAGGATATAGGCAAAGAATGGTCCCAAATACGTAATAATTGGTAATAGCGCATTTCGCATAGCATGTCGTGTAATAATTAGATAGCTTGGTAAGCCTTTGGCACGAGCAGTGCGGATATAATCTTGACTTAAAACATCCAACATGCTTGTCCGCATCAAGCGCGTTACTTGGGCAAGAGGGTAGGCACTTAAGGCAAGCGAGGGAAGCGCAAGCTGTTTCCATTCACCCCAACCAACCGGGGGAAACCAACCGGTTTTATAGGCTAAATAATACTGGAATAAAGTAGCGAGAACAAAACCCGGTACTGAGATACCGATTGTAGAAAGCACAGTTGCCGCAATATCAGGGGTTTTATTCCGACCTAAGGCCGCTATCGTTCCTAAAAATAGGCCGCCGCCGATACTAAATATAGTTGCCAATAAACCAACCGCTGCTGTTTTCGGCATGCCGTCCTTTATGAGATCATTCACTGTTCTTCCAGCATAACGAAAAGTGGGCCCCAG
>JQID01000126.1 GCA_000770645.1 Desulfosporosinus sp. Tol-M
AGGGAAATTTATCTCTTAATGCCGAATTATCTCTCCAAAAAGTACTGGACACATCGTTTCTTCGAAGACTCGTTCCGAATTATGTCGTTGATATCCTTTATGGGCTTGCCATTTTCTCTGAACTTCTTAACATACTGATCGACGGTTACAGCCGTATACCTAGATTTGGACAAGAACTACTCCACTTCTAATTATAAGGCTTTTTTATACTAAAATTACAGTATTTTCGCAAATTTTCGCATATTTTCAAAGATATACGCCGAATTTCAAGCTAAGTCATGACTTGACACAAAGACATCAATTTTATGAAATGCTAACGATATATTTAGAATAAATGAAAATTGTAAGAATATTTATTCTGGAGCAGTCCAAAAGGGAAACCCAAGATTACAAATCTCTTGAGCTGACAGCATAATATGTAATCATCATAAATGTGTGTATCTCTTTATGTTCATTTTTACACAGCATCTTAGGGTATGACAACCCTCTACACTTTTAGGGTGGGCTTCGAAAGTGGGTAAGAGAGGACGATAATTGATTTAAGGGAGGTGAGAGGGCGTACCAATTTAGCTAACTAAAATGAGAGGAGTATGTGAAGAAAGGGATGATGTATATGAATAAGACAAAGAAAACGTTTAGACTTGGTGCGCTGCTCTTGATCGTCTGCTTAATTTCCACAGTGATGCTGTCGGGCACCTTCGCCAAGTACACCAGTGAATACGCCGGTCAAGATACCGCCTTAGTGGCAAGATGGAGCTTTTCAGCTCAGGGAGATGGTACCATCATGGGGGCACCTGAGGGTAATACCGAATTGGCTCTTTTTGACCACTTATACGCTACCCACATTAATCAAAAAGCGGCTGATGGGGCCACATTTATTATTGCCCCCGGCGTGGGAGACGAATTTACGCTTAAGATGAATTATATTGCTGATGTTGATGCTGATGTATTGATTGATATAACGGAACTTGCCGGTAACGCTGCGGTTCCCGTGGAATATTCAGTAAATGATGGAGCAAACTGGGTAACACTTACTGATCTTCCCGAGGCACTGGCTGTGAAGATAGCCGAAACCACAGATGATCCATTAACCGACCCGACCACAGATGACGAAACCTTTAGGATTGCCAAGGTGGCCAACAACAGTAATACTCCGGTTGCTATATCCCAGACCGTTAAATGGAGATGGGCATATGATGCTGGTGCACAAGTAGGTGCGGGTATTGTAGGAATTGCATCAAGTGATACAACTGACACCACTCTGGGAACAGCTTCCCAAACTGCATATAATTCAACTAATAATCGCACCCACTATGGTATTAAGGTTGACTTGACAGCAACCCAGGTGCTGCCGGAACAAGTTGCAACAACACCTATAACCGCAATAGCAGCAATAAGCGGTACAGTACAAGTAGGACAGACGTTGACAGCAGGGGCCTTAACCCCGGGCGCAGCAACAGCAACGTATCAATGGCGAATATGTGATACCGCTGGCGGCGAGTATAGTGATATTACTGGCGCAACATCAAACACCTATGTCATAGCTTCTGGCGATTCAGGTAAGTACATTAAGGTTGTCGCGACAGGTATCAATGCCTATTCTGGCACACAAACCAGTGCTGCCACAGCCGCAGTTACACCCTAACCTTTAAATCAAATCCCCTAACCCGGACAAGCCGG
>JQID01000001.1 GCA_000770645.1 Desulfosporosinus sp. Tol-M
GCACCGGCTGGCACAACTACTTTGATACCGTCATTAGTTGTCAGGGTTTTGAGAGTAGTATCTTCCGGGTCTATGACCGGGGCATTAGACGGCAGCTGGGCAACCTGCTTTTGCTGCGTAGTGGCATTAGACAAACCATTTAGTACTTTTTGGTTATATTCGGTATTGTTTCCGCCGATAATAATTGTCCCTGGAGGAGGTGTCACAGTCACAGGTCCTCCGCCACCGCCGCCAGATCCCCCACTGGTTGGGATTGCAGTTTCAGCATAGGTTACAAACTTTGTAAAGTGCTTGGTCCAGATGACAAGGTCGGAACCTACATTAATATATCCGTCTTCGCCATCCGATAGTTCACTGTCTGCTGTAGCCTGGTTGTCTGCACTTAGAACCGTATTGATTGGAGTGAATACTTCTCCTCTGCTATAGCCGACTTCTTTGCCTGCCTGTCCAGGAATAAGGATTCTTACCGCCTTACTGAAAGTAAGCGGGATATCACCGTAACCAACTTCAATGACTGATTCAACTGCAGTTGTTTTCCCTGAAACAGCCGGAACTGTTACTGTATTCTTTTCTTTCACTGTCGGGACATTGATTGTCCCATCCCACTCAGCCGGTGCACTGATAGTCGTCCCCGCGGGAATAGCTACTTTAACTGGATCTTGGCTAATTTCTGTGGTGACATTGATATTTAACGTTGGCAGTGGATTTGTTGTGCGCGTGTCACCAGTTGTGACGTTTAATAATTCTGACACAATAATAGTTGCATCACTGACATTACTTGGCACCTCTACATAAATAGGATCAGAAACCTGCTGTTTTGTTTTTTCGGTTATATTAATATTTTTATTTAAACCGTCGCTGCTAACTGTTACTAAATTTTCTGTTACTGGCTGCGGAACATGATTCGTGACAGTTTGGAGCACAAATGTTTCCAGGACTCCTCCATCTGCCGCCGTTACCGACCCTTTTGCGTATCCGACGGTTACGGTATATCCGAATTTTATTAACTCCTTAATGGTCAGTTCAATTACCTTTTTGTCTTCACTATTTAGACCAACTGAAATTATGGAATTGGTAACCTGATTACCATCCCCATCTACTTCATTCAGACTGAATTCTACCTGTTTACCTTTAGGATCAGCCATTGCTTTATCAAATGTCAGTAATATTTTCTTACCTGATATAGTTTCATTTTTTTGCAAAGTTGGTGGGACACCAATACTAGTTATACTAGTACTCGGACCATTAATGCTCCAGTTACCTGCTGCGTCTCCTGCTTCTACTTTGAAGCTGTACTTGGTAGCGGCAGTTAGCTCCGAAACGTCATAAGTCAAACTTGTCAGGGTACTAACAGGTAATATATCTATCGCAGTGCCATTCTTGTACACTTTGTAATTTGTTACGCCAATATTGTCTGCTGCCACACTCCAAGTCAGGGTTAACCCGGTTTGGGTTATACCGCTTGCCGTTAGGGTGGCACTGGTCCATATAGGTGCTGTTGTGTCCTGTGCCGCTGTTGTTGTAAA
>JQID01000042.1 GCA_000770645.1 Desulfosporosinus sp. Tol-M
CATTGATTTAAGTGTGAATGGCACAGTGTATATACTTGGCGGAACAGCCGTTATTAGTTCTAATTCTCAAAACATTATTGAAGGAAAAACTTCTTCGAAATATACAGCTAATCTAAAAGACTTCCCCCCACTTCCCTCAGAAATCAAAAAACCGGATCCTCCCTCAAGGGGTGACGATGTCATTACTCCTCCGCCTATCCAAATTTACGACCCTTCCAAAGAAGTTCTCGCTAATCCTTTTCAAGGGATCCCCGCTAACGCCTTAGCGGGCAAGACGATTTTGATTGACCCCGGTCATGGCGGACCGGATACGGGGGCAATCGGTCCAAATCAAACTTATGAAAAAAATAATAATCTTGCAATAGCGCTTGCCTTAAATGATATCTTACGTCAAGCAGGTGCCAAGACAATTCTAACTCGAGATAAAGATATCTCTCCGGCTGCAAATTATACTGAAATGGAGGACCTTCAAGCCCGGGTAAACTTAGCCAATATAACAAAGGCAGACTTATTTATTAGCATCCATGATAACGCCTATTCTAAACCTGAAATCCAAGGCACTGAAACTTATTATTGCATAGATAATCCTCAATATCTCAAGAGCCTACAACTTGCCGACAGCATCCACTCTGCCGCCATCGACATGCTTGACACAAAGGACCGCGGACTCAAAGAAGCAAGATTTTATGTTTTATGTAATACAACTATGCCTGCCATTTTGCTTGAGACCGCCTTTATTTCTAATCCCTATGAAGAAGCCAGATTACAAAACCAGACATTCCGGGAGAACGTTGCCACCGCCATCTTCCACGGCATCTATACTTATTATTATAACCCTCTGCCAAATGATTAAGCCGGTAATCCGGCTTTTTTTATGGGCTTTTTTCATCTGCCTGGCCACTTATTAATCACATGGAAAGGTTATTAGTAAAAACTCACTGATCTATTGCCGGTATTGGCAAGTCTACCGCCCAAAAACCATCTGATCCAAACGTCCGCCCGGCGGAACCATCGGCCAGACATCTGCTGTTTCCGGGATCCGAATATCCACTACTACAGGACCAGGCGCAGCTAACGCTTCTTCCAGGACAATGTCAAGTTCCTCCGGTTTTGTCACCCTTAAACCGGTCACCCCCATCGCTTCGGCCAATTTGACAAAATCAGTATGTCCTTTGAGGCTTGTATGGGAATAACGGCCACCGTAAAACATCCTTTGCCACTGAGCGGGCATACCTAAAGACTGATTATTAAGGATCAGTACTTTAACCGGGAAATTATAATCCGCTGCCGTCGCCAGTTCCTGACAATTCATCATAATTCCGCCGTCACCGACAAACAGGATAACCTTCCGATCAGGTAAGCCACATTGCGCTCCCAGAGCAGCGGGAAGACCATAGCCCATCGTCCCGAGCCCACCGGATGTAAGCAACGAGCGCGGATTTTGAAACCCGTAGTATTGCGCAACCCACATCTGATGTTGTCCGACATCGGTAACAATCACCGCATCCCCCTGAGTCAATTGACTGACTTTCTCAACCACCTTTTGGGGCATGACAAGCTCCGGATCCTGCTCATAAGTTAAGGGCTTTTCTCGTTGCCAGAAACGGACTTTCTCTACCCAGGCACGAATCTGTTCCTGCAACCCGCCGGCGACTTCCTTAACCCGCTCGGATAGCGCAGGTATTGACCATTTAATGTCTCCGGGAACACGCAAATGGACTAACACATTTTTGTTAATTTCAGCCGGATCGATATCAAAGTGGATGATTCTGGCCTTAGGAGCAAATTCGCTTAGGAATCCGGTGACCCGATCATCAAAACGAACCCCGATTCCCAACATCAAATCACATTCCGTCGTGGCCATATTAGCTGCGTAAGTCCCATGCATCCCTACCATACCTAAAAACTGGGGATGATCAGACTTAATACTACCCAAACCCATCAAAGTCGAAATTACCGGAAAACCTGTCTGTCCTATTAAAACTCTTAACGCCTCTGCCGAATCGGACAGATTAATACCGCCTCCGACAAAAATAAGCGGCTTATGTGCTAATCTAAGTTCCTCAAGGACCTGATCGATCGTCTCTAAATCTCCCTCATACAAAGGATGATACCCCCGCAGCTTAACTTCTTTCGGGTATTGATAATCGATGGGAGCGGCAAAGACATCTTTAGCTATATCAACGACCACGGGCCCCGGCCTACCTGTGCGGGCAATATAAAAGGCTTCTTTAAGAGCCCTGGGTAAATCCTCAACTTTTTTCACCAAGTAGTTGTGTTTGGTAATAGGGGTCGTAATCCCACGAATATCCGCCTCCTGAAAAGAATCCCTTCCGATCAGTGGCACGGTAACTTGACCCGTAAGAGCAACCAAAGGAATCGAATCCATATAGGCTGTGGCAATTCCGGTCACCAAATTAGTTGCCCCTGGGCCGGAAGTAGCAATTACAACCCCGACCTTTCCAGTCGCTCGGGCATAACCATCGGCCGCATGGACCGCTCCTTGTTCATGTTTAGTTAGAATATGATAAAAATCCTCTTTGTACAAAGCGTCATATAGCGTTAACACTGCCCCACCGGGGTAGCCAAAAACCACATCTACTTTTTCATTTTTCAGGCATTCTATAATTGCCTCTGCTCCAGTCATTTTCAAACGATTGACCCCTCGCTTTCTTCTAACAGATACTTTTTCGTTACAATTATAGCATAAAAGAACACACTTTTTGCATCATTAAACGGAAGATCAAGGCATTCCCCATGGCTACAAAAAGCAATCATGACATAACATAAATTTGAAGGGTTTATCTCTTCATTTTGTGATAGAATATCAGTATACACCATCCCCTATTCACCGAGAAATTTTGGGCAGTCTCCTGACTCAGTTTCAAAATTACCTTTCGGGTAAGCCCTATAAAGCTATTCTGCACCGTTTTGTATAAAATCAACAATTGAACTAAAGGAGAATAATGTATGTTTAAATTTAATGAAATCAAACCAGAACTTATTGAACAAAATCCATTTAAGTTAATAGGTCAAGATTGGATGCTCATTACGGCTGAAAAGGATGGAAAGGTCAATACGATGACTGCCTCTTGGGGTGGTTTTGGTGTAATGTGGGCAAAAAATGTTGCCTATATTGTGATGCGTCCACAACGCTATACAAAGGAGTTTGTAGATAACTCCGACACATTTTCACTTACTTTTTTCGATAGCAGTTATAAAAAAACATTAAGTTACCTTGGAACAAAGTCCGGCAGAGATGAAGACAAAATTAAGAATTCCAAACTAACGCTGCTTCATACCGATGAAATTCCGCATTTTGGAGAAGCAAATATGACCATTCTCTGCAGGAAACTTTATGCCCAAAAGTTTAAGCCCGAGTGCTTTATTGCGCAAGAACTAAACGAAAAATGGTATCATGATGACGACTATCATACATTATATATCGCAGAAATTACAAAAATTCTTGTTAAAGAGTAGCCAAAAGCCCCCGCTAACCCTATAAAGCAAAGTATGCCCCTCTTTGAATAATTGCTCCATATGCTTAATTCTTCCAAAAAGAAGGAGCCTACAGTTATTTCTAGCTTAGCTTCTTCTTTTGATTCATATGCTGCGACGGAGCCGCTTTGTATTATTTCCTCTTCTAGAATCCATGGATAGCTTACCTCCCCCAAAATAAAAACAACATATCTTTTATACGATTGTTTACTATCTCTGTAAACTTTCTTTTCATGAACTCATTCTCATAGACCGTACTGCAAATCTGAAGCCAGTCTCCTTTAGAAACTCCCAGCTGGTCTTCTAACATAGATATGTCAGCTTCTTTCGATTTTTCATACGTCTCAACCATGTATTTACCAAGTTCAAAAGGTGATCTGAAAACATCGATATATGAAAATAGTACTAGATCCTTGTTCCATCGCTCATTATAGTCCACCATGAACTTTTTGAGTTCCTCAAAGCAATTTTCGCCCTTATAATTCCAAAGTTCTCTGATCTGGCTGCTGAATTCTCTCATTTCGGGAATCAAATTTTTCTGGCTGCATTTTTCGGAATCAGTCATTATATCCAGCATTTCATCAAGATCACCTTGCATAAATACTTCTGTCTCATTAGACAGGAAAGAAAAAAATGCCATTGACATAAAAATATAATTTAAAAAGCCAAGCAGAGCTTCATTATCGGGAAAGTGCAGCCATCTTTCGTAACTCCCTCCATTACAGTTAATAATAACCCCATGGAAGAATACCGATTTCTCAGTAATCGGATCATTAGCAAATGGATTAATACCTTTGGACTTCTTTATAATATTTTCCCAGTAGTAATAATTATCATATTTACTCTTCAGAATATCACCCCCCCGATTATTCCCAGTGGAAAACATATAGATTTTGTCCACCCGGAACATCCCTAAACTTGCCGGGTAGAAGTGGGCTCTTACTATGATTCTACATCAGTTACCAAATTCCTCCATCATATTGCATAACAATCTAAAACTTTATTATTCAGGGTCACTGCGTTATCGTATCTTAAATAGTGCTTTTTATAAATGGCATAAGGTGGAAATTACTTATGGAGTATTGGAGGATGTATTAAGATGTCGGCACATTGTTTTTTCTGTTTCCGACCGGAGACTAAAATCCTAGCAGAAAATGAACTGGCCCTGGCTTTTTTGGACAAGTTTCCTTCTAATTATTGGGCATACGCTAATTGTCCCCAAACGGCATGTAGCAAGTCTGTTCGAAATAACAACTGAAGAAATGTCCAGCTGCTGGGAGCTTTTGCATGCGGTAAAGTCAAGGCTGGATGAACGATTTGCTCCGGACGGCTTTAACGTAGGAGTAAATGTAGGGGAGGCGGCGGGCCAAACAGTTTTTCACCTGCATATCCATGTGATTCCACGCTACAAAGGGGATGTGCCGGATCCGCGCGGAGGGATTAGAAGATTTAAGAAAAGCCTGGTGCCATGGATAGAAGAAGAAGGGTGATGATGGCAGCCTCCTCTTCCCGTCAAAAACAAAATGGCTCCTAGTTTCAGTAGGAGCCTATACCACTTATCTCAATTTCAAAATTACGGTTGGGAATGCGTAATTGCATCATTTATTTCATTGCTTCTTCAATCGCTACAGCAACCGAAACGGAGGCTCCAACCATCGGATTATTACCCATCCCAATAAGACCCATCATTTCTACATGGGCTGGTACAGATGATGACCCTGCAAACTGTGCATCGGAATGCATTCTTCCCATTGTATCGGTCATGCCGTAGGAAGCAGGACCTGCTCCCATGTTATCAGGATGGAGGGTTCTTCCTGTGCCGCCGCCAGAGGCAACTGAAAAGTATTTCTTACCTTGTTCGCTGCATTCTTTTTTATACGTTCCAGCAACCGGATGTTGGAAGCGTGTAGGGTTTGTCGAGTTTCCTGTAATTGATACATCAACTGATTCATGATGCATGATAGCTACCCCTTCACGAACATCATCACAACCATAACATTTGACTAAGGCTTTATCACCTTTGGAAAAAGGTCTTTCTTCAACAATTTTTAATTCACTGGTGAAGTAGTCGAATTCTGTTTCAACATAAGTGAAGCCATTTATCCTGGATATAATATAGGCAGCATCTTTACCAAGACCATTTAAGATGACTCTTAGCGGCTGCTTTCTGACTCTGTTGGCCGATTTTGCAATCCCAATAGCTCCTTCTGCCGCAGCAAAGGATTCATGACCGGCCAGGAATGCAAAACACTTCGTGTCTTCCCTGAGCAGCATGGCAGCTAAATTTCCATGTCCAATGCCCACCTGACGCTGATCTGCAACCGAGCCAGGAATACAAAATGCCTGCAAACCTTCACCAAGGGCGACAGCGGCTTCAGCGGCTGTCTTCAGCCCTTTTCTTATTGCAATGGCGGTGCCTAAGGTATAAGCCCATAAAGCATTGTCAAAACAAATAGGCTGGATTGCTTTTACTATTGCGTGCACATCAATTCCTTGATCTGAACAAATTATTCTGGCTTCTTCAAGGTTCTTCATACCATTTTTCTCTAACACAGCTGTAATTTGATTTATTCTTCTCTCATAACTTTCAAATAATAGCATAACATTTTCCTCCTTTTGTGATTTATTCTTGTCTTGGATCGATATATTTTACAGCTTCATCATATCTGCCATATTGTCCTGTCGCTTTTTTCATCGCTTCATTTGCATCAATACCTTTTGCGACCATTTCCATCATTTTCCCGAGGTGAACAAACTTGTATCCTATAACCTCATTGTTTTCATCCAACCCCATACTGGTGATATATCCCTCAGCCATTTCCAAATAACGTGTTCCTTTTACTTTTGTTCCATACATAGTGGCAACTTGGGATCTCAACCCTTTTCCCAGATCTTCTAACCCGGCCCCAATAGGCAAACCGCCTTCAGAAAAGGCAGTCTGTGTCCTGCCATAAATAATTTGCAAAAAAAGTTCTCTCATTGCGACGTTGATTGCGTCACATACAAGATCCGTATTCATCGCTTCTAAAATAGTTTTCCCCGGCAGCAGCTCCGAAGCCATAGCCGCTGAGTGAGTCATCCCCGAACAACCTATAGTTTCAATCAAGGCTTCTTCAATAATTCCTTCCTTAACGTTCAAAGTGATTTTACAAGCCCCTTGCTGTGGTGCACACCCGCCAACACCGTGGGTAAGACCGGAAATATCTTTTACATCATAAGCCTTGACCCACTTTCCTTCCTCAGGAATCGGCGCTGGACCATGCTTAGGTCCTTTTGCAACTGTACACATGTTTTCTACTTCATGAGAATAAATCATTAAACTATCTCCTCCTTAAAAGAATACGGGTGTCTGCATCTCCACCACGACCCGACATTCTCGGCGGGTGAAACCTCCACCTCTAACAAAAACTATATTTATAGTCCTAAGCATCAGCATGAATTACTAATCCCGGGCACTGTGTGAGATCACACCAACATCCCGTAGGTAACGTACGGAATAATTTATGTTATCTCTTCAATGAGCCATTCGTTATCGCCGTATTTGATAAAATAATGACCATCCCGCTCGATCGCGTTTTTACATAACTCACAATAGGAAGAACGAGACAGTTTCGTATCACTCTGCCAGAATAAAGAGATATAGGGGATATTATTTTTCATGATAATATTACCCGGGGGCAGGGGAAACATTCGGCCGTCATAAAGCTGTATCATAAGCCGACCAACCTGCTCGGTTACCGATTGAACGAAAAAAGGAGCGTCCTCCACCCTCACCGGGTACAGTTGATTCTGCATATCTATATGATATTTATCATGACCATCTTTTTTAAGATGAGAAGCAAATAACTTAATAATTTCTTTTTTAATCATAAGCGCGCCGTCGGCGTACCATAGTCCATCCTTATCAATTAAGAGTTCGGGGGCACGCAAATTATTCAATATATAAACCTCCTCGTATGTAATACTAATTTATGTAGTTGTCCTAAGGCCTTCTGCCGGCCTTCTACTGTCCACATTACTTCGCAACGTGCAAGTCTTTAAGATAGCTCCGCCGCGAAGCACAATATCCGCAACAGACTCCTATACTCATCCCTGAAATACCTTTAGTATTTTTCTGTATTTATCTTCTAATTCTTTATTTTTAGTAAGTTTTTCTTGCATTTTTTTATACGAGATTATCATGGTAGAGTATTTACGATTAAAATAACATGCAATTGCCGGATAAGAAATCTGACAGAGTGTCCGTATTGTGTAAATCGCCAATTCTCTTGCTTCATTTACCCTGGGTTTTCGACTTGGTCCTACTAATTCCTCAACTGGGATTTCCATGGTTTGAGCAGCTATTCTAATTATATTTATTGGTTCAGTAGCTATATTTCTTTTTCTATCTATATCTTCCCAATATAAATAGAAATATTGCATACTCAACTTAGCTTGTTGAAATTCAGCGAATTTAACAAATTGTTCTATGATCCTTATAGCATCTGCTAAATTTTCCGTACGCTTTGCGATTATTCCCTGAACCTCCGTGTCCATAATAAGGTGCTTATGGTGAATATATTCCCCTATAAACTGCCCTATTTCATTTACCAAGGGTCTCTCTATTGGTATCACTACTCCACTCAAGAATCGCGAGGCGAGCCGCTCCCCTAGAAATTCCAGTTGCGGGGAATCGGCTTCGAGTGTGATCACCATCTTGCCCCCATTTCCAATGACATATTCATAAGTATAATGGAGTTCCTCGATAGTTTTGACTTTACCTTCTAAGAATTGGAGATCATCAATGAGCAGTAACCGGGTTGTACGGTATCGCTGCCTGAATGGCTTAAGCTTGTTACCCTGAGCGGCGTAAGCATACTGACGAGCAAAAGCCATTCCATCCGCTAGTATCCCCCCCTCATGTTGTCCCCTTTGTTGGTATAGATAGCGTAACATGGCCGTTTTCCCAAGTCCTTTTTGTCCATAAATCAGCGTAACATCAGCAGCCTTCGCTAGTTCGTAATTGTTAATTAAACGCCATGCTCGAATATTAAATTCACTTAGAAACCAGTTCAAGTGTGCCTCTCCTCCAACCTCTGACTTCTGACTTCTGGCCTCAGACCTCTGACTTCTGGCCTCCGGCCTCTGACTTCTGATTCGCCAGATAGCGATAGCACTCATCCGCAATAGAAGTTAAACATTTATTCCGACGGGTTAAGAGGTAAAAACCACGTTCGATATAAAAATCTTCGACGTTGATCCATACTAAACCGTGTTTCTCACCAAATTCTAACGCATGTTTTGACAGAAATGAGTACCCAATACCAGATCGAACAGCATTTTTTACAGCTTCCGTACTACCGGCTTCTAAAGCTATGTTAAAGTCATTTAAATCAAGCCCCTGTTTCAAAAGCGCTTCCTCAAATGCCCTTCGATGTCCAGACCCGATCTCCCGAATAATCAGAGGTTTTTCCATGAGTGTGTTTATTTTAATATAGCCGCTCAAACTCAATTTATTGTCACCAGAGACTACAAAACCCAGCTCATCCTTCATCCATAATTCAGAGGTTAGTTTTTCCGTATCAAAAACGGCTCCAACAACTGCAAAATCAACTTCTTGAGCAAGGACCTTTTCTGCCATTTCAAGACTATCCCCTATGGACAGTTTAAACTTAATTTGCGGATACAATTTTCGAAAAGAAGCTATGTAAACTGGGAGCAAATATTCACCTGGAATGTGCGAAGCCCCAATATGCACTTTCCCGTTCATTACTCTTTCTGAACCACTGATTTCTCGCATTAGCTCTGTCCATTCATCGATCAAGTGCAAAGCATGCCGATAAACTGTTTCTCCCTCAGGGGTTAGTGCAAAACTCTTTCCCTTGCGGTATAGCAATTTGACCCCTAGTTTTTCTTCAAGCGCCCGCATCTGATTGGAAACCGCGGGTTGGCTAATTCCCAATTTCCGCGCAACAACCGTAAAACTCTGTTCCTCCACAACTTGACCAAATAAACGCATCAAGTCTAACATAAAAACACCTCCTTACAAAAAAAAGAGGGCTAGGCCCTCCTCTTTCCCCGATGATAAATATTAAAACAAACAAGAAAGCTAGGGCTTAATGGTAACTTTTCCCATCTTCTGATCTTCTAAGGGTTTATCTCCACGCCCCTTTGGAACACTAACAATTCGATCGACTTCCCCCATACCCTCAATTACTTTTCCAAAAGCAGCATACTGTCCATCTAAATGGCTTGCAGCCTTGACTACAATGAAAAATTGGGAACTGGCTGAATTAGGGGCTGAGGTGCGAGCCATTGAAATAATGCCCCTATCATGCTTCAAATCGTTATTAAAACCGTTACCAGAAAACTCGCCGGGGATTGTTTGCTTACTGCCACCCATCCCTGTCCCATTAGGGTCACCACCTTGAATCATAAAGCCTGGGATAACTCTATGAAAAATGAGACCGTCATAGAAACCTTGAGAGACGAGAGACACAAAATTCTTAACCGTTTGGGGTGCTATCGCCGGATAAAGTTCAATCTTAATCATACTGCCGTTTTCCATTTCAATTGTTACGATTGGGTTTTCCTTAAATTCTGGTTCCTGTGCATTTTCATTTGTCAACTGAGTGACCTCCTTTATGCTGGGTTATTATCTTCGTATTATACCACTGCACTTTATATTTCCCTAATGTATGGTAGACCTCTATAAAGAAAACTTGGTTAGAACCAGCCTGTACTGTGAAGTTAAAATACCCCGTTTTAGTCTTTTTGATAAAAACGGCTTCTTTTTGTACTGTAAAGATAGATCAAAAACACAATAATAGCCAGCACTATTCCACCCAGTGCCATATAATGGTGCAAAATATACATGATTTTTTGCCACTGTTCTCCCAGGATTCGACCAAGGGTAATAAATGTTAAGGCCCAAATAAAGGCCCCCACCCCTGCTAAAGTAGCATATCGCCCGTAATGGAGTTCACTCATCCCGGAGAAATAGGCAGTGAAGTGACGGAAACCAGGGAAAAAATACCCAATAACAATAAGTCGATCACCAAACCGCTGAAACCAATGTTCAGCTTGAGCAATTTTTTCTTCATTAAGATGAAGTATCGGTGCAATCTTGTGAAATGGAGTATCTAAACGTCTTCCAATCCAATAACTCAGGTTCATCCCCAGGAAACTGCCTAAGGTGGCAACCAAGAGGGTTCTTCCAAAGTCCATTCGTCCTAATGACGTTTGGAACCCACTGAACGTCATTAGAATTTCATCGGGTACCGGAATACCTATCATACCCCCAGTTAGCAACATAAATAAGCCGACATAGCGATAATGATAAATTATGTCCAATAAATAATGTTCTAAACCGTGCATGCCCAACCAACCTTCCCCTGATCGAGGTTCGAGGTTCGAAGTTCGAAGTTCGTGGTTCGAAACTCAATATATCTTAGTTTGTGAGAGACCGATCGATTAGCGTTGGCGGCGTTTCCACACCACGTAAAGAACCCCTAAAACAAGCGCCCCTCCAATGACTACGTCTGCCCGATGAAAATATGGCTTAAGCGAATCCCAATTTTCCCCTAATTTTTGGCCCAAAAAAATTAAGAATGCACACCAGAGGAGCGCACCAAACGCTGTGTATGCAGCCATTTTGAATGGGTTCATGCGGGCAATACCGGCAGGTAGGGAAATAAAAGTACGCACGATGGGTAGCATTCGACCCACAAAAACAGTTATTTCTCCATGGCGTTCAAATAACCGTTCTGTCCAAGCTAGTTCACGTTCCTTGATCAGGAAATACCGCCCATACCGATGCAAAAAAGGTCGTCCCCCCCATACTCCGGCATAATACGCGACTAGCCCCCCAAACAAATTCCCTAAGGTTGCAGCGATTGTTGCTTGCCAAAAACCAAAGTGCCCCGTAAATACCATATATCCCGTAAATGGCAGGATGATTTCACTTGGTAAAGGAATACAGGCACTTTCGATTGCCATTGCAAAGAACACTCCGGAATAACCGAACGAAGAAATCAGAAATTCCACGAATTGCCCCAGCAAAGTAATAATTGCTTCCAAAGCAAACCTCCTGACTTAATTCCATTCTCATAATATAGTTCTCCTGCCTCGTGGGTATTTTACCATAGACCAACCCCCTTTGCCAATTGAATCCAGGTCAATAAAACCTATCACTAACAACTGCTTATGGTTAGTTGATACTGGTTATTCCCCAAAGTAGTCTTTATTTTTCTCAGATTTCGGCAACTGCCGACGACTGACCTGTCCATTGAATGATTCATAGATGACATTCTTTGTATCCACCACTGTTTCAAGAGCGACAGCTTTACCCCAAAGGAATTGAACAAGAGCAAGGGTTTTCTCCAGAAAGACGATATCGAGATCAATTCCTTCATGGCAGTGTTTGAGAAATAGACCTCCTTTCCCCTCATAATCCCCTTCCAGTACTACTATTCGGGGATGTCCCCCATTTATGAGTTGCTGTACGAGATTATCTCTCACTTTCTCCCATTTATTTTCCGTAACCTGCCAGTGCACTCCAACCTTCCGGAAATTGAATAAGTTGAGTTCTTCAACTAATTCGCGAGTCAGATGATTACGGATGAACGAAAGGTCGTTTTCCGACTCCCGAAGCTCAAAAAGTTCGTTAGGAGATTTAACTTGAGCAAGATACTCCCATATTTTCACCCCCAAATAATAGGGATTCAGTCCCAGACGGGAGGGCTGCACGACTTGACTATGCATAAGCGCAAATTCCAACGATTCAGCATCTGTAAGCTCAAGTTCATGCATGATTCTGGCATGCCAAAATGTAGCCCATCCTTCATTAACAATTTTTGTCTCAATTTGGGGACAGAAATATAGCGATTCCTCACGAACTATACTCACAATATCTCTTTGCCACTCTTCGAGCCCGGGCGCAAACTTCATAATATAGAGTAAAAGGTCTTCATATTCTGGTTGGGGCAGAGGGTTACCTTCATCAACTAACAAATCTCCCCATAAATCTTCATAAGGTAAAGATGCTCTTTTTATGCGTGTCTTAATTTGATAGCCCGCCTTAATTTTTTCTTTACTGAGCTTTGGTTCATTTTTCATTAATTTACAGGGGCTAATGTGAGATCGATAATCCACATGTTCTTGAATTGCCAGGACCGCATCCAAGGTTCGCTCAACCCATTCTCTTCCATACTGCAATTCATAGTCTCTAATTATCTCTGCATGGGTGGTCATGCGCTCAACCATGTCCTTAGGCGTACGTGAAAAATAGCGATTATTCTTAAAAAAGTCCACATGGGCATAAACATGCCCGATCACGAGCTTATTTTGGATTAACTGATTGCCTTCCAGCAAAAAAGCATAAGCTGGATTCGTGTTAATGACCAGTTCATAAATTCGACTCAAGTTCAAATCATATTGCATCTTCATCCTATTAAAAGCTTTTCCAAAGCTCCAATGCGTAAATCGCACGGGCATTCCATAGGCTCCAAACGTATATAATGCTTCGCTTGGTACAATTTCGAAATTGACAGGATAGAAATCAAGTCCCATACCACGGGCAACTTGAGCGATATCCTGCGCTATGGTACTTAAGGTTTGCCTTTCATTGTCCATAACTACCCCCTACCTGTTGAGCTCTAGGAAAATACCGTTTTGAGCGCGACGTATACCTCGTTGCGGTCCCTGATCGTCACCAAGCGTAGTTTTGGATCGCTAATCCGTTTTAATGTTGCCATTAAAGTAGTGGCATAATGTGTTCTTAAGATCTCCCCGTAACCAACAACCTGACTCACCTCCACCAAACGTTTCATGAGAGACAGGGCATTGGAATTATCAGAGCCCATATTGTCGCCATCTGTAAAATGAACTGGATAAATATTATAATGGGCCGGTGGATATTCTCTTTCAATTATATCTAAAGCATATTTATACACCGATGAACAACGGGTCCCTCCGCTTTCTCCGCGCGTGAAGAATTCTTCCTCCGTTACTTCTTTGGCCTCCGTATGATGGGCTAAAAAACGGATCTCTACGTGTTCATACTTCAGGCGCAGAAAGCGAACCATCCAAAAGAAAAATGTTCTGGCAATATATTTTTCAAATTGACCCATTGAGCCGGAGGTATCCATCATCGCTAAAATAAGCGCATTGGTCTCAAAATTCGGTCGAGTCTCCCACGTCTTAAAGCGCAAGTCTTCCGGAGTAATGCGCAATCTGGCGTCTTTGTTCTGTTGCTTGGCAAAGGCCTGCCGCTTGATACTTTCCAGTAATGTTCGCTTCTTATCAACATTAGCCATGAGGCCCTTTTTTCGGATATCATTAAACTCCGGGCGATCATGCGCAATGAGCGGCCTTTTTTTATCATCCAAATTAGGTAACATTAATTCTTCGAAGAGAATATTGGCTAGATCTTCATAGGTTACTTCTGCTTCATAGATGTCCTCACCTGGCTCCTCACCGGCTCCACTCCCTGCACCGCCTTTGCCCTTAGCCTGTTCGCGTCCGATAATTTCGCCCGGCGCCATTTTTTTAGTTCCTTGCCCGGTATGATTCTTTTTATTAAAATCATACCGAAAGCGAAATTCTTCCAGGGAACGCATGGGAATCTTGGTTTTTTTCTTACCATCAGTTAAAATGATACTTTCATCGACTATTAAATCGCCCAGTTGCTGCTTAATGACTTCTTCAACTTTTTCCTTATGCCTCGTTTGGTCGAGGTACCCTTTGCGGTGCAAACTCCAGTCATCACGACTCACAATAATGTCCTCAGCCACGCTGATCCCCCTTTCTCTCTAACGGTTAAGGAGGGCTCCAACATACTTCATAATTTCATTGGCACAGATCGGGCAATAGCCATGCTCATTAACGAGACGCTCCATGACATTATTGATTCTTAACAATTGCTCCTGATCCGGATGATCGCTGGAGGTTGTAATTTTGACAATATCTTTAAGATCCGCAAACAGCTTCTTTTCAATGGCTTCTTTTAACCGCTCATGTGATTCATAGCTAAAGGTCTTCCCCTTACGGGCATACATCGAAATTCGAATCAGAATTTCCTCCCGGAAAGTTTTCTTCGCGTTTTCCGAAACACCAATTTGTTCTTCAATACTACGCATCAGTTGTTCATCGGGAGCGAGTTCTTCACTGGTGATTGGGTCAAACAGTTTTGAAGAGTTACAAAATGCCTCAACGTTATCAAGATAATTGTTCAGTAGAGACTTGGCAGATTCTTCATAGGCATAAACAAATGCTTTCTGAACTTCTTTCTTGGCCATTTCATCATATTCACGGCGAGCAACAGCGATCAAATTCAGAAGATTTTCCTTTTCTTCTTTCCTAATCGAGGTATGCTGAGCTAAACCGTCTTTTAAGGCCCTTAAAATATCCAGGGCGTTGATACAGGCATGCTCATCTCGAATAAATGCTGTAGAAATGCGGTTGATAACGTATCGAGGATCTATGCCATCCATACCTTCGCCTAATTCTTCTCCTTCAACCATTAACTCTTTAATATCTTTTTGATTAAATCCCTCCACATCTTCTCCATCATAGATCCGCATCTTTTTCACAAGATCCATCCCTTGTTTATTTGATAGCTTTAAGCGGGAAAGAACACTAAAAACTGAGGCAGTCCAAAGACTATGCGGCGCAATGTGCACATTGCGAATGTCACTTTGACTAATTAACTTTTGATAAATTTTGATTTCATCACTCACTCTGAGATTATATGGAATATGCATAACGATAATTCTGGACTGCAGAGCTTCGTTTTTCTTGTTGGCAATAAAAGTCCGGTATTCATTTTCATTAGTATGTGCAATAACAAGTTCATCGGCCGAAATTAAAGCAAAGCGCCCGGCTTTGAAATTTCCTTCCTGGGAGAGGCTTAAGAGATTCCAGAGGAACTTCTCATCAGATTTCAGCATTTCTTGAAATTCCATCAGGCCTCTGTTAGCCTTGTTGAGTTCTCCGTCAAAACGATAAGCGCGCGGATCGGATTCTGACCCGTATTCTGTAATTGATGAAAAATCAATACTACCGGTTAAGTCCGCGATATCTTGCGACTTGGGGTCTGAAGGGGTAAAAGTTCCAACCCCCACCCGTTTCTCCTCTGAGAAAATAATACGTTTCACCGGGATACGTTCCACTTCACCCCCAAATTCATCATCTAAACGTAACCGGCAAACGGGACAGAGATTCCCTTCGATACGGATACCATACAATTCTTCAAATTGCGGGCGCATTGACATCGGCAGCAGATGCAGGGGATCTTCATGCATCGGACACCCATCAAGAGCATAAACTGCGCCTTCCTCTGTTCTTGTAAATTCTTCAAGCCCACGCTTTAATAAACTCACAATTGTCGATTTCCCACCACTTACTGGCCCCATTAAAAGTAAAATACGTTTGCGGACATCCAGGCGCTTGGCCGCACTATGAAAATATTCTTCAACAAGGCGTTCTAAGGTTTTATCTAAGCCAAAAAGTTCTCTGTCAAAAAATTTATACTTTTTCTGATCCCCAACTGTTTCAATTCCGGCAGCTCTGAGCATCGCATAAATTCGAGCATGAGCATGAAGTGCCAATTTAGGATTTTTAGTAACCATTTGTAAATAATCTGCAAACGTTCCGCCCCACGCCAAGGTAGCCTCTAATTCGCGATATTCACGCAACCAATTCATGACTTCCATGGGAACCCTCCCTCCTCTAATATCAGCAAGATTAACCGGACTATACTTGAGTATATGCCTTATCGATGAAGATAAGGCATATACTCAAGTTCTTTTCTGAAAATGAAGTGGGGATTTAACGAAACTTGTTTCCAAGTTCGTTACATCCCCACTTATCTAATACTCAATTCCAAGACGTGCCATAATTCCTTGTTCAAAAGGATGTTTTCTTTGAAGCATTTCCGTTACTAGATCAGCCCTTTCTATGAGTGCCTGTGAAGCGTTTCGACCGGTTAAAACCAATTCAACCCGGGGTGGTTTCTTGTTCAATAATTCTAGAACTTCGCTCTCAGGTATGAGCTCAAACCAAAGCGCGGTAAGAACTTCGTCGAGAATGACAATATTCCATTCTCCCGAAATAATGATTTCCTGAGCTCTCCTAAAAGCCTTAAGCACTTCTTTGCTATGTTCCTCGATATTCTCTCCTTTGTGAACCCAGCCCTGGGCTCCAAAGTGTTCGAGTTGGCATTCCGGCTGCAAGCGCTTCAGACCTTCCAGTTCTCCGTAACCGCCCCTCCCTTTCATAAACTGAATAATGTAAACCCGAAAACCATGACCTACCGCACGTATTGCCAAGCCAAAGGCAGCGGTTGTTTTCCCCTTGCCCTCTCCTGTATAAATTTGTACCAATCCCTTGGAAATATCTGTCATTATTGTGCACCCTGCAGCCAAATCTCTAGTTGGGGATGTATATAAACAACATTTGGGGACGTTATTATTTCAGGAAACCTCTCTATGATTTGCTGATTAAAGGAAACTGAAAAAAATAACTTGATCGCCGACTTCTCATCCATAGCTCTTAACTCCACTTTATCGGGATAAAGATAATAGGAATAATTACGATCTCGCCAAGTAATTTCTACTTTCCCAAGTTTTACACGAATTATTCCGAATTCCTCAATCTTTACGGCTTCAACTCCAGTAAACGGGTGTCTAAGATATTCTGCTTCCAGGGCAACTTGTCCTACTCTTAATTGGGATTCCAAAAGTTGTTCAACAATGAGTCGAGCTGGGATAGAAATATCCTCAAATACCCGGCGCTCGCTTCGCAACTCATCCAGGATTTGTTCGAATTTTTGGACATGGATCGAACGGACTTTTTGAGCCTTCTTCAAGGCTTTTTCAAAGGTATGATACACGTCTTCCAAGCACTCGAGGAGTAGCGCATCTTCCTCACGCATGTTGATTTACCCCCACTACAATCCCTCTTTTTATTGGAGAGATTTTCTATAATGCTATTCTATCTGAATCGACTGGATTTATAAAGCCTGCTTTTTGAACATTTTTATAATCATCTTTTTATCTTTTTGCGGCGAAGGCGTTTGGAAACCCGTTGAACTCTAATCTCAATCCAATCTGTCGTCATTTCAACATCACGTACCATTTCAAGAGCCTTCCAGTAACATTCCAGGGCATCTCGGAAATTTCGTTGTTTTTCATACAACTCCGCCAAACGAACTAAAGCCTCCAGTGCAAACTCACCCTGTATTTGGAACGTATCTTCTGATATGTCTGGAGAGTTAACCGGCATCAACTTCCGCTCCCGAATTTCTTTTAGGTCAGCCAAGGCTTCATATATTTCGCAGATTCGCGCATCATCTATCGTCTCGAACAGACTTAAGGCCTTTAAATAATAGCGTTCAGCCTTTGCTAAATCCATTGAAAGAAAGAATAAACCCGCTAAGCTTTGATAGCGCAAGGCAAGATCTAAATCTTGTTTGGGATAAAACCGGATGGATAATTCCAGGTAATATTTCGCTTCTTCATAGTTTTCGAAAAATTGTTCAATTTTACTTAAGAAATAACAGCTTTCGCTGGAAATATTTCCTTTATCAAATTTTAAAAAGAGGGCAACCGACCTTTGTTGACTTTCAAGCGCCAAACGCATTTCATTGTGTTCAAAGTAAACTAAAGCCAAATATTGAAGTGCGTCCGCCCAAGCGACCTCATCGTCTATGAGAGCAAAAATCTGACAAGCATGCTTTAAGTAGTTTGAAGCCTCCGTTTTTTTCCCCTGACGAAAGCATAATTCTCCTAAGAGAACATCCAGCTCTGCTTCCCCCTTGGGAAATCCATTAGAGCGACAAATTCCGTGTGCCTGTATATATGCTCTATTGGCCCTGGTCCAATCTTCAAGAGCAGCATATACTTGACCAAGGTCTACATAGAGTATACCTAACCTTAACGGTGGGGATGAGCTAGGGTAAATAGATATTGCTTGCTTGAACTCCTTGCCAGCCTCTGAAAGCATTCCCTTTTTAACTGAGACACTGGCTAACCCTGCCCATGCTTCAGCCATCCCTTTAGCATTCTGAATATCTTGGCAAATACGTAACGCCCCTTGGAAGCCCTCTTCCGCAAGCTCCAAATTTCCTAAGCGCACCCTTACTGTCGCTAACAGTCGTAACGAAAAGGCAACGATTTCCGGAACCGTTAATTGATAAGCCTTGATAAGGCCCTGCGAAAAATACTCTTCAGCTTTAAGGTACTGTTCTTCTCCCAGATATTGTGTTCCTTTCTCCATAAGGGTCCGCCAAACAGATAACTCCCCATCGTGCATATTATCGCCTCCGTGTCTGTTCCATCATATGCACGAGTTGATTTAGGGGGAATATCATATAGAGAAACATACAAAGAAACA